>CAZJJK010000022.1:0-34918 GCA_964546285.1 uncultured Treponema sp. | reverse complement strand
AGCTTTATTCCCGGACTTATATCTATATATTACTAAAAAATAATACTTTATGTAAATCACACTATAGTTTCAACAATATTGGCAGCAGTATATATTTATACAAACGCAGCTTCTATTGTGCTTCCTTTATCACGCGGGCTTCGGCGTAAACACGTCTGTACGCCTGAGGCGCTAGCCCGGTGCATTTTTTAAACACTTTTGAAAAATGGAATTGATTTTCATAGCCAAATAATTCCGCGACCGCGCCAACGCTGAGCGCGGAGTCCACAAGCAAAGCGGAGGCCGCTTCCGCTTTTAATCGGGCAAAGTATTGGAGAGGAGATATTCCCAACTGGCGGTGAAAAATGCGGATTAGGTGCTCAGCTGACACGCCAACGGCATTGGCAAGGTCTTCAATCGCTAATTTGTCTCGTACTGAGCGTTCCATTAACCGTAGAGCCTTTTCAACATGAGGATTCCCCTCCACTGCCATCGACCTGTCGTCCTGTCGTCGGCCATACCAGCGGTAAATTAGGCTCAATAATTGATATGAGGCCGCTAGGCGACCATCCTGATCCGATATGAAAAAAAGCCTATGTAATTCTTCAAACAAAAAACGATCGCGTTTTTCTAAGCGCTTTAGTCCTCTGGCTCCCACACCATCACTAGCCAGAAGACGCAAAGCCTCATTGTCCTCTGTCCGATCCAGTTCCGCTTGAAAAAGAACGGCGTAATAGCTTAAGGGGCGGGCAAGCGCTTCGGGGAGGATGGAGTGGAACTCGTGTGGCCTCGCTAAAAGAAGCGTTCCTGAATCCAAGGCATAGCGTGTACGGTTGATTAGAAAGCTGCCCTGGCCCTCAAGAAAGAAGTGAAATTCGAATTCGCCCTTTCCATGAGCATGATAACGTCCATGCCACGCCAGTTTTTCGCCGCCTACAAGGCGATACACATAAACGATATCCTTTATTATCAGGCGGAGCCTCCACAAAATATGTGTCAATAATATCAATTTCAGATATAAAACGTCAATTCCGCGTATAGCGTTGAGCTAGGATCTGGCGTATTCTATTATTACAGGAGATTAAGGATGAAAACCGTCTGCGGTATAGATCTTGGGACCCAAAGTTGTAAGGTCGTTCTTTATGATTACGAAAAGAAGAACGTTGTCGCGCGCGCCTCTCATGCCTTGGATTTAATTGCTCGCAACGATGGTACAAGGGAACAGGAAGCGGTTTGGTACGATCAAGCCTTATTAGCCTGTTTTTCTAATATCGATCCAGAACTTAAGAAAACGATCGTGGCTTTAGGGGTCTCTGGCCAACAGCATGGTTTTGTTCCTCTGGATGGCGATGGCCAGCCGGTTTACACCGTAAAACTTTGGAATGACACTTCCACGATAGATGAATGCCGCGAACTGACTGAAGCCGCTGGCGGAGAGCAAGCTCTGCTAAAAACCACAGGGCTTTTGATGCTGACGGGGTATACCGCTCCTAAGATTCTTTGGCTTAAGAAGCATAAAGGCGACGCGTTTAAAAAACTGCGTCATGTTCTTTTGCCTCATGACTATATAAATTTCCTTCTTTCCGGGGAATACGCCGCTGAATACGGGGACGCTTCAGGAACCGCTCTATTTGACACGAGGAATAGACGATGGTCAAAAACCATTTGCGCTTTGATTGATCCCGCCTTGGAATCGTATATGCCGCGCCTGATAGGCCCAGATGAGGCGCTTGGAAAGGTGAGCGCGGCGGCCGCCGCGAAATATGGTCTTCCTGAAGGCGCTGTTGTGGCGGCTGGCGGCGGCGACAATATGATGGGCGCGGTGGGGACAGGTACGGTCCGTGACGGTTTCCTGACGATGAGCTTGGGCACCTCCGGTACTCTCTATGGCTATTCCGATAAGCCTGTCGTTGACGAGGAAGGCAATCTGGCGGCGTTTTGTTCGTCTACCGGCGGTTGGCTGCCGTTGCTCTGCACTATGAACTGCACGGTGGCCAGCGAGCAGTTTCGCGCTCTTTTGGGCTTGGATGTAAAAGCCTTTGACGCGGCCGCCGCTAAAGCCCCGATAGGAGCGGGGGGCATGGTTGTTCTGCCCTTCTTTAACGGCGAACGTACGCCAAATCTGCCAAATGGACGAGCTAGCGTAAATGGCGCTTCAGCCGCCAATTTTAGCCGTGAAAATCTGGCGCGCGCGGCCTTGGAGTCGGCCATCTTCGGTATGCGTATAGGGTTGGAAGCATTCCACAAGCTTGGTTTTAAGGCGCGTGAAATTCGCTTGATTGGAGGCGGCGCGAAAAGCTCGTTATGGCGCGGTATAGTAGCTAACGTGACCAAGCTGCCGGTACGCGTGCCGGCTGGCGATGAAGCCGCGGCTATGGGTGGAGCGATTCAGGCTTTATGGTGTATGGAACGGGCGGCCGGACTTAAGACGACTATTGGCGCTCTTTGCGATACCCATGTATCACTGGAAGGCGGCGCCACCGTGGAGCCGGATGCGGAATCCGTCGCGGCGTACGATACGGCCTACGCCGATTACACAAAATATTTGAACGCGTTGAGCCCGCTTTATCGCGGTTGACTATAGACAACGATAGCGAAAGGGAAACATAGGAGGCTAAGTATGGCGGATTATTTTATCGGTGGAAAAGAATATTTCCCCGGCATCGGCAAGATCAAGTATGAGGGGCCCAAGAGCGACAATCCTTTAGCGTTCAAGTATTATGACGCGGAAAAGAAAGTCGGCGGCAAGTCAATGAAGGAACACCTGCGCTTCGCGGTGGCTTATTGGCATAGTTTCTGCGCCGATGGCAAAGATCAGTTTGGCGACGCGACCATAGAACAGGAATGGAAGAAGGGCGGCAAGGATAAGATGGTCCTGGCTGAGCAAAAACTGGATGCCGCCTTCGAATTTATAAGTAAGCTTGGATCGGAATATTATTGCTGGCATGATAGAGATATAGCCCCGGAAGGCGCAAACCCTGCCGAGAGCGAGAAAAATCTTCAGGTCATTACGGCTAAGGCCAAAGAAAGGCAAAAAGCGACTGGGATCAAGTTGCTTTGGGGAACCGCCAACGTTTTCAGCAATCCGCGCTTTATGAACGGCGCCGCGACCAATCCGGATTTCGCGGTAGTCAGCCAGGCCGCCTCTCAGGTTAAGGCCGCTATCGACGCGACCATTGAACTTGGCGGACAGGGCTACACCTTCTGGGGCGGAAGAGAAGGCTATATGAGCCTGCTCAACACTGATCTGAAGCGTGAAAAAGAGCATCTCGCCCGCTTCTTAATTATGGCCCGAGATTATGCCCGTTCCCGCGGCTTTAAGGGTATGTTCTATATCGAACCGAAACCGATGGAACCGACCAAGCACCAGTACGACTTTGATGTTGAGACGGTGGCCGGATTCCTGCGCGCCAACGGTTTGGATAAAGATTTCCGTATGAATATAGAGGCGAACCACGCTGAGCTAGCCGGGCACGATTTCGCCCATGAACTAGAAACCGCCGCCGCTATGGGCCTTTTTGGATCGGTAGACGCTAACCGAGGCGATCCGCGCAATGGCTGGGACACCGACCAGTTCCCAAACAGCTATTACGAGACCAGCTTGGCTATGCTGACTATTCTCAAGGTTGGCGGATTCACAACGGGCGGACTTAACTTTGACGCTCATATCCGGCGCAACTCCGTGGAAAGCGCTGACCTGTTTGAGGCGCATATTGGCGGTATGGACGCTTTCGCGGTTGGTCTAGAAGTCGCGCAGAAAATCATTGATGACGGTAAGCTTGCCACTTTCGTGAAGAATCGTTACGCCAGTTTTGATTCTGGCGATGGCGCTAAGTTTGAGAAGGGCTCGATGAAGCTGGATGAGCTCGCGGCCTTGGCCAAGAGTTATGACGGCGTTGGCATGACTAGCGGTAAGCAGGAAAGGCTTGAGAATCTTATCAATCAATACCTGCTTGGCCTATAAGCCAAGGGTTCGCAGGGCGTAAGCCTAACACGATACTTTGATAGCTTGAGAAACGGCGCGGCGGGCTTTGCCCGCCGCGCCGTTTCTTTTATCTCTAAAACTCTAGCTTGGCAAGACTTCTTTTTTTTAAGACAATTTTGAATACGCTTTTAGCTTTGAAAACCGATAGCGGCGCGAACGTGGCTCCGCTTTATAAGCTGTGTCGGTAAAACGCGCCGTTATAAAAATTGAGAAGCTTATAACACTGGGTCTTCAAGCTTGGCCTGTATCGCTTCTCCCGAGTAGGCGTTCTTTACGGCGATCTCTGACAGTGAATTTCGTTTTTTTGGACGGGCGTCCGGGTTTACCGGGTATCCCACGCTTATCAGTAAAACCGGTCTTTTTCCCGCTGGCGCGCCGATAAGCTTTTTGATTTTCCGTTCGTTGAACCATCCCACTATACAAGTTCCAAGCCCAAGCTCGGCCGCCGCTAGGCAGAAATGTTCCGCGGCTATGCCTATATCTATGCTAGATAGATCTTTACGTTTGATTACCGCCCCAAGGGAAGAAGTTAGGTTACCGCCTTCAGATACCACGACGACTAATATCGGCGCTTGAATGACGAAACTGTTTAGCTTCATTCCAGGGCTAGTAGTAGCTTTAGCGATGTCTCGGCGAAGGCCGGGTTCGTCAATGACAACGAATTTCCAAGGTTGAGAATTGCACGCGGAGGGCGCTAAACGAGCGGCTTCTAAACAAAGAGCCAGCTTCTCAAATTCTACCGCTTGGCTAGAGTAAGACCTGACGCTGCGGCGGCGGGTGACAAGATTCAGAAATGGACTGTCCATAGGTCTATTGAGGCGAAAAAATCGTTTTCTGTCCAGCCGAGGGCTGGAAGGGAAGGGGAGACGTATAGTACCCTGTTTATGGTTAAGGAGGCAGAATACTATGAATACTCCCGCTAAACCCGCCAGCGCTTCTTGGAAAGAAGCAGCGCTACGCGCCGCGGAATTTTCGCCCTTTAAGCGAATTGGCGATGAGTGGATGATAGTGGCCGCTGGTACAGCCGAAGATTGGAATGGTATGACGGCGTCATGGGGCGGTTTTGGCGTTCTTTGGGGCATAGATGTCGCCTATGTGTTTATTCGCCCCACTCGACATAGTTTTGCATATGCTGAAAAATCCGATCGCTTATCGTTATCGTTTTTTGACGAAGGACAACGTGCGGCGCTTAAGTTTTTCGGCTCAAAATCCGGCAGGGACTGCGACAAAGCCGCGGGCGCCGCGTTATCGCCTATACAGCTTCCTGGAGGCGCTTTGTCCTTCGCGGAGGCACGTGAGGTTCTTCTGTGCCGAAAACTATACGCTGACTATATCCGGCCGGAGAATTTTATTGATCCCGGTATAGCCACCCATTACGCTAAGCGCGATTATCACCGGGTGTATGTAGCGGCTATAGAAAAACGTCTAGTTCGGTATTAAGCGAAGCGTAATATAGTATAGAGCTGTATGACATACATTTTTCGGTATCGATTTTACCCGTTTTCGCCTATAATGTATCTATCGCGATAAGGGACCAGGAGGAAAATATGAAACGGCGCTCGTTATTACCTATGGTAGGTCTTGTTGTTAGTAGCCTGGTGGGCTGTTCTACCCTTGGTTTTTCGAGCAAGGTGGATGTTTCCGGTTTTTTAGAGCAGTTATACAAAAACAGCGATTATTCCATCGGCCAGATCGTGGAGCTGAATAGTCAACTCAAACAGGTGGAAATAACCTATGATCCAAAAATACCGGTGGCTGAGGTCACCGTTATTGATGGATGGAACTTGGCGGCGGATACCGCGGATTCTATCTTGAAGAATATATCAACGACGATAGATTCCCTAGTCGCGGCTAATATGGATAAGAGTAGCGGGTTCAAGTTGTCCGTGGCCTTGACTGACGTTAAAACAAAAATGATGCCTAAGTTTTTAATATTCAAGTATTTACAAAAGGAATTGACGAGCCATTCCGAATTACGCGCTTTAGTAAAGCGCTATTTGGACGCGGGGCGAGAGTTCGATGTAATTACCCAGATTATCAGCGCCAGGCTTTCATTGACCGTGACTGTCCCTGAGGGCGGCGATAAGAACATCGGGCTTGAGTTGCTTAAGCGTATTTCCACAAAAATGAACGCGAGCTTTACCCACAACCCCGCGAGCGGCACCTATGATAGCGGTCCAATCGCGGTGGGAATTATCTCCGATCCCCTTATGATGAAAAGCCTCCTAGTGGACGATGGGCTTATCCTTGAACCGCAAAACGACGCTGTGGCTCCACCGGCCGCCGTTCCCGTACCCGTACCCTCAACCGCGCCAAGCTCTTCTACGGCGACGGCGCTTCCTTCCGCCCCTGAAAACCCGGCTTCCTCTGAAGCCGCTCCGCCGGCTGACGGCTCCACCGCGAGCGAATAGCTCGTTTTGCGGTCTGCTCTAAATTAACTTATACTTATAACAGAGGCCGACGGCCTCCGCCGGCGTTGTCCGCTTAATTAACGCATCAGGCTGGATCTATAGTACATAAAGCAAGACGTCGGTATCCCGTTCCTATCAAGGAGGGAGCTATGGCGGTTTTAACCATTTCTCGGGATATAGGCAGCGGCGGATTGGAATTAGCCCGCCGTGTGGCGGAGCTGACCGGGTATCGTATCGCTGATAAGAGCGTGATTGAACGGGTGATGAGGGAATACGGCTTTGTTGAGTTCGATAAGGGCTATGAAGCCGCCGGCGGCTTTTGGGGCGCCGAGGAAGAGCTGACCGAACGGACCCTATCTTTTTTGGATAGAGTCGTTCGCGCTCTAGCCAAGGCCGATCGCGTAATCATTGTCGGCCGCGGGGGCTTCGCGCCCCTTTCCGGTTTGGGCGATGTTCTTCATGTACGAGTCTCGGCGCCCTACACGATACGGGTTGAACGGGTTATGCGTGAGAAGGGTATGATGATACGCGCGGACGCCGAAAAATATGTGGAGCGGCGCGATAGGTCTAGGCGCGGTTTTGTGGCTAGGTACTACGGTACTCGCTGGGAGGACGCGACACCCTTTGACTTGGTGATTAACGTTGACGCCTTTGGCACCGGAGAAGTCGCTGAACTGCTGGCGGATAGCCTTCAGCGTATAGATGAGCTGCCTAGGCCAAGTCCGTCCGTTTCGGATTTAATGGTAGACTCTTTGCTGCTGGAAGTTGCCCGAAAAATAATCAGTGAAGCCGATGAAGAGGTGAGTGACGATTAGGCGATAATGTCGATGGCCATTCGCGGTTTACCGTTTTCAACGGCTTGTAAGCGCTTTGTTTAGCGCTAAACGCGCCTTCGGCGGGCAAGGGCCATTTTCAAGGCGCCTATATCAACGCCCCTAGCGGCGCCGTCTGGGACTAAGTTTTGGAGCTCGGCATCCAGTTCAAAGGCTCGTCTAGCGATATGCTCCGGCGTATGGGCGTCGGAGGAGGTGGTTAAGGGATAGCCTAGCGTATCCAGCTTAGGCGGTATTTTCAGACATTCCAGGGCGGACCATGGACCTTTGACCACAAAACCTAACTGGCTTGCCATGGAATACATTGGCCTATCGATATGAGCCGGAATACTGAGCCCTCCAAAGCGATCCACATGAAAGCCGATATCGTCCACGCTGATATCCAAGCAATTCCCTAGGTAACGCTCTACTTCCCCAATGATTACCTCGTCTTCGTCCACATAGACCTGATCGCCCAAGCGTTCGGGTTGGTTTTTAAAATACGGAACATGTTCATAGATAAATTCGCTAAAATCCAACGCGGCTTCCAGCGTACCGAAGAGGCATACGACATGAACCTCTTCTCTGGTATTAGCCTCCAGTCCAAAGAGCGGAATAATGCCAGCATTTAAACAGGCTGACTTAAAGGCTGGGCTGTTAAGAGCGCTGTTATGGTCCGTTAGCGCTAAAAGGCTGACGCCGCGTTTAGCCGCGGTTTCAGCTAAAACGCGCGGCGACATTTCAAGGGAGCCGCAGGGTGATAAACAGGAATGATTGTGCAGATCGGCGATTATAGACACGTATACCCCTTGATTTAAGTATTCACCGGAGGCGAATCCGCTGCCAGTAGGGCGTAAAGGCGTCCGGAAACCTGGAATTGATTTTCGGCGCTACGGAAAAGAGCAATGTTTTCAGCTTTAGCCGCCGCGCGCATATCGTCAGAGATAGGTCGGGAATTGCATACAAGAATAGCCGGCAGGTTAAGCAAGGCCGCTACCGCGACGCTGTTCTTATGCGCTTGGATGGTTATGAATAGATCGCCGGCTTTCGCGTTGGCCATAACATCCGATAATAGGTCCGAGGTATATCCGCCGCTTAAGGGGGAGTCTGTGAAATCCCCCTGAATTATTTCGCAGTTTAAACGCCGCGCCGCCTCACTGATGGTCATTTGTCTGTCTCCTTCAAATAGATTGTTGATCGGACATACGTTCCTCTTCCGACCGCTGAACGGATCTCAAATTCGTCGGAAACTCGTTTTGTGTTAGAGAGCCCCATCCCGGCGCCGAAGCCAAGCGAGCGTATCCATTCATTAGCGGTAGACCAGCCTTCTTGCAAGGCTAATTCGACATCGGCGATGCCAGGCCCCTCGTCTATCGCTTCTATTGTCACCGTATCGTCATGAATTACGCAACGGACGCGGCCGCCATCGGAATGAACCACCTGGTTGATCTCCAATTCATAACTTGCTATCGCGACCCGGCGAATCAAGCTGGGATTAAGGCCGCGGGCTTTCAGGTTTTTCTTTATTTCCGTGGAAGCGTGGCCAGCTCCCTCAAAGTCATAGTGGACGGTTCGGAAGCTCAGCTCAATATCGCCAGAAGCTGGCGTAAGCTCCCGTCCGGCGTGAATTTTTTCCAAACGCTGAACTTCACGGTTCATCTCCACAAGCAGGGTTTTTATAACATCTTTAGCGGTTATTATTCCCACAAGGGCGTGGTGTTTATCCAATACGGGATAACGACCATATCGATATTTGTTAAGGTAGCTTATCGCGAAGGAAAGGGGCATGTCGTCCTCCAGTACAATCAGAGAACGGGTCATGCGCTTACCGGCTAGGTCATCTATATAGCCCTCATCCAGGGCGGTGACTATATCACCGATAGAGACCAAACCCAATAAGCGCTCGCCATCTGCGATAGGTACTCCTGTAATATAATTTTCTCGCATCAAACTCTGAATATGACGCAGACTATCGGTTTCCTTGGCGGATATAAGGGCGCTTGTCATCACATCCTTTATTTTAAGCCGATAGATTAGCTCTAATACCACCGATGGCGAATCATCGGCGGAAATAGGGATGGCGCTTTCATCCATCATGCTTCCACTCCCCGTGGCGGCGGTAGAACTTCGTCCCCTAAAATAAAACGTTGAATAATATCCGCCGCGCCATCATCCTCATTTGTTAACTCACTGGTAAAAGAAGCGATAGCCTTAATCCGCTCATCCCCATTGCGCATGGCCACACCCCAACCAGCCCAGCGGATCATGCTTTCATCGTTCATGGAGTCTCCCAGGGCCATCACCGCGTCCTTCTTAATGCCAAGCTCCGTGGCTATAAGGGCGAGCGCTTCTCCCTTGCCCTGTTTGGGCGGTAAGACCTCAAGGAAATATGGCTTGCTGGTACATAGGGTTACCTGGTCGCCAACGACGCTTCTTAATAGAGTTTCCAACGGACGCAATATAGCTGGATCGCTGGGTATAACCAGCTTGGTTTGTCCAGACGCGACCATCGCTTTAAAATCCTTAACCACAAGCTGTTTAAAACCAGTCAGTTTTATGTCCATGTCGCCGAATTCGTTGCGTCGGGATACATAGATGGTATCGTCCTTATATATCTGGACTGGAAGCCCTTCGGCTTCCACTAATTCATAGACAAGGATAGCAGCCTCGCGTGGCAAGCGGCCTTCGCTTATGATTGCGCCGCTATCCGATCGAAGGACGCTTACACCGTTGTTCGCTATGAGGTAGCCTGGGCGTTTATGCATGCCTAGTTCTCGGGCGTAACGAGTCATAGCTTTTGGTGCCCGTCCTGACGCCAACACTACCACCACTCCGGCTTTTTCGGCCTTCCTTAAAACGCGTTTTGTCCGCGCCGAGATGCTTAGGTCGGATCGGAGCAGGGTATCGTCTAGATCAAGGGCGAGGAGTCGTACGGGTGTCATCGCGCGGCCTCAGTGTCGTTTGAAAGCGGTTTAGCTTCCATCGCTGTAAGCTCGCTATCTCCAAAGCCGCCGCACTGAAGCAAGCGGCCTAAGGAAACGCAGGCTTCAAACAGGGAAAGAGGTGTGGATAAGAGGCTTATATCGCGCTGTTCGGCTAGGCGCTTCATGATAGTGGTCGGTACCTTGTCGTTGACAAGAAGGATGGCTCTGGCGCCGACTATATCGGCGGTACGGACTGTCTGTTCCGCGGCGAGAGAGCTTACTATAAGGAGTTCATCCAGGTCGCAGGCCAATACATCGCTCATTAGGTCGCCAGCGCTAATATGCCGGAAGCGAACGCTGGAATAGTCCATTGCCCGATGCGCGAAATGAGCGGGTAATTTTTCCACAATATCGATAAGGGTCATCGTCTTTCCCCTCAACGCCTTAGCGCTAGGCTAAGCCGGCTCGCGAAGCCAGTTGGCTGGCGTTTGGCCCGTTTGAGGCGGTGAACGCTCCTATGGATACTCGGTGTGGTATCGTTTATTGAGTGGATCATCGAAGCCTCCTCTTGGAGCATAACTTTTAGCCGTTTTCGATTCAATAGCGTTGATCATCGTAAAAGCGGCATTGCGTGGTCGCGGCGTGATCGGCTATGCTATACTAAAGACGATGTCAAAGACCTATGTATTTGTAAACCAAAAGGGAGGAGTCGGAAAGACCACTTCCGCCGTGAATATCGGCGCTTATTTAGCGGAGGCCGGCAAGTCGGTCTTGTTGGTGGATTTTGACTCTCAAGCCAATCTCACAAGCGGTATCGGCGCTAACCGGTCTTTGCCGGGTTCCTATGAATTGATCGCGGACTCGGCTAGTCTGGACCAGTGCGTTCAGCCAAGCATGGTGGACGGACTGTTCGTTATCGCCGCGAATATCAATTTATCCGGAGCGGCGGTGGAATTGGTTGAAAAGACGGACCGTGATTATTTCCTTAAGCGAGCGCTTGAACCCGCGCGGGGGCATTTTGATTATATCCTGATCGATTGTCCGCCTTCTCTGGGCGTCCTGACCCTGAACGGTCTTGTCGCGGCTGATGAAGTGTTTATTCCTATGCAATGCGAGTACTACGCTCTTGAGGGGCTTACTCTGCTCCTTCAGACGCTCAAGCGTATCCAAAAGAGTCTTAACATGGACTTGGTGATTGGCGGTATTTTCTTTACAATGTTTGATCAGCGTACCCGTTTAGCTCAAGATGTTGTTCGGCAAGTGACTTCTTATTTTAAGAATCGCGTATTCAAAACGATAATCCCAAGAAATATTAGGTTGTCGGAGGCTCCCTCCCACGGCTTGCCAATTTCGCTCTATGATCCCCTGTGCGTTGGGGCTCGTAGCTATAAAGCCTTAACGGCCGAGGTGTTGGAACATGGCCTCTAAATTTGGTCTCGGAAAGGGTCTTGATGCCCTATTAGCTGGACTTGATGATGATTCCGCGGCTTCCGCCGCGGCTCGTGAAACCGTGGCCGCTGGACCCGATGCGGGTGGGCCGGTTTCCGCCGGAACGGCCGGTGCGACGGGCGAACTGCGTCTGCCCTTGGATCTGATTAGGGCCAACCCGAATCAGCCAAGGCGGGTGTTCGATGAGTCCGCTCTCAGCGAGTTAGCGGATTCCATTCGTGAGAGTGGCGTGATTCAGCCGGTGGTGGTGGAATTAGACGGTTTAGGCGGCTATATCATTGTCGCCGGCGAAAGGCGTTGTCGGGCGGCCCGTTTGGCGGGCTTATCTGAAATTCCCGCCGTTATCCGCTCCTATGACGATGAGGGTCGGATGGAAGCGGCCTTGATAGAGAATGTCCAGCGAGAAAACCTGAATCCAGTGGAAGAAGCGTCAGCCTATAAACGGCTCATGATGATGACCGGCCTTTCGCAGGATGAGGTGGCCGCGAAGGTTGGAAAGAAACGATCCACGGTGGCGAACGCTCTGCGTTTACTCAAATTACCGGAAGAAATGTTGGCGGCTCTGGCCGAGGGTTCAATAACGGCCGGTCATGGCCGGGCTCTCCTTTCCGTGATAAATCCGGCCGATCAATATGTTCTGTTCCACCGCATTATGGAAGAGGGCTGTTCGGTTCGCGAAGCCGAGAAATTCGCCGCCAAGCTTAATGGCGGCGGCCGCGCCTCGGGCGGAACGGTTAAGACGAAAAGGCCAGAAGTGAAGGACCCCGATCTCGCGGCGATAGAGCAAAAATTTATTGACGCCCTAGGGACTAAAGTAATTGTTTCCGGCGGTCTTAAACGCGGCTTTGTGAAAATAGATTATTACTCAATGGATGATCTTGATCGCCTTTATTCTATTTTAGCAGGCGGCAAGACCGCTCGTTAAGGAGAATGTATGCCCACCGTTCTCATAGTAGACGACGAATCGAGCATTTTGGATATCGCTTCCGCTATTTTGGAAAAAAATGGTTTTACCGTAGAAACCGCCGCGTCGATTGAGGAGGCCGAAAAACGTCTGGCCCTTGAGGGAATTGACGCGGCGCTTATTGATATTGTTTTTCCTGGCAGGGGGGGAGTGGAATTGCTGATGCGTCTCCGCGACGAGCGTCCTGAGCTGCCGGTGGTCATCATGACGGGGAAGGTTAGGACTGACTCCGAGCCTTTCCGGCAACTGGTCCAACAATTTGGAGCCAAGAGTATTTTAACGAAACCCTTCAGTTCAACGGAGTTGACGGCCGCCCTGCGTCAGGTTATGGGCTTATGATGAGCGCTGATAACGCCGCTCTTTCCCGAGGAAAGACTATTTTGATTGTCGGCGCCTCGCGCGGTTTGGGTTTTGAGTTGGCGCAGGAATGGGCGGCTATGGGCCGTACGGTTTTTGGCTTGGTGCGGCGCGTCGACGATAGATTGGCGGCCGCTTCCAGCGCTAAGCCCAATCTCCATTGGATACACGGCGATATTCGCGATGAGAATTCCCTTGAACTGGCGGCCCAAGAGCTTCGCGCTTATGGCGTGATTGACCTTTTGGTACATAACGCGGCCATACATTTGGAGCATGATAAGAAAGACCTTCCCCGCGCGTCATTGACGGCGGTTCAAGAAAGCCTTTTGGTGAACGCCGCGGCCCCTGTGGCCGTCGTTAAGGCCTTTTTACCGCTATTGCGTCGGCCTTCTCGCGTTGTCCTTATCTCTTCCGAAGCCGGTTCTATAAGGCTAAGCCGGCGCGTAAGCGAATTCGGTTATTGCATGTCCAAGGCGGCTCTCAATATGTTCGCCAAGCTGTTACGGAACAGTGTGTCTGAAGAGGGCATAGACGTATTCGCCGTTCACCCCGGCTGGTTTTCATCGGAGATGGGTGGGCAGGAAGCGCCGGTCAGCCCGGCGTATCAAGCAAAGCTTCTTAAAGAGCTAATAGAACGATTGCCAAAAAACGGTCCCTTATTTGTTGACTGGTCCGGCTCTGAACTGCCTTTTTGAATGTATATACGGATAAGTGCCTCACTGTAGGCGCTATATAAAACAGCCGCCTGGGGATGCCCCAGGCGGCTGTTTCTTTATGGTTTGGGAAACGATTTTATACAGTCCAAGGAACGGGCAAGGACTTCTAGCGAAGGTTCGTGGTCTTGCAAGCGGCCGGTAAGGAATTTCTCATATCCTACCAAATCCAATAAACCATGACCGGATAGGTTGAATACGATTACTTTTTCCTTAGCTTCCTCTGTCGCTTGTTTCGCCTCACGGATAACTTGAGCGATGGCGTGGCTTGTTTCCGGCGCGACCACTAAGCCTTCCGTCCGGGCAAAGGTGATGGCGGCTTCAAAACACTCGTTTTGGCCGATAGCCTTAGGCGAAATATACCCGTCTTTAACGGCCTTTGATACTAGCGGAGCCATGCCATGATAGCGAAGTCCGCCGGCATGGATGGGGTCAGGAATAAATTCGTGACCCAGTGTATACATGGGAAGGAGGGGCGTCATGCCGGACATATCGCCTATATCGTACGCGAAAGGTCCGCGCGTTAGGGTGGGACAAGAGAGAGGCTCAACCGCTTGTATATCGATATTAGCGCCTTCGATCTTGTCTTTAATAAAGGGGAAAGATAAGCCGGCGAAGTTTGAGCCGCCGCCGGCGCAACCGATGACGATATCCGGCGTTTTTTCATTGAGTATGGCCAATTGTTTCTTTGTTTCCTGGCCAATGATGGTCTGATGGAGCATGACATGGTTCAGAACGGATCCCAAAGAGTATTTAGTTTTTCCGCTCTTATCCGCTATCGCTTCCTCGACCGCTTCGCTGATGGCGATAGCTAGGCTGCCGGGACATTCCGGATCCTTAGCCAGGACCGAGCGTCCGGCGGCGGTTGTGGCGCTAGGACTGGGAATACAATTGGCGCCCCAGGTTTGCATCAACATTTTTCGGAAGGGTTTCTGCTCAAAACTCACTTTAACCATATACACTTTGCACTCAAGACCTAACAGCGAACAAGCGAAAGCGAGAGCGCTGCCCCACTGGCCGGCGCCGGTTTCCGTTGTAAGCTTTTTGATCCCGGCAATTTTATTGTAATAAGCCTGAGCTACCGCGGTATTCGGCTTATGACTGCCCGCCGGTGAAACGCTTTCGTTTTTATAGTAGATACGGGCTGGCGTTCCCAGCGCCTTTTCCAGAGCGACCGCGCGATGCAGCGGCGAGGGTCTCCATTTGAATAGGATATCAAGAACCGGCTCAGGAATATCTATCCAACGCTGGCTGGACATTTCCATTTCAATCAGGTTCATCGGGAAGATGGCTGACATCATTTCAGCGGTGACCGGTTTGCCGTCCGGCCCCAAGGGCGGTAAAGGCGGCGTCTTAAAATCGGCGGCAAGATTGTACCATTGCCTGGGCATTTCTGATTCGGAAAGGAAAACCTTGATCGGGGAAACGGGTTTCTTATCGATTACGGACATACTCGCTCCAAAATATTGAATTGCGATGTTACTATGTATAGATACATCGATATGGCTTTTATATCATAGTTCTTTTAAAAGCGCAAGCTGAAAAAACGTGATTGGTTCTCAGCTTATTCCAAAAAGCGCTTATTAGTGGATAAGGCTCTCGCATTCATGGCGTAAAGTTTATTATAACGATATGATATATGAACTTAACGAAATATCGCGACTGATAAAAATGTCTTTATTCATTGGTATAAGACCTTTTAGTATCGTCTTATTTATAAACCTAGTTTACGAAGGAGGAGTTTGCCATTGGCGGAGCGGTATGGGTTTTTAACATTTTTCAGGTAATTTCTATAAGCGGCGCAACTGGCGAAAAAACCATCCAAGCCCTTGTACGAGGATGACTCATCACAGCGATAGAGTTCCAGGAGCAGGGGGAAGTTGGGCGATTCCAAGACGTTTTCAATCCGATAAAGGGGCAGACGCGGCAGGGCGGCTGGCAACATATGATTGCGTATTAGGAAGAGAACCTGTTCAGTAAACACGGAATCATAACCAAGGCGTTTTAGAAAACGCCGCGCGATGATGACACCTAATTCCGCGTGCTGATCAAAACGATGCCCCGCGCCGCTTTCCGCGTCGGCCTTACCCGTATCATGGAGCAACAGAGCTAAGGAGAGAGAAAGCGATAAGAATTTTCTATGCCTAAACGTCTCCATGGTATGCTGCCAGACATTGCCCTCAGGATGGTAGTCCTTGGAATGGGGAACCTGATCAAGAACGGCCAGCTCTGGCCAATGGGCAACCACAAATCCGCTTTTCAGCAGGAGCTTAAAGCCCAGGTCGGTTCTTCGCGAAAGCAAAAGGCTATCCAATAAAACCCTTTGGGCTTCAACGCGGAGAAGGGACCGGTCCTCAAGCTTGGCGATAAGCTTAGTCAGTTCACCCAAGTAGCTTTCATCAGGCCCGGCGGCTTCTTTATAGCGAGCGATGATCAGGGCCGCTTCCGCGGCGGCAAAAAACGCTGGCGTTTTCGCCGGACAATCCTGATCGCTGAACCAGGGTGGGGCGGCTGTCCTTCCGTCGCGGAAGCGCCGGATAATAGGGTACATATCATACGGATCTCGATAGACCGTGCTGTCTATATCCCAGGAAAAGGACAGCACGCGAAAGGCGAACGGAGGGTTTTCAGTTTTTTCTAGACAACGGAAATAACATACGCTCCGTCTATCGTCATCCAGCGAGGCGGAAGCGCCGCTTTTTTCACCGCTATTGATTTCCTTGATTTCAGCGTCAGCTAATCCTTCCCTATCAACAGCGGCGTCCGCTAGGTCAGCGCCAGGATAGCGCAGCTTTTCAAAAACGCGCGCTAGCTGGCCCAAGTCCGCGTCTGTCGCCGCGAACTGATAGGGGAGTTCGTTTAATCCGCAATAACGATCTAAAGCGCTCCAGCCGACCAGCCGGACAGCGAACCCGGCTTTTAGTGGAGAACGTATACAGTAGTCCATAGTCCTCAGTTTAGCTTAACGCTTAGGCTCCGCCGCGGCCGCTAAAACCGCTTCGCCTAATTTGTCATAATGATATCCAGCGGCGGCTTCGCCAGCCCTTAGCAGCGTATAAGCGTTGATTATCTCCTCAATCACCGCGGCCCAACGCGCTTTTTCCGATGATCGCGGCGCGCTTGGTTTCTGAGGCCCCTGTTTACGCGTTTGAGACTCAGCCGCTTGCCGCGATTCCGCTAAAGCTATCCAGGTTCCCAGTGCTAGCGCTTCCGAGAAACGTTCCTTGTTAAACCAAAGAACGCCATCGAAAATATGAACTCCAAGGAAGGATTTGACTTCTTCATTGGCTAGAATCCGCGTCAGTTGAGAGAGCAGCCCTAGTTTAGGGTCCTTCATCCGCTGTCCCGCCGCCGCGAGGGCCGCCGAGCTTGGCGAAGTACCTGAAGCCGCGGCCGCGGTGATGGCCGCGCCGATAGCGAGGGCTGATTCAGGCGGCAATAAAGAAGCCGCGATTTTAAGGAGGCTAATCAGGCGGAACCCTATTCCCGGTTCTACGCCAAAATCAGCCAGTCTTTCGCGGAGTTTACGATCCAGACACCAATGATCAATCAAGCGCCGAGCCTCCTCCCCAGTCGCGTCCGCGCTTATAAGCGGCCGTAAAATAGAAAAGATAAAATGACCGGCGATAAAATAAAAAAGATAAGGACTGGATAGCAAATCCGATCTAAGCTGGCGTAAAAGCTCCTTAGTCGGTGCCGCCGTGCCAGCCTTGTTTAAGCCAAGGTCCTCTGCGACGAAAGCTGCCGTATCGGAATCTATCCAAGTCAGAAGCCGAGCGAAGCCGTCAATTTGATCAGAAAAAGCGGCGAATAAAGAAGCTTTGTCAAGGGCCGCGGCTTCCTCGTCTCGCGGGAAGGAACCATAGTCGCCTAAAGCTCCCGTCAGATATTGGTCGGCGACGCTTACAAATCGATCAAAGGCCGGGCGGCAAGCTTCCAAGAAAGAAGCTATGTCTTTTGTCGTTACCGGTCGCCGCATTAATTCAGCCAAACCATCGAAATAAGCGCGGTCAGCCAATTTGTTGAACGCGCTATATAGATCCTCCAAGAAAAGGTCTTGTATAGCCGCTTGAATGTCGTGAACGCCGCTTCCTCCCAAAGCTTCGCATAAACGGCCATAATGACGTTCGGCATCGTCCTCCGCGCTATGGATGTCCAAAAAGACTTGGCACTGGTATCCGTCCAGTGAGACGAACAAACCCTCTTGACTCAGCGTGTTCCCGTCGCGGATAAACCAAAGTCCGGAGCGCTGTTCGCGGAAAAAGATATATGCGCCGCCGCAGTCGCCCAAGTCTAAAGCCGAGACTAAGTTTTTTCTGACGGAATGTTTCCCCTCGGCTTTCCCCTTTGGAATAGACGCGGTAGCCCATTGAAGATGGCCTTCGGCTCGAGCATAGGCGTTATTGTAAACCACTAAAGCGCGCTCGCCGCCTGAGTGGTTGGAATAGGCGAAAACGTTCTCGTTAAGAGTTCCCCGCGCGTCTATCAGATCGAATAAGGCGAAATTATCGCTTCCTGAAAAGAGATAGCGCTTTTTCAATAGAGGAAATATCTCATGCTCATGCCGATGGATCAGTCCGGTGTCTGGAGCCTCCTCTCGGTACGCCTTACGGTATTCCATGCCGTATTTTTCCTCAAAACCCTCAATCTGGCCGTGGCCGAACATTGGCAGGCCAGGCATCGTGACCATAAGCGTACAGACGCCGAAATATTTATCGCCTTTGCCAAATTGAGCTACCGCTGTTTCCTCATCCGGGTTATTCATAAAATTAACAAAGCGTTTAAGAATTTCGTGATCGAATTCCAGGGTGTTTAAAATGGTCGCGCGGTATTTCGCGTTTTCTTCCGCCTTAAGCATATTCATGAAAGCGGAGTTATATACCCGGTGCATACCTAGGGTGCGGACAAAATAACCTTCCATCATCCAAAAAGCTTCAGCTAGAAGCAGCGTGTCCGGCGCTTCCTTCGCGCAACGGTCAACCACTTCTCGCCAAAATTCGTTGGGCATCAAACGGTTGAATTCATCGCTGGGTAGTCCATGTTCGGAACGACTGGCTATGTCCCCGCCGCTTCCCGGCTCAGGATACCAAAGACGCTGAATATGCTTTTTTGCCAGAGTCATCGCCGCGTCAAAACGGACAATATGAAACTGTTTACAAACGGCTACTATAGTGTCAATTACGGCTTCCCGCGCTTGGGGATTAAGAAAATCGATTTGGGCGGTATCGTTCCAAGGCATAGAGGTGCCATCGTTGCCGTGGTACATATACCGGGTTTCGCCGCTGCGGAAATCTACCCGTTTAAAAACGACAGCCGCGTCGGTTTTTTCGTAATAATGGTCTTCCAGATAAATACCGATATCGTCACGGTCAGCCAGCTTCCCGCCGTTAAAGCTATACGCTGGGAAAGGGCTTTCCTTTAACTGAACAAAACGGTCAGGATGCTCAATTATCCAGCGAGAATCTATACCGGTATGGTTGGGAACCATGTCGGAGGCTAGATGGATACCGCGCCACGCGCAACGGTCGCGGAGCGTCTCCAAAGCCGGCCAGCCACCGAGTTCTTGGGCTATGTCGTAATCATAAAGGCTGTATGCGCTGGCGGCGGCTTCGTTGTTTCCACAACGGCGCTTGATTTCGCGGCTAGCGGGACTGCGTTCCCAAAGACCGATAAGCCAAAGGCCGGTAAAGCCTCGGGAAGCCAATTCATCTAATTCGGCTTCCGGTATTTCATCCAAACGAGAGAGGCCTTTACCGTATTTTTTGGACAGCTGAGACAGCCAGACAAGGGTGCTTTTCGCTATCAGTACTGTTCTTGGCATCCAATCCTGATCAGGGCTGAAACGTTCATACTCCTGTTCCAGTTCGCTGTAGACATAGGCTCGGGTAGGACCCGGTCCAAAAAAAACCGGTTTTTCCTCTTCTTTGACAACATCCAGGCTGGTTAGCATGCGCAAAAGATACTTGCCTAAAAAGAGCCCCCAGTGGGTTCGGATATATTCAAGCTGACCAGTCAGAGAGTAGGGTTCCTCAACGGCCGGGCTACGCAAAAGATCCCAAATAGTGTGATTGTCCGGTCCAAAAGGCGGCAAGGCCTTGAAGTATGTTTGAAGTTCCTGAATAAGGTTCTTGTAATCGCCGTTAAGGTCTATGCCGTTTTCATCAAACAAGAAAGCATACGGCTCAAAGGCCGGGTTCATATTAGCGAGTTTTAATAAAACCAACTCTTCCAAGGCTACCGCCCGCTGGCTTTCCCCGCTTTCCTTGTTTTTAAGATAGTTTTCAATCGTGTCTTCTCCTCGGTATACCGCGACAGGGGGAAAGCGTTCTAAGAAACGTTTTAATAACAAGTCGACTTTTATAGAACCGAATTTGCTATCCAAACGTTTCAATGCGCCGGAGAAGAGGTTTGGGGCTTTTTGTTCCGCGTATAATTTACAGACGTAATGGAGTATTTCATCTATTAAGCCCATGGCGTTAAGCCGGCCAGCCTGAATCCGGCGTTCAGGATGCAGAAGCGGGTTTACCTTGGCGTTTAGCTTGGAGGCGAAGTCGCGAACGGCGCGAAAATCGGTGAACAGGACATTACCGGATAAAGCGAAAAGCGAAGCGTCAAAATTATAACGGTCACGGACTTCCTTTCTTATATGAAACTCGCGGCGCGCGGAAAAACCCGTGTCTTGGGCAACGCTCCTATCTTGGTTGTTTTCTTCTAAGGAGCGTAAGCGTAAATGGTAGCTTTTCATAGGCTGTCCTTCAGAGAACCTGAGCGCCGCGCGGCGCCTGTTCTGTTTTTGTTTGGTTTATTAGCGCTTGGCTTATGCGCGGCACCCGTATCGCGCCGCGCTCTATGTTTGAGTATGGAGCGGATTAGCCCCAAAAGAGCGCTATCCTCGGTAAGCTGGGATAGCGACGCCGGTAAGCGATAAGTCCAATTGAAGCTATTAACACTGCCGGGGATATTAATCCGCTCAGTGGCGGGATCAGCGGCATACCATGCGGAAGATAGGTGCAGTAGGTCCTGAATCTGAAAAACGCAGAGTCGTGAACGAGCTTCCGTGATAGCGCTTAATAAGATACGAGCTGTGTCGGGAGTATAGGCGTCGGGTAAGGTCTCGTCGCCAAGAAAGCGACGTACAGCTGGCCGGTCCGCTTCTCTCTCCCACCATTCGCGGACGGTGGAGCTATCATGTACGGAGGGCGCGCAAACGGATAGTTCCGGGTATTCCGATAAGGGAATAAACGGTTCGCCTTCGGTTCCCCACAGCTTGGACCATCGAAATATCCGTAAGCCTAAAATTCCCAAATCGGTAAGAACCCTAGGCACGCAGTCCGGAACGGCTCCAAGATCCTCGGCGCAGGAAAGCATGGGAGTGGTGTCGCGAAAAACGCTTAGCAAACGACGGCCTTGTTCCTCCCATACCGCTTCTGAGGAAGCGCGTTTGCGTTTAATAAGCCCGTCTAATAAACGGCGCTCATCGTCATTTAGCGTCCCATAAGATCCGCTATCCCAATATGTCCATGTTGGAGAGAATTTTCCCTCTTCAAATTCTATTAAACAGCGGTCCCACCAAGCCTTCTGGAGCAGCTTTTTAGCGGCGCTTGAAAGCGATAAAGCGTCTATATCTCGATCCCCATGGATAGCTTTCTTGAATACCCATAATTCTTCATCGCCAATACGCTCAAGAGCGGTATGGAAAACGGCGTTTACCTCGCCTTCCGATAAAGCGTTGTTTTTTTCAAGGGCGGTCCTAATAAAGTCGGTGGAAAGATGAGGTCGCGATAGCCAGCGTAAACGCTCGTCGTTGAAGCCTAACTCATGCAGTTCAGAGCGATTTAGCCCTTCGGAAGGTATGAAACGGCCCAGTACGGCGGATGAATCGTCTCGCGATAAAGCCCAAATTCTGAAAAAGCCTAAAACATGATCTATACGGTATGCTGAGTAATATTTATCCGCCAGAGCGAGACGCCGTTTCCACCAAAGATAGCCATCGGCCTCCATCGCCTCCCAGTTATAAATTGGGAAGCCCCAATTTTGGCCAAGCGGACTAAACATATCCGGAGGGGCGCCCGCGTACAGATCCATACGGAATAAATCAGGATGGGCCCAAACATCGCAGGAGTCCTCGTTCATAAGTATGGGGATATCGCCCTTAAGAGCTATTCCCATAAGAGACAAAGCTTCAGCGGCTTCGCGCAGTTGAGCGTCCAGATGGTATTGCAGCCACACCCAGAATAGATGCTCATCGCGAAGCTTTGGGTCATCCCATAATTGGGCTATATCGGTCCGTTTTTCAGGCCATTCCCGCCAATGCCGCCCAGCCCTGTTCGCTTTTATTCTCCTATAAACGGCGTACTCTATAACCCATTGATTTTCCGCTATCCAGTTGGCGAGTTCTCCCCCCGTTTGAGCGAGGGCGCGCGTTTGTACAAGCGATGAGTCAAATAGACGCCGCGCGAGGGCTAGTTTTGCCTCAAGCACTTGATCGTAGGGAAAACGCTCCTGATCCGCGAAACGCTCCTTCAAAGCTTTTAGCTCAGCGCTGAAGTTCTTTCCCTCAGGCAAGCGGCTCAAACTGAGATAGAGCGGATGAAGAGCGAAAGCCGAAAGGGCGGAATAGGGGGAACTCTGGAAACCGGAGTCGTTAAGCGGCAGTACTTGGATAAGGCTAAGACCGGCGCGGACAGCCAGCTCGCCTAATTCTATAAGATCGGGGAATTCGCCAACACCGATATCGCCGCGGCCGCGAAGCGCCGCGACCGGCGCGACCAGGCCGGCTAAATCGCCGTCGAAAGCCGGAAAACGCATACGCCTCCCTGGGAGCCAATTGCCCGTGTCGGACAGCCGGTTCCCCTGTGCTTGAGTATAACGGGGAGAGCTAAGCCTGTCCAATAGCCTAGTTTTTTTCAGGTTAGGGCGGAGGGCTACCCGCGTTTAGGCTTTGATAAAGCCGTCACGCCAGTGCCAGATGGGTCGGGATAGTTCTGAGCTAAAAGGATTTTTTCTATCAAAGTCAGGCAGCCACGCATCCGATAAGACTAATTCTTGGTAAAAGCCGTTATCGATATCGAATTCCTCAAGCATATTCAAGACCGCGTCATGCTCCGCTTCTTCCAAATAGCGCTTTGGCGCCTTAGCCGTTGCTATAGCCTTGGCAAGGGAGGGTATAGGCGTGTATTGGGTCATCAGGGATAAGAGAGCCCGATCAGCCAAATGGTCGGCGTACCAACGCAATACCGCGCGCGTATCCTCAAGCTGGCCAGGCATTACTAGATGCCTAAAAATTAAGCCGGAAGCGAGAACCTGGCTGGCTTCGCCAGAGGCTGTCGTCTGGGTATCAAAACAGCGGGCTCGCTTATAGCGGAGCGGCGCCGCTTGGGCCATACGTAAAATGGCCTTGGTGGCGACTTCCGGGTAATTCCAAGCGCCAAACCAGCGTCCGGCATTGTCCGCCGACAAGGTTTTTAAATCAGGGAGGTACACCGTAACGTAAGGCGCGATAAGGTCTATGGTCTCCGCCTTTTCATACGCCGATGAATTCCAAACGGCGGGTAAGTCCAAGCCGGCGGATAGGGCGCCGCGTAAGCCGCTGGCGATTGACGGAGCGAAGTGGCCGCCTGTTACTAGATTGATGTTTTCAGCTCCCGCTTCCTTAAGGGCAAAGCAGATGTTTATAAAATCCTCTTCATCGACGTCATTCCCCATGTTTTTATGGGAAATTTGATGATTTTGGCAAAAAGCGCAGTGAAGCGCGCAGCCAGAAAAAAAAATAGCGCCGGATCCGCCTTGACCTATTATAGGCGGCTCCTCGCCTTTATGAATAACGGCTGAGGCTATCCTCAGCCGTTCAGTCATGCCGCAGACGCCTTTGGCCCCTGAAGCGCGATTCACGGCGCAGTTTCTGCCGCAGAGACGGCAGGCGACATAGGGCTTGGAGCCGCTTCTCGCTTCGCGAGAAGCGCTCGACCGCTCAGCTCCGGAGCGCGCGGCGTTGAGGGCGGTAAAATCCAACAAGTCGTCGATGTCGTCCCTTGCTCTTCTTTTCATAGTATCTGACAATGGCTTAAGCCGATTCCTTCCAAGCTGAACGCAGGGCGGCGATCGCGGCGGGAACCTCCGCCGGTCCGGCGTTTTCAAGGAGGATAGGGACCTCAGCGTGGCCTGAGGCTTTGAGCCGTCTGAACAAGCCCGCCCAGTCCATTTCGCCTGTTCCGGCGGGAAGGGCTTGGGACTTTACCAGAGCTCCCTTGTTTGAATGGAGCATACGGTAATCTTTGGCGTGAATAGCGACGATTTTTTCGCCAAAAGCGGCAAAACAATCGTCCAGAAAAGAAGCTGAGGGACCTCCTTCCTGTGGAACAAGGTTGGTCGGGTCAAAGATTATTCCGATGGCCGCGGAGTCAATCAGGCTTAGCAAGCGCCGTGTTCGATCTGGGCTGGAGAGAGTATGAATATCGGCGACAGGCTCAACGCCGATGATTGGACCGTTTGGGCCAAGGCTTTCCGCGTGACGGACTAGCCGGGAAAGCGAGGTGACAAGACGCTTGAAGAAGGTTTCGCTCGCGGTGTCTGGGTGAAAAGAGCAGTTTGGAGCCGCCGAACCGCTTTCCGTGCCGACAATACGGCAGCCAAAAGCGGCGGCGTGATTTAGGTGATCCTCAAAGCGGCTAAGCGCGGCTTCGCGTTCGTCGTCATCGGGATGAACCGGGTTGATATAACAACCCAGAATGGCAATGCTAAGGCCGTGTCGCGCGAAAGCGTCACGGATAGCGTGGGCGCCTGACAATCCTAGCTCAGAAGGCAAAGAAGGGACGCCGCTCAGAGCTTTCGCCAGCGCTAATTGGACACAGGCGGCGCCCGAACCCTGGATAGCGCGGGCTAAACTCTCTGGAGGGAGAACGCCAAAATCATGTGCGCGTACGCCAATAAGCATGTCGCTATTGTAAACCAATAGAGGCCGGGAAGGAAGCTATGTTCGATGTAAAGAGCTTTGGCGCTAAGGGAGACAATCAGGCTGACGACAGCCAGCCGCTAGCCGCCGCTATTTCCGCCGCCGTTAAGGCCGGCGGTGGGCTTGTGCTCGTTTCCGGGGGCGTCTTCAGAACCGGACCCCTTAAGCTTTTTGACAATATTGAACTGCGTGTTGAAAAAAACGCGGTTTTGAGTTTTATTCCGAATTTTGAATTATATCCGCCGGTTTTTACTCGTTGGGAGGGCGTGCTCTGTTGGGCTTTCCACCCTTTAATCTTCGCTGATGGCGCTCAGGGGGTAAGCCTTAGCGGCGGCGGCGTTTTGGATGGGGCTGGGGCGAGTTGGTGGGAACATTACCGAGCGGCGCGGCGAAGCGGGAGGCAGGAGCCCGAAACGAAAGAGGAAAAACTTTTAGCCAGCCTAAACGCCGATTATCGGCGGCAGCCCTCAGGCGGCGGCGGAAGAGAACTACAATTTCTCCGCCCCCCCCTGATCCAATTCCTTAACTGCCGGGACGTTAAGATAGAAGGTCTGGTGCTGCGCGACTCGCCGTTTTGGAATACTCATCTGGTTTTCTGTAACGATGTAGTAATTAGAGACGTCAGTTTCAGCAATCCAGCTAACGCGCCAAACACGGATGGCCTTGATATCGATTCCTCAAACGGCGTGTTGGTGGAAGCGTGTGAATTCAATGTCGGCGATGATTGCTTGGGCTTGAAGTCCGGTTCCGGGGAGGATGGTGTGCGGGTGGGGCGGCCTACCGAACGCGTCAGCGTCCGCGCTTGCCATATGCGCGCCGGACATGGCGGCGTTGTGGTGGGCAGCGAAACCGCTGGCGGGGTGCGCGATATTTCCGTAAGTGCCTGCGAGTTCCAGTCCACCGACCGAGGGCTTCGCATCAAAACCCGTCGTGGCAGGGGTGGCACGGTGGAAAACATCAGTCTTTCGGATTGCCGAATGTCTGGCGTTATTTGTCCGGTGGTAGTGAATTGTTACTATGGACCCGGAGGTCCGCCGTCTGACAGTTTAAGCTACAGTTTAGAAAGCCAGCCTATCAATTCCGGTACGCCATCGATACGCGATATCCGTGTGGAAGCCTTGATCGCGGATAATTGCCGCGCGTCCGCGGGCTTTGCCGTCGGTCTGCCCGAAAACCCTATACAGGGGCTTTTTATTAAGGACTACCATGCGACTGTCTTGCCGGATTTGGATGTTTGCCAGTCGGCTATGAGCCGCGGTTTGCCTAAAGCCGCTGGGCGAGGTTTTAGGCTACGGCATGTTGTTGGGGCGCGAATTAGCGAGCTTGTGGTGGAACCTAAGCATATTCAAGCCCTTCTGATTGAAGAGGGCGTTAGCCTTGAATCGGGGAAGGGTTAGGCGTCAATACCCAAGGCTATTTTTAGCACAAAGCCGATAAAGAAGGAAAAAGCGGCTACGCCAAGGCTTATTATAGTCATTTCTAAGAAGCGACGTTTAAAATTTAGATTTTTCGCCACCGCAAGATAGTAATTGAAGAGGAATATAATAATCACAACCGTGGCTAAGGTGATGGAAAGGCTGATAAACCTGTCGTTTAATAAAAGGAAGGGTAAAATTAAAAGAATGACCGTAATGAAATAAGCGACCCCGGTATATAAGGCCGATTTAGCCGCCCGGCTGTTTCCTTCCGCCTTAGAGGATAAATAGTCTGAAGCCGCCATTGAAAAGGACGCTGAGATACCTGTTACCAAGCCGGCTAGGGATATCATTCTGGTATTTGCCAGGGCAAGCGTAAAACCGGCTAGAGCGCCGGTCAATTCCACCAGCGCGTCATTCAAACCAAGTACTATGGAACCAATATACTGGAGCCTTTCCTCGTCAAGCATGTCCAGTAACTCATGTTCATGTTCCGCTTCTTCTTGACTGATGGCGGCTGTTTCAGGAAAGGCTTCCGTCAGAAGCAGGTATTTTTTAGAGGCGGTACCCTCGTTCATTTCCATACGTTTTAAAACGAAGCTTAGGCCGAGGATTCGCGCCAATAGGACTTGTTTGAATACTTTTAGTTTATTCGGCTTAACCGTAATACCCGTTTTTGTTTCCCAAAACCTGGCGTGGCGGCCCTCCGCCTCGGCTATATCTCGCAAAATGGCGGCGTTTTTTTTATCCTTGCATAAAGCGGCTAAACGCGTATAAATAACGTATTCCGTGATTTCCGTTTTTTGGGCGGATAAGGCGTCTTTTTGGGCGGACTTAGTCATAAAATGATCCTTGCTATCTTCATGATAAGCGCTATAGACAATTAGCGGCCATTCCCCGTTGAAGTCGGCGGTATAACGTTTTGTCCATCATCCTTAAGCCGCCAACGTCCATCGCTTTTCTCAAAGCGATCAGCTGGTACATCTATAATCCGACCATCCTCGCCGGCTATTTTCAGCCGCCCGACAACCGGATTTACTTCCGTGACCTTCCAATTTAAGCCCTGAAAAGAGAAACGGCAACCTTCCGGCGGCAGATTGCGCCGCTCTTCATGATAAAACCCGTGTTCATAAGCTAGACAACATAAAAGCCGACCGCAGGGCCCGGAAATTTTCATAGAGTTAAGAGATAAATTTTGGTCTTTCGCCATTTTTATGGAAACGGGCTTTAGTTTATCGGAGACCGTATGGCAACAATAGCCTCGACCGCACACGCCTAAACCGCCGACTATCCGCGATTCGTCACGAACGCCTATCTGCCGTAATTCTATACGCGTTTTGAAAATGCCTACAAGATCCTTCACAAGGTCGCGAAAATCCACTCGGCTTTCCGCTGTAAAGAAAAAGAGGATTTTCGCTTCCTCCAATTGGTAGTGAACGGAAACCAGCTTCATATCCAGCTTGTGCGCGGCAATTTTTTCGCGGCAAAGCTGGAAAGCTTCCGCTTCTTTTTCTGAATTTGTCTCGGCTTTCGCCAAATCGGATTCATCGGCCACCCGCTCTACTTTCATTAAGTCAGAGGGATTGGCCCCAATAGCGTGGTTAACCTTGCCGGTAATTTGACATAAATCTTTACCATAACGCGTTGGAACGATTATCTTAGTTCCCTGCGCTAATTCCGTTCCTTCCCAGGTCGCTAAAAAACTTTCGTTTGAATAGAGTAGCTTGACGCGGTATATATCGCCGCTTGAAGGTGACGTGTCAACGTTGGTGGCGGGTGAGCTGTCACCGCTTTCAACATCCATTTCCCTTTCCGCCGCGGCTATAGCCTCGTCCTTCGCTTCCAACGCCTCAAGCTCGTTTCCAAAAGATTCATCCATATCGTGATAGTCGGGTCCTTCCCCGCTATATTCGTCCATAAAAGCTCCTTAACGCGTTAAATCCACCAGCAAGCCCGCTATTTCATCAAGCTTGGCTAACAAGTTCAGTTGACCTCGCTGACCTTCTAAGATGCCAGCGGCTAAACGTTCCAATTTTTGGTCTATAACTTGGATCAGGGTAAATTTCTTTCGTTTCATAATATTGATACCGCTGACGCGCTCCTCAACGTCGAAACTGTTTTCCACGACATACCGGAGAAAGCGACGGACCGCTTTTTTATATCCGATAATTGTATCTGGAACGGTTTTTGATTTCAGCTCCTCACCGGCGGCATGAACATCATCCAGCAGTCCGCGCAGAGCCTCCTCTGATGGAGCTGGAAGAGTTTCAAGTTCGCCTGTCGCGGTTTCATCCAATTCCGCCTGTCGCAGGAGGGCTGGAAAGCGGTCAAGCCGTTTTCGCCCCGCCGCCTTAGACCGTTTTTTTTCTTTTACGGCACCGTACGCCGCCGGATTAAAGAGGGGGTCTGATCCGTCTGGGAAATCAACCCTGTCCATGCGTTTGATCTCCGCTGTCGCCGGCCAGCGCGCGGGCGTCCAGGTATTCGGCTAGACGGCGTTCCCAATCGTTCTTGGCTCCGCAGGCGATAACGCGACCATGCGTCACGACGCCGTCATCGATCTGGATACGGCAGGTGATGATATCGCCGATCACCATGCCGGACGATAAAATAGTCACGCGCTCGCTGGCGAAGACATTTCCTTTAACAACGCCGCCTATGACGATCGCGGTGCCTTCCACATCGCTTTCCAGCCTCGCTTTTTCTCCAATAATCACCCGCCCCGTCGCTTTTAGCCGGCCTTTGAGCTCTCCGTCTATTCGTACGAACCCGGCTACGGATAGCTCTCCCTCAAAACGCGTTCCTGGGCCGATAAGGGTGTTAACTATAAGGTCTTCGCGTCGGTTTCCGCTCATGAAATATGGTATCAGAGTTTGGCTTTTGCCAAGCTGGAACGGATATTCAGATATTTCAATGGGTCTACGACATCGGAACCGATATGAACCTCATAATGAAGATGAGGCCCGGTTGATAGGCCGGTGTTGCCAATATACCCGACTACCTGTCCTTGCTGAACCTTGTCGCCCTTGGACACCGCGAATTTTTGAAGATGGGCGTAGCGTGTGTAGAAACCATGCTTGTGCTTGATGATTATGTAGAGGCCGAATCCGCCGACATCGTTGTCTACCGTTACCACTTGGCCATTGGCCGTAGCCACAACGGGATCGCCCTGCCGATAAGTTGATATATCCAGGCCTTTATGGATATACCATTGTCCGGTAAAAGGGTTTTCATTTTGGCCAAAATACATGGAAATATGACCTATCCCGCCCTTTATTGGCCAAAGGTTTGGAATGTCGGTTAATAGGGTGGACTGCGAATCCAATAGCTTCCCAATCTCTTGAATGGGATTGGACGATTCCGATAAGAAATCAGCCATGCCGCGAACGGCGTCAAGCTCCTTTAAGTTTGAACTGTCAGTTTCCTTAATATTAAAAAAGGCGGAAAGATCGCCGTCCCCTTTGTCGTTGTTTTCGGACTTTAGCTTGTCCAGGCCCAGGGTTCCCAGCGTTGATCCCAGCGCTGTCTCAAATTGACTAGCCGCTTTCATGAGGCGGGCTGTCTCGTCACGTAAAAGATCAAGGCTGGCTTGGGCTTCCTTTAGTTTGCTTGTTTTGTCAGATAAAGCGCCTTGGACATCCGTGAAGCTGGCGCCATACCAAAAAAAGGTCCCGACCAAAGCCGTCAAAACAATAACGGTGAAGATTACCGAGAAATTATTTATTTGTAAGTTATAAACTTTCTTTTCTGAATGGGGGACGAACATCAGGCTGAAGCGCTTTCTTCCAAAAGCCATGAACGCGCGTCCGAAACGCGATAGGAACAAGCCTAAAGCTCGGGCGCCCCTCTTAACCTTATGGACAACGCTGTTTTCGATGCGCTTGTATCTATGGACCGACGGCACTGCCGACTCCTCGCCGTTCGCGATAAAGGCACGCGTAATGAAAGAAACATACGGATACCCGCAACTGGATCATATCATTATAGCAAGTCCCGCGACCGCCTGTCAAATAAATCATGGGTTCTTTAGCTCTTTGCCGACTATGTCGGGTTAAAGCTGTCTCCTACTATCGATTTACGGTAGACCTTAGGCCAGTCTTAAGCTTATCGCCTTATTTTATTTGACGACAGGTCCTCACTGTGCTATATTCTTGGTCAATCCAGTTTGGACTCCCCCAATCACAGCCATTTTCGGAATTGCCATGCAGTACTTTGATACTCACGCCCACATCGGGCTCATATATGATGACCCGATTGAACAGCTTATCGTCACACAAGAGGCGCGCCAAGCCGGCGTCGCTCGTATTGTTTCGATATGTAATAGTCTTCACGATTTCGCCGTGGTATACGAGAACCTAAAATCCGCTCCAAATGTCTATCACGCCGTTGGCGTTTCGCCTTCTGAAGTCCAACATCCCGGTAAGGATTGGGTTCAGATAATTGAAAAGAGCGCTAAGCAGCCTCGAGTTGTCGCCATAGGAGAGATAGGTCTGGACTATTACCGGAAATATGGCGATAGGAAGTCGCAGATTGAGTTGTTCATTACCCAGCTGGAGCTGGCGGCAAAACTGGATTTACCGGTGATTATTCATAATCGTGACGCTGGTCATGATGTGCTGGATATACTCAGGGAGCGTTTACCGCCTCGCGGCGGCGTTCTGCATTGCTATTCCGAGAACGCGGAATACGCTCTTAAGGCCTTAGACTTAAACCTTTATTTCTCTTTCGCTGGCAACCTGACCTATAGAAACGCGCGTAATTTGCATGAAACCATCGGCGTATTGCCCCTGGAGCGTATTCTGATTGAGTCAGAAAGCCCCTTCATGGTTCCGGCGGATTATCGGAGTAAGCGCAATATGCCGTCTTACCTGCCGTCTACCGGCCGCTTTTTAGCGGAGATGCTTGAAATGCCGGAGGAAGAAACCGCCGCCGCCCTTTGGGAGAATTCCAACGCTTTCTTTGGACTCTCCGCTTAGGGGCGGCGAGCCCTCCGGGGCGCTGTATCGCCCGGTCCGTATTGGAACTCTTCTTGTCCCTGGGAATCTTTTTCTAGCGCCAGTGGCTGGTTATAGCGATGCCGCGTTTCGTTCTATCTGCGCCGCCCGGGGCGCTGATCTTACCTGTACCGAATTGGTATCCGCCGAGGCGCTTGTACGTAAAAATCCAGCGGCCGGGCGTTTGCTTCTCCGCAGCGTTGAAGAGAAGATTTTTGTTATTCAGCTTTTTGGTTCGGACCCGGAGACACTCGCTAAAGCGGCTGGCGCCCTAAGCCCCTATCATCCCGATGTGGTGGATATAAACTGCGGTTGTCCGGTCCCTAAGGTGGTTAAAACGGGCGCGGGTTCGGCCTTATTAAAGGACCCGCCGCGTCTGGGAAAAATTGTGGAGGCGGTGGTTAAGCTTAGCGCCGAACGGCTTTCGGCCGCGCCCGTCACGGTAAAGATCCGTTTAGGCTGGGACTCAAGTTCTATTAATTATCGTGAAACAGCGCGCGTCGCTGAAGAAGCCGGTGCTTCGGCTATAGCTCTACATGGTCGAACCCGGGCCCAAAATTATTCGGGCCTGGCTGATTGGGACGCTGTCGCCGACCTGGTTTCGCGGACAAGCTTGCCTGTATTCGGCTCTGGCGACCTATTTACGCCGGAGGATGCCCAACGACGGCTCCGCGAGAGCGCTTGCGCGGCGGTGATGTTCGCGCGGGGCGCTATGGGTAACCCCTTTATTTTCTCCGAAACCAAAGCTTTACTCCGCGACGGCGCGTACGAAGCTACGCCGTTTGAGACTAAGCTCGCCGTTGGTTTACGTCAGTTAAGGCTCTCGGCGAACAATGTGGGTGAAAAAGTCGCCTGCCGTGAGATGAGAAAGCATTTTTGCGCGTATACGAAGGGCGTTGTCGGCGGCGCTGTTCTGCGATCGCGTTTGATGAGCGCCGAAACGTTGGAAGAATACAGCGCTATTATCGAACCGATTATTTCGGAAAAGCCCCCGCAGTAAGGCGCTGAAGCCCTGTTTGACGTAACGCGGCCATTGACCCGAGACAGCTTCCCGGGTACATTCGCGGTCAGCCGATGTTTGCCGCGTGTTATAGCGCGGGCTATATGCCTCGGCGCGTTTTACCGTTTAGGGGAGGCTATATGGGTTTTGACGCCAAAACCTTTGAAAATAATGTTAAAGGGCGACTGAAACGTCGTTATGGCAAAGAATTATCAGAAGCCAGCCCGCATGATGTCTACGATGCCGTAGCCGCCTCGGTGATGGAATTTATTTTGGATAACTGGATGGCTACACGGAAAGCTCAGGCCGCCGCCGACGGCCGCCGCTTGTTCTATCTGTCCGCTGAATTTCTTATGGGCCGCGCCTTGGGAAATAATATTATCAATCTTGGCATAGCCGACGAGCTTCGTCAGGCGATCACGGATTTGGGGTTTGATTATGTTTCCGTGGAGGATGAGGAGCCCGACGCTGGCTTAGGCAATGGGGGTTTAGGCCGTTTAGCCGCCTGTTTTTTAGAAAGCCTAGCCACACAGGACCTTCCCGGTATGGGGTATGGTATACGATATCGATATGGCATGTTTGAGCAGAAAATAGAAAAGGGCCATCAAGTGGAATTGCCGGATCGCTGGCTTGAACACCGTGACCCCTGGTCCATAAAACGCGCTGACCTGGCGGTAAATGTTGATTTAGGCGGGGATGTCGTCACAAAAATGGGCGAAGACGGGCGGGAACGCTTTAGCCTGGTCAACGCCGAGCGGGTACGGGCTATACCCTATGATTTACCGATAGTTGGGTACGGAACGAAGACCGTTGGCACGCTGCGCCTATGGGAAGCGGAAAGCCCGGACGGTTTCGATTTAAGCTTATTCAACGATATGCAGTATCAAAGAGCGGTGGAAAAAGCGAATAGGGCTGAGGATCTATCGCGTGTGCTCTATCCTAACGATTCCGGCCCTTCTGGTAAGGCGCTTAGGTTGAAACAACAATACTTTTTTGTTTCAGCCAGCTTGAAGGATATACTCAGAAGCTTCAGCGCTATTCACGGCCGCGATTTCGGTAAATTACCGGATTATGCCGCTATTCAGCTTAACGATACCCACCCGGCGGTAGCTATACCGGAATTGATGCGTCTACTTTTAGATGAGGCCGACCTTCAATGGGATGAGGCGTGGAAGCTTGTCAAAGGATGTTTCGCTTACACTAATCATACCATTATGGCGGAAGCGCTAGAAACCTGGCCTATCGAACTTTTTTCAAGCGTTTTGCCCAGGGTATACCAAATAGTTGAGGAAATAGACCGGCGGCATGAGGATGAGTTGAGGGCGGCTTTCCCCGATGACTGGGAACGGCGGCGACGAATGGAAGTTATCACTGATGGCTTAGTGCATATGGCGAGATTAGCCATAGTCGCTTCATACTCCGTAAACGGTGTCGCCGCCTTGCATACCGAAATTCTTAAAAAGCGCGTACTGAGGGATTGGTATGATTGGAAGCCTGAAGCGTTCAATAACAAAACCAACGGGGTAACGCAGCGGCGCTGGCTGCTAAACGCTAACCCCGCTCTTTCCAGCCTTATTACCGAGGCTATTGGCGCTGACTGGATACACGATCTTTCCCGCTTAAAAGAGCTAGCTCGTTTCCAGGGGGACGCGGCTTTTCTTGAAAGGCTGGATCAAATCAAAACGGCGAATAAACAAGCTTTCGCCGCCTATCTGAAAAGCGGACAGAAACTGGATATCGATCCAAAATCGATATATGATGTCCAAATTAAGCGCCTGCACGAATACAAACGGCAGTTGCTTAATATTTTCCACGTCATGTATCTACATAATCGCTTAATTGATGATCCTGATTTTTCAATACATCCAAGGACTTTTATTTTTGGGGCAAAGGCCGCTTCGGGGTATCGTCGCGCTAAGGCTATTATCACGTTAATAAACGCGGTGTCCGCTAGGATAGACGCCGATCCTCGGGTTAGGGGTACGCTAAAGGTGGTTTTCGCGGAAAATTACCGAGTGACCTTAGCCGAAAAAATAATTCCGGCCGCCGATATATCCGAACAAATTTCCACCGCCGGCCGTGAGGCGAGCGGTACCGGGAATATGAAATTCATGATGAACGGCGCCCTGACGCTTGGCACTATGGACGGCGCCAATGTGGAGATAGTCCGCGAAGCCGGTCGCGATAACGCCTTTATTTTTGGTCTTGGGGCTGAGGAAATAGCCGCCCTTGACGCCACTCACAGCTACGATCCTAAGGTGTATCTTGGCCGTACTCCCGCCTTGGCCCGCGTGGTTTACCAATTGGTGGATGGCAGCTTCGGTTCCGCCAATCAGGGGGCGTTCAAAGAATTATACGATTCTCTTCTTCATGGCGTTGATGGCGTCCGGCCAGATCCCTATTATGTGCTCGCGGATTTTGACGCGTATATCGCCGCTCAAGAAAAAGCCGATTCAATTTATGCCGATCGCGGGAGCTGGATGCGTATGGTTTTAGCCAATATCGCCAATTCGGGGGTTTTTTCAAGCGATAGAACCGTTCGGGAATATGCCAATGACATATGGCGCCTTAAGCCGATTAGAGTGTCATAGGCATAGGAAAACCCGCGTTGAAGAGTCAGACCGTCAATGTGTCTGTCACCGTATCGGGCTGGTTTTGAAAACCCCGGGCGAAAAGGGAGCTTTCACAGGTAAAGACCGATCTAGTCCACGTTTGGTTTTAGCCCCTTTGCCCTAAACGCTTTTGCCTGGTTTATAGAAAAGGTCGCCACCGTCGTGATGCAAGTGAAGTTTCCACATCTCGGTGACGGTTTTGGCCGCGCGCGCCTCTCCGGCGACTAAAACGACAGAGTCTATTCTAAGGCTTTTAACGAAGACGTATGCCAACCAACCCGCCAATGTTTCCGGTACCAGGGCGTCGATGAGCTCCTTTCCCCGCACGGCTATGGTGAATTGGGCGTATTTA
>CAZJJK010000021.1:0-36176 GCA_964546285.1 uncultured Treponema sp. | reverse complement strand
ATGATAAATTGTTTGTGCTATTTCCAGAGGAAGTGTACACATTTACGGTATTATCTGTTTTAGTCGAATAATAACCTAGCAAATATTCTTGCTGTTTGTCGGTTGAGTATGTATATATACTACATGACAATAGTAGAAAGCTAACCAAAGAAGAAACAAGGGACAAAATTAGTCTTTTTATGACTATCTCCTATAGAAAAACCGTTTTTGTCTAGCTGACGGGATTCTACCCCCCCCCGAATTGTCAAGAAAAACCGATGCGTTATCTCAAAAAACTAGTCTCTCGCTGTTTCCCGTGCGTCTCGGCGAGCTTCACTTCCAGCCAAGCCGTTTCGGTGAGGTTGTACGCGGCGCTATCATGCCAGAGAGGCTTCCCGTCGCTGTCCGTTCTAATTAAAATACAGAAACCTGACCATGCTCGCGTCGCTTTTGCGGACGACGGCGAAAAAGAGTCGCTCTCGGCGCGTTAGCTCGCGAGTTTCTTAGCCCCAGCTAGTGAGCCCGGTTCCCCGGCTCTAAAATTTAGTTTTTCGGTAAAGAAAGATGATTATAGAGAAAGGTATAATCGCCGGCCGCGATTCGTCTGATTAGGAACCTTTTGGTTTCCAGCATCAATTCCCCATTTAGTCTCTCAAAGCTTATTTACTGCTGCCAATTCTGTTGAAAAATTCTATAACTCTTTTTCATATGCAACAAAGTTTTACTAGATTCTAATCGCGGTTGATTAGGCGGAAGAATCTCTACAGATGCTTTTTTCGCCAGGAAAAACAAAAATATTCCCTAGTAAGCTCCTGGTCGGCTTAGTTGGATAGGATATTTACCGCACTAGTAGTACTATGACCTGATCCAAATATGTTTAAATCACACTTTTGGTAAACCTAGTGTGCAACAGAATTGGCAGCAGTTTGTAAAATTTAATAATGTTAGTTAATTATCATGAGGACGTATTAAAATCTTACTCTCTTAGCTAAGAAAACGCTGTTCATACTAACAAAATCCTAAACTTTGGGGCACTACGTTATTTTGTGCTATACTTTAGAGCGCTATGAAAAGAGTGCTCATTATGGTTTTGTTGGTCTCCCTTCCTCTATTCGCCTTCGCTGAACCTGTCTTGGTCGGGGTGCGCGATTATCGCTCTGATTTGGACAGAGCCGCCGGCCGTCCCTTGACCGTTGCGGAATCTGAATTGGCTCAATTTTCTTTAAGCTATTCCGCGTTTAGAGCCGGCGCTTCCCTTTCCGACGGACTTAACCAGGCTTTAGCTAAGCTTTCAGCGGTTGATTACGCGGCGGCTATCGTCTTGGCGTGGACTGTGGCTAAACAGCCGGCGGCCAAGGGTTTACTCAAGCTGGGCAAGTTCGGTGAAAAGCTCCTGAAAGCGATCATCGTTACGGCGGAGGACGCCTTCGCCGCCGCCGGTAAAGCTATTGATGATAAAGCTACGGAATATGATGAAAGGAAATGACCTCTGTTAAATGCCGTCAATTCTGTCGCAATTTGGTAGAAAAGCCTATAGCACTAGATGCCTTGGCGAATCAGCCCAATTTGGCATCGGTCATGTTAATACTCCATTGGATATAAAGCAGGGCATAGTACGATACGGGGTAATCCAGTGTCTGGCTTATGTTTTTGGAAAAGATTTATAAAATAAAAAGTTTCAACAGGATTGGCAGCAGTTGGTAAGGGATTAAGTCAACACAGTCGGATTCTCCGGAATTTTAACGCGGATAGCCACAAATAAATTCACCAAAGACAGCGCGGCCGCCAAGTAAAAAATATATTGCGGTCCCCAAAGCGTCCAGACTATGCCTCCGGTGTAAGCGCATAGTATGGAAACCACATGGTCCATGGAAATACCAAGGGATAAGCTTGGCGTAATGTCGGCCGGATCGACGGCGATGGATTTCAGATAGATGGTGCGCACAAAACCCATCTGAGTGGACATGCGGTCAAAAATGAAGATAGCATAGGCTATGAGGACAGGCCAGCCGACTACCGGTAAAGCTCCTGAAGCGTAGCCATCGGCGGCTAAGCCATACACAAGATAAACGCCGATGAACGAAAGCGCGTCCAGATAGAGCATGGCCTTTACGCCGAAGCGGTCCAGCGCGCGTCCCAGAGCGGGAATAAAAAATATACCAATAAAGGCTCCAAAAATTCCTAAAAGCGCGAGGGTATCGGCTTTCTTCCCTAATAATTCTATGATTACCCAAGGCCCGTACACCATCATGATCTGTTTCTGAACGCCGTACATCACGACGAGCGTGTAGTAATATCTGTATTCTTTTCGAAAAACCAGCCGGAAGGGTTCTCTTTTTCGCTTAAGTCCTAAGGCCCTAGTCCGTCTATCCAGTACGACCAACAACGCGAGAACGCCCGCCAAAAGCAGGGCGGCGATAAGGAAGGTCCATTTTACGGTACGAGTGAAACTGAAAAAGCCCAACCTAAAGCCAAAGAACACGAATATGGCGGCGACCATCTGGAAACCGGTGCTTGTGCCTTTGAACTGGCCCATGCGTTTGCCTAAATTATCTCGGCTCGCGAGCCGCATGCCGATGCTGTCTTGAACCGGCATCATCAGATGCAGCCCCAGTGAATTAACGAACAAGAAGATGAGCATGACAGAAAAAGCCGGCGTTGAAAGACCCAAAGCTGTAATGCCGATTAGGCTAAAAATTTGGGCGACTATCGCGATACGTATATCGCCTAGGCCAGCCAGAGCCGCTACCACAAAACCGCATAGCATGCCCGGCGTTTCCCTCGGAAATTCGATAAGACCGCGTTGGTAGGCGCTTACGGCATACGCGTCCTTAAAGTAATTGGAGATGATATCGTTGGAGAAGCCGAGAGCTAGGGCGGTGAAGGCCAGGACGGCGAAGTAAATCTTTAGTTCAGGCGAGGAGCTATCCGCTTTGGGCATGATGGACAATATCAGGTTTGTTCTTTCGTGTCTTTGGGCTTTCGGCAAAGGGTTTTGACGTCCCCGTGTCGCTTTTGCTTGTTCAATTAAGCCGTATGATGTATATTTTTTATACTATATATCGAATTTATAGGAGCCCTTATGAAATATCGAAGGCTTGGCGCGAGTGGTTTGGTCGTAAGCGAAATTTCTTACGGTTCCTGGCTTACCTTCGCCAATCAGGTGGAGCTGGAAAACGCCGAGAAGCTTATCGGCTTGGCCTTCGAGCTTGGGATAAACTATATCGATACCGCCGACGCGTACGAAAAGGGCAAGGCGGAAAGCCTTCTGGGGCGGATACTGCCGCGCTATTCGCGCCGTTCCTATATCGTCGCCACAAAAGCGTTTTGGCCCATGTCGGACCATGTCGCGGATCGCGGTTTGTCGCGCAAGCACCTGATAGATTCTTTAGAAGACAGCTTGGAACGCCTTAAACTCCGCTATGTCGATATTTTCTATTGCCATCGCTACGATCCCGAAACGCCGTTGAAAGAAACCCTGGAAGCGCTGGACGATCTGGTCCGCCGGGGTAAGACCCTCTACTGGGGCGTCAGTGAGTGGACCGCTCCCCAGATCGCCGAAGCCTTGGGCCTCTGTGCCGCTCATGGCTGGCGCCGTCCCATCGTGAACCAGCCGGGCTATAATCTATTGCGCCGAGGTATCGAGTCTGAGGTTCTCCCGCTTTGCGCCGCGTCCGGTATGGGCGTCGCCGCCTTCTCGCCTTTAGCCCAGGGACTCCTGACTGGTAAATATTCCGGCGGCGTCGTTCCCGCTGATAGCCGAGGCGCCAACGAGAAGCAAAATATGTGGATGCGTGATCACCTTTCGGACAAGGACTTGCTGAAACGCATAGACGCGCTTAAGCCGATCGCCGCTAAATATGGCTTAAGCCAAGCTCAACTGGCTTTGGCCTGGCTTTTGCAAAATCCCGCGGTTTCCACCCTTATCGTCGGGGCCAGTTCCGCCGATCAACTGAGGAGTAACGTGGCCGCTTCCGGTGTCGCTTTGGATGATGGCGATATCAAAGCGATGTCTGAATTATTCCCTATTGCTTGAGCTAAATAGCTCAGCGGCCAACAATCAATTTTACGATATTCATCGGGAATTCGTTTCTATGCCACATAACGGCGAGTGCTAAAAGCCCCTGAGCCGTGCCGATTAGAAAGAAGATGACGTGCGGCATGGCAATTGTCCGCAACATAAAACATTGGATGATTATCCAGCCTACAAGGATAGCTCCCATCGCCCCGCTCAGAAGGCCATAGGAAACGGCTTTTTTTGCCGCGATAAAGCCAACGGTAAAATTACCCAGTCCGACAACTAAAAGAAGAACCAAGCCGGGAATAAAAAAATTCTTGAAAGGACAGCCTTCCAGCATGCTCGCGGGTGCGCCAAGCGGATCAATCGGATTTGTTACCGCCGCCATGCCGCCAATGACTGCGCCGATACCCACAAACGCGTGGAGGGATAGTATGAAGCCATATATGATTTTCACTCGACCACCTCCACTCCGATCTTTCCATAAATAGAGTAAGCCGTAGGTTCGCCGTTTTTAGCAAGATAGCATATCTGTATTCATAATAAGTAATAATAAGCAAAAACTTATCCTGATTGCCAGCTGTGAAAGTTAAAACCCCTTAAGCTCGCCTCGTCTAGATTATAACGTCACGTTCGGCGCTGTGGAAGCGGCCATGCTACATATCGATTAGGATAGCATGTGGCCGCGCCCATTCTTTTCCTCCAAGGCTAGTAGCCGTCGCTTCATATCCAGGCCACCGCGATAGCCAGTTAAGCCGCCGCCGCCGCCGACCGCGCGGTGGCAGGGAATAAGAAGGGGTAAGGGGTTGCGATTGCAGGCTTGCCCCACAGCCCGCGCGGCTTTTGGCTTACCGATAGCCGCCGCGAGCTGCCCATAGCTTCGCGTTTGTCCATAGGGGATGTTTAAAAGCTCTTCCCATACAGCCTTTTGGAAAGAACTGCCTTGTATATCAAGTGGAAGGTGGAAAACGCGTCGTTCCCCCAGAAAATACTCATTCAGCTGGGTCGCCGCCTCGCGCGAGACTGAGAGCTCTCTAACAGAAAGGGCCGCGTCGTCTCGCCGTTTTGTAATACGCGGTACTTCTCCGGGTAAGAAGAGCGAGTGTATATGAGCGTCTATGAGTTCCAGAATAAGGACGCCAAATTCCGATTGATAATTAAATAAAGCCACAAGCCGCTCTCCCGTATCGTTCATTTACAGCCACCATGTCAGTTTAGCTTAGGTTTCGCGATATCGCTAGATCTTACTGGCTGAAGCCTTCTCTGTGAGTCCGCGCTTCCCGAAAGGGGCGAAAATCGATATTGTCGCCTTATGCCGGAACCTTGGTCGGAAGAAGCAGGTCTTTATCTTAAAACCGCGCTTTATGGGCTTGATAATCAAAACCCTGCTGCGACTTGGATAAGTTGGCCGGCCGGTCGCTTAAGGCGTATTATCGCTCGGCGGTGGAGCGGTGCTAAAAACCGCCGGCGTTCTTTTCCCGCGTGCTTCCTGATCGTTTCCCTTCGTGGTATAGCCAACGCTGTCGCCTTTTTTTGTTTAAGCGTTGCCCTGCTCCTCGCTCTCTTTCGTACGATTGATCCGCCCGCGACGGTTCTGATGGTGTATCGGAAATATTCTTATGGTTGGGAAATACAGAAGCCAAGCTTCACGCCGCTCGCTAAGTTGCCGCAAAATTTAATCGTTATGACCCTAAATGTTGAAGATTCCGCTTTTTTTCATCATCACGGCGTTATCGTACAGGCTCTTGTTAACGCGTATCGGCTTAATCGGGCGGCCGGCGAGACGCTGTATGGGGGAAGTACCATCACCATGCAGACAGCGAGAACGCTATTTTTGATTCCTGTCAAAAATTATATTCGTAAAGCCCTGGAAATTGTTATCGCCTTGGAAATGGAGCTTATTCTAGGAAAAGAGAGGATCCTCGAGCTGTACATGAATTACGCCGAATGGGGGAGGGGGGCTTTCGGTGTGCAAGCTGGCGCCTTACACCATTATGGTAAGGAAGCGCGTCTCCTGTCCCGCGACGAGCTTATCCGTCTCGTGGCTCTGCTGCCGTCGCCTCTTCTCCACAGTCCCTCAACGTTGCATCAAAGCGAAGCTTTATGGAAACGCTATAGTTTTCTTAAACGTAAGTACGGGAGCTCGGTGCGGGAAGAGGATGGAAACCTACACGACAACAAAGACAATGATCTAAATGCCAGTTCAGTATTAGGGGTGACAGATTGAGCGTTATGAAAAGCCGCGTTAAGGCGCAAGAGCCTGGGAGCGATTGGCTTGTTAAACTTGAGGAGCTCCGCGCCGACGCTAATGGGGAAAACGATGATTATCTTTCCAAGCAAATAATAACTTATATTGGCAATAAACGGGCTCTTTTGGATTTTATCGGCAGCGGGGTCAAACTGGTTCAACGGCGGCTTGGTAAGGAAAAGCTTGATTGTGTGGATATTTTTTCGGGGTCGGGTATCGTCGCTCGATACCTTAAGCGTTTCGCCCGCGTCCTCTACGTCAACGACCTGGAAGCGTACTCAGCCGTGACCAATCGCTGTTATCTCGCTAATCGCCAGGATTTCCCCCAGGTCCAATTCGATGAGCTCTACGCTGACATCAAAGGGCGTTTGGCCGCCGGGCCTCTGGATGCCGGCTTTATCGCCGAACTTTACGCGCCCGCTGACGATGAACGTATTCGTCCTGGCGAACGGGTTTTCTTCACCGCGCGTAACGCGCGTTATATTGATACCGCGCGCCGGCTTATAGAGTCTGTGCCGGAGCCGCTACAGCCGTTTTTCCTCGCGCCGCTTCTGGCGGAGGCCTCGGTTCACGCCAATACCGCCGGCGTTTTCAAAGGCTTCTACAAGAATCGTGAAAACGGCGTTGGCCAGTTTGGCGGGAATAATCGCGACGCCCAATCTCGGATTCGGGGTGACATCGATCTAATGTACCCTGTCCTGAGCGCTTTTTCCTGTGAAAGTCAGGTTTTTCAAGAGGACGCCAACGCGCTTTGCGCCAGCCTGCCGGACTTGGATTTTGCTTATTTGGATCCGCCGTACAATCAGCACCCCTACGGTTCCAATTATTTCATGCTTAATCTTATCGCCGAATACAAGCGCCCTAGCGGCCTGTCGCTGGTATCCGGTATCCCGAAGGACTGGAAGCGGTCACGTTACAATAAACGCCGAAAAGCCGCCTCCGCCTTATTCGAACTGGCCAGGGACTTAAAAGCCAAATTTCTTCTAGTTTCGTTCAATTCCGAAGGCTTTATCACCCCAGTGGAGCTTGAGGCTCTTTTAAGACGGGTTGGCCGGGTTAAGCGCTTGGAGACGAAATACAACGCTTTCCGCGGTAGCCGGAATTTATCGAAGCGCCCTATCCACGTAAAAGAGTACCTTTATCTCGTGGAGAAGAATTAAGCGAGCTATGCGGATCGGCTCCGTCAGGCGGGGCTTTCACCACCGCCAACGGACGGGCTATTCCACAAAGGCTGATTTTAACAGCTCCAAATCCAATTGCGGATACACTGGGAAGCGATCCAGCAACTTCGCTGTCCGAGCCAGGGCTTCTTTTTTTACTTCGGGCGCTATAAGATATTTCGCCTTGCTGGGCTTGGCTGGATTTTTAGCGTCCGGCGCCGGTTTTGCCGCCTTAAGCGTCAGCGCGATGATGGATCCTAGTTCCTTCATTTCGGCCTTGCCCATGCCCAGGGTTGTGACGGCGGCCGTGCCGATACGGAGACCGGAGGTATACCAGGGGCCATTAGGATCAAAGGGTAGGCTGTTGCGATTGAGCGTGATACCGCATTCATGGAGCACGCTTTCCGCTTGCCTGCCGGTTATGCCCAGGCTTCGCACATTGACTAAGAGTAAATGATTATCGCTACCGCCCGTGAGAACATCCAGGCCCTGTTCCATTAAAGAAGCGGCTAAGGCTTGGCAGTTTTCCACTATTTTAGCCGCGTAAGTCTTAAATTCTGGACGACGGGCCTCACGGAAAGCGACGGCTTTAGCGGCGATGACATGAGGTAGCGGTCCGCCCATGGTGAGGGGGCAACCCTTATCCAAGGCTTCGGCGAATTCCTTTGTGGACAGTATCAAGCCGGCCCGAGGCCCGCGTAGGGTTTTGTGGGTGGTCGTTGTGACGATATGGGCGTGTGGGAAAGGACTATATGGGCCGCTCATCACCCCGCCCGCCACTAAGCCGGCAAAATGTGCCATGTCCACCATAAAGACGGCCCCGACCTTATCGGCGATAGCCCGCATACGCTGGAAATCGATTTTTCGTGGATAAGCCGAATAACCGGCCAATAGAATGAGCGGCTTGATGTTCAGGGCCATTTTTTCGATTTCATCGTAATCTAAAAGTCCCGTATCTTTGGATACCGCATAGCTGTATACGTCCATCATGCGGGACGACATGTTATGCCTATAGCCGTGTGTGAGATGCCCGCCGGAATAATAGTCTAGGCCGAGTAGCCGCTGGTTGCCTAACGCCGCCTTCAGTTCCTTCCATTGAGCGTCGGTCAGTTTATATAGATTGGTTTCTCCCCAGTTCTTCAACATCGGCGCTTCCACCCGTGTGGATAGGATGGCCCAGTACGCGAGTACATTGGCGTCGGCGCCGCAGTGGGGCTGAACATTGGCGTATTCCGCGCCGAATAAGGCACAGGCTTCTTGCGCGGCTAAGGCTTCAATAGCGTCCACATTTTCGTTTCCGGCGTAAAAACGATGATTCGGCATGCCTTCAGCGTATTTATCGGTAAGCAGATTGCCCATAGCCAGTTGGACGGCCATGGAACAATAGTTTTCGCTCGCGATTAGCTTGATCCGCTTGCGTTGGTTTTCAAGCTCCTTGACGATGGAGGCGGCTATTTCCGGTGTAACCGCGGCGGTTTCCTGAAGGTTGCACAGATAACCGAGCAGGGCGGTATCCACCTTGTCCTGTGCGGTCTTGGCAAGATAGTCGGCGACGGCGTTCTTAGGCATAAGGGACTCCTTTGTATCGTTCGGCCCAGGCGCGCGGTCGAACCATTTTTCGCTTCCCGATGGTGCTCCATCACGCGCCAGCTATAAGCCGACGCGACGTCGCCGGTCGCGTAAGGCTATGGTAGCCGCCGAGGGCAAGTTTTTCAAGCGCCGCACGTGAAGAGGCTTAAAATCGATTTTTTTAAAAGATTGTGGCAGGGAAAGGAGTCTGGCCTGCTCGTTATATAAAGTTACGCGCTCGTTGCTGTTGTTTACGCATCGGGCTAAAAAGAGCTGTATAAAGCTGGTTTAGCCGCGAAACGTATATTCTTATTTTTTTAAACACAGATAGGAGATGAAGAAAGTGTGTAGCAGCTTGCAACAGAATTGGTAGCAGTTCATAAAGGTTTGGCTGGTTTTAGAAATCGCCTCAAAGGACTGTATTTTACAAAATCACGGCGGAATAATTACCAAGCTTCGTTTGATACTGTTATGGTGGGTGTTATTTGCTTTTTTGTAGGAAGCCGATGTTATAAGCGTTGGCGGGATCCAGAGTATAGGCCTCGGCGGGGTTTTACCTCCTCCCCGTCGGGGCCTTCTCTTTTGATTAAGGGCCCGCGTTGACTAGCGAGCTTAGAAACGCCCGGAGCCTAGGCTGGCGTTGACGCTGAACGTAACTGAAGGTCCGCCCGCAAGCACAACGTATTCGGCGTTGTCGCCATCGCCCCATAACGCGTCCGTCGCCCAATAGAAATTAGCTCCCATAGAAGCGGACATTTTATCGAAGAAGCGATAGCTGAGGCTCGGTTTAACAAAACCGGAAAGGTCGGATAGGTTGGCGATAGCCAGAACGGAAAGGGATAAGTCCTTTAGGCCTAATTCCGTCCGAGTCGCGGATAAGCCCGCGTAATGCTGGCCGGAATTAAGAACCACACCCTTAAGCAATTGAGCGAAGCCTTCCTTCATTGGACCCTCTGGCAGTAGCGCCTCGGCGGCGCGGGCATCAGCGATAAGCCCTTCCCGTTCGCTATCCACATACCCATCGCCATTAAATAGGTATTGGCCGGATATCGAAAGATCCCAATCGCTTTTAGACCAGAAGAATCCGGCAGTACCTGAGAAAAAAGCGCGGTCCTCGCGTTTTTCTGTCGTTATGTAGGGCGGGACCAAGGTCACGCCGCTTACCCAATCCTTGTCGCTGCCCCAGCCCGCGACCGCTTCGCCGAAAAGTGCCACCTGTCCGAGTGAACCGGTCGCGGTCAGCATAGCCTTGGGCGCCTTATCCCGCTGGTAGAAGGCGCCCAAGCCCAACTCCCAGTTCCCGGCCAGGAACTCGGCCTTGGCGGCGACTCCTAAATCCTCAGGCTTGAGGCTTGAGGCGTCGGAGACGCTAGGTACTAGGACATAAGCCCAGAGATTATGCTGGGTGCCGGGTACCGGATAATGGGCGCGGAAACTGATAGGCCCTTCGCGCTGGGCTGTCGGGTCGTTGACGTCGATGCCCTGCAGATTGACGACATCGGCCGGGCTCCAGAAGTAACCGACGCCCCATTTCACCGTGTGCTTGCCGAAACGGAAGAAGAGGCTATCCTTCCAAGCGAAATCGCTGAACAGCTCAAAAACGGAAATTGTCGGCAGGCTTATAGAGCCGGTCGTGGTGGTGAGGAGATTTTGGTCTTCGGCAGTAAAAGGATCGCTATCCTGGGTAAAGTTTGCCCCTGTCAGAAAGCTCCGGCTGGTACTGAAGGGCCAGCTTGTCTTTATCGATCCATAAATCTTGGAATCCTCATCGGGACGGGCGCTGAAATAGAGCAAGGAGCTGACCGCCGCCGGCAGGGCCTGGCTGTCTGGTTTGCCTATATCATGGTTTCCGTTCCAGGGATCGGTCCAACTCCACTCGGCGCCTAAGGAGCCGGAAAAGGAACCGCCAATTTTGACCGATTCGCTGGTTAGAAAAGCGCTGACGGCGGTTTCCGCGGAGGCGCTCTTCATGGTTTCTATAGTACCCGCGCCAAAAAGAGTGTCCTCATCGATTGAGCTTAATCCGTCGGATGAATTGACGGGAGGGACGGCGGCGCTTGCTTCGGTTTCCACCATCGCGTCAAGGTCGCCGAATAAAGCATCCTCATTAACCAAAATATCTATTTCTTGGGCCCCCGCGCTAAATATGGCGAGCGCGCCTAAAGCCGCGCTTAAACGAAAGCGAAAAGCGAAACGTTTCATATATCCTCCCTAATTGACTTGTTCCAAGAAAGCCTTTGTAAATACCTTATCCGGTAGCTTGGACGTCGTCATTTCCGTCATGGTGATTAGGCTTTTCTCGCCCACATTGACCTCGTCAACGATCAACATTTGGGAGGGGTATAATTTACCGTTTCCGATATCGGCGTATTTAGGGTACAACGTGGTACGCATCAAGCGGCCGGAAACGCTCATGTCTTCTTGCTTTAGAACGAGCGGTCTGTCCTTGCGGACATGTATGCGGATTAGGTCATAGCTCACTTCGTTTGTGCGAGCCTTAAGAGTAATGGACCAAACGGGGAATTTGCCAATAGAGCCCTCCTCCGTTTTTTGGATCAGGTAATCGTCTAAAATGGAGCGTTGGCTGAAATCGGCGTTCTTCGCCTCGGAGTCACTCAGGTTTTCCTTTAGGCTGGAATGGCTGAATTTCTTGCTGGTGGGGTCGTAGAACCACACATTGTCGCCTTCCTTTAAGTAGCCCTGACCTTTATTAGCGTCAGGCTTCTGGATCAACATTAAAAATTGATCTTTCTCATCGCGGCGGAACATTCGAACCTGGTCCAAGGACTGTTTCTCACCGGGTTTTTCCGAAACGATGGTGAAGACTCCGGTAAAATCGAGGCCGGAGAAATCGTTGAGTTCATCGATCTCCCGAAGCATCGCCTCAAAGTCTACGTCTTGGGCAGCGGCCGGAAAAGCCGCGCCAAAATATATTAAGGCGGCGAGAGTCGCCGCGCCGAAAGCTTTACGCATGATTCCTCCCATTATTTGGCCGTTCTCAACGCCACGGCCGGCGGCAGCTTAGACGCCTTTCTAGCCGGCATTAAGGCGGCCAGAAGCGTTAAGAAAAGTACCAGTAAATAATTAGCTAACGCCTGCGCTGGCTGTATAGCGAAAGAAAGGTGCCCATTCTTCAATAGTAAAGAGAAGAAGGTGCCGGTTCCGTAATCATGGATTGACAGGATAAGCATGACAACGCCAGCCGCGAGCCAGCCGACGATAGCGCCGCCTGAACCTAGAAGGCCGGCTTCAGTCAGGAATAGGTTCCTGACCGAGCCGCGCTGCATACCGACGGCCCGCATGGTGCCTATCTCCTTGATGCGCTCATACATGATCATACGGAAGGTATTGGCTATGCCTACCATGATGATGAGGAAAAGCACTAAAAGGATGATGGTACTCACTAGGTTTAGCGTCCGGACCAATTCCTCTATTTGGGAGATCATATCGTTTATTGTGAATACCCGATATTTAGATCCTTCCCAAGTCTGATCTTTAGCTTGTTTTAATAAACGGGAATACCGAGAATCGCGCAAGCCGGAAGCGCTTATCGCCGCTAGATCCTCGGCGCTCAGCTCAAAGCTTGGCGCGTGGTTTTTCAAGGCCTCAAGCAGTTTGGCCGACACGGCCTCCGCCTGAGACAGGTCGTCAAGCAGTATGCCGAAGATTTGGTAGTCGCTGGGCTCCATGGCCAGAAGTTCGTTCAGATAGGCGCGGTGAGTGTAGGCTACCATGGCGCTGAACAAACCCATATCCTGGCTTATGCCCGCAAGGATGAATTCGCCAACATTGTTCTGGCCTGTATAGGTTTTGAGCTGGACCAGTACCTTGTCGCCGACCTCCACCTTCAGCTTGGCGGCTACGTCCTCGCTGAGAATAAGCGCGCGAGGGTCGTCCAGGTTTTCCCAAGTGCCCTTCTTCAATACTAGGCGTTCACGTAGGAAAAGTTCATCGGCCAAGTCGGCGCCCATGACTTGTTGGTCGGTTTTCTTGCCCTCGAAAATGAGGGTGACGGTGGCAGCCGAACGGCGAGCTATATAGCTCGTATCGATCCCCGCGTCCGTCAAAGCCGCCATTATCGGCGCGTCGTCGCGGATGATGTCTATCCGTTTACCGGATTCGGATTTCTCGGAAGCTTCCACATAGACATGGCCGGCGAATAGCTGAGCCATATTACCAGCGACGTTTTGTTGGAAGGCTCCGGCGAATCCGTTAATGATAGTGACGATCATAATGCCGAAGGCTATAGCTCCGCCAAGGAGAAAACTGCGCTTCTTCTGGCGGTTTAAATTCCTGAAAGCGATACGTATAAGATTTCCCATAACGCGCTCCTACTCTGCCTGCATGGCTTTAACGGGCTGGATTTTCAGCGCGACCGTCACCGGATACAGGTGGGCGACAAAACCGACAACGAAAACCATAAAGATGGTGGAAACAAAAGAGCTTAGGCTCGGCGTTATATGGACAATTTCACCACCGAATAGCAGCTTAATAAAGGCGCCATCAGCCGGTATTTTTAGCGCGTTTACTATAGTAACCGCTGCTATCGTTATCAATGATCCGATAAGGCCAAAAACGACCGTAAGTGTTAAGGTTTCCGTTAAAAACATAGCCCTTACAAAAGAACGCTGGGCGCCGAGCGCGCGCATGGTGCCTATCTCTGAGGTGCGTTCTATCACCGATACGACCAAGGTGTTCATCATGATGATGACCGCCACGATAGAAATGATAATAAGAGCGATATAGAAAACCATACGGACTATTTCCACAAAACTACCCATAGACCCCGCGGCGCCCTTCCAATCCACAACATTGACATCCAATCCGGCTTGTTCAAACTCAGTCGTAAGCCCGATGATACTGGCGGCTGTCGCGCTTGGAGATCCTGAATCCTTCAGCCTAATAAGAATGAAATTCCAAGCGCCGCTGTCAATCTGATTAACGCTGTCCCTAAGCGCTGTGTCGCCTAAAAGGTCAATGGTCGAATCAAAGTTGAGCTCGGCTCCGGCCAGTGGCGCGGCATCCACCATACCGAAGTCGTCGTCAAACAAGCTATCCAGGTCAGTGGCGCCCAAAACGGCGGTTTGGGTTTCGTCCAGCGTAATTTCCTCGGCGCCGCCCAGCGTCAGGCCGCCCAGGACCCGCGCCGTATCGATATCGGTGTAGAGGAAGGGAGCCTGTTCCGTCGCCGATTCCTCTCGCTCGTAGACGCCAACTATCTCCGTTTCCCGTATGCGCATACCGCTAACGCTTATGCCGTTTATCAGGACCTTGTCGCCAACGGAAAAATCGCGTTTATACTTTTTCTCAAGCCGTTCCATCTGTCTCGTGTTCAGCATAACAGCCGCTTCGCCGCTTTTCAGCTGGCGGCCTTCAATCAATCTAACTGAAGGAAAAAGCTTAAAATAATGATCCGCGTCAACGCCAAATACTATGCCGAAGACCAGCGTGGAGGCGGCTTCCTCGCTATCGGTATCTATTTCATCGATATTCTCTTCGTTATCAACCGAAACTAAACCGTACGCGGTGGCTAGTCCTGTGGCCGCCGCGATATCCGGTCGCGAGCGGACGATCTCCATCACCCGCTCATAATCGGGGATGGTGGGCACCTCGGTATCGGCGCTCATATCCATGGACTCAACCCCAAAAATGGACACGGCGTCCTTTGACGGCCCGTGGATCATGATATCGCCGGTGAAGTTCTCAATAAAGTTTTTCCTGACGCCTTCGGCGGCGGAATCCATCATCGCGTTGCCAAGTACCAGCACGATAACGCCCAAGGCGATTAGTATGCCGATGATCAGGCTTTTCGCTTTATGTTCCCACATATTGCGGAAGGCTATACGTAGTAGGATCGGCATATTAATACTCCGAGGTGGAACGGCCATCTTGTTTGAAATTCTCGGTCACCAGGCCGTCCCTCAGCCTAATCACGTGGTCGGCGATTTCAACAATTTTCATGTCATGGGTAGAGAAAATAAAAGTTGTTTCCATTTCCCTGTTTATCTTCTTCATCAGTTCGATTATCTGCTCGCCGGTCTTGGAATCCAGGTTGGCCGTCGGTTCGTCCGCCAGGACTATGGCCGGTTTGGCGACTAAAGCCCGCGCTATGGCGACCCGTTGCCTTTGACCGCCTGATAATTCATTGGACTTGTGGTTTCGCCATTGATCCAGGCCGACTTCACTGATAAGAAAATCTATCCATTCCCGTTTTTCGGTCTTAGTCATTGTCGCTTTCCCAAGCAGTAACGGGAATTCTATATTCTCATAGACATTGAGGACTGGCACCAAATTGAAAGACTGGAAAATAAAGCCGATGGTCTCGTGACGTAATCTGGTTAACTGTTTGTCCTTAAGCCCGGAAATAGGATTGCCGTCAATCCTAACTTCTCCCTGGCTTGGCGTGTCGATAAGCCCGATCATATTGAGTATGGTGGACTTTCCCGATCCTGACGGACCGGCTATCGAAATAAAATCGCCTTTTTCGATCTTAAAACTTACTCCCTTGACGGCTTCCACTTGGACTTTCCCCAGGGGATACGTTTTTCGTACCTCATTCAATTCAATGATGGTCACGTTCGTCTCCTTGATGATAAATTGCATTAACGGCCGGGCCCTATCGGCGCCCTGACGCGGCATGGTACAAAAATAGCGATTCACATAAAGAGAAACAATAAAGAAACGAATAAAGCTTGGTTATTGTCGCTTCTCTCGGGACTACGCGGTTTTCGCCAGAAGTCTGTGCGCGAAACAAAAGTTACAATAAAAGGCGAGAGTACTTGTGAAAACAAGCCGTTTTCGTAAGCGGCGCTAAAGACTTTTGATCTATTGATAAGGTGCCTTATTAAGGCCGCTTGTATAAAAAAGCGCGTGTTTTTGGGCTGATAGCCTTATCAAAAAACGATTCCGCTTGACTCTGGCGGAGTGGCGTCGCTATTTTTTTGTATAAATACCTCATAGGATGTGTCGATGTCTAAGCATATTCATAACGCGAAAGCGGCTAAGTCAGTAAAGCAGCCTCTGGCGGAAGAAAATGGCGCCGTCAAAGAAGACGCCCAAGCCGCCGCTTCGGACCTAGGTGAACGTGAAGCCTCCGCTGGGGAAAGCGTCGCTTCTGGGGAACAGGTTCTTTCTGAAGAGCGTTTTATAGAAATCCTCAAAGCCGAATTTAGCGCGCGCGTCGCGGCCCTTGAAGCCGAGAACGCTAATTTGAAGGATCAATATCTCCGTAAGGCGGCGGATTTTGAGAATTTTCGTAAGCGCCTTCAACGGGACAAGCAGGATGCCGTTGATTTCGCTAATCAAGCGTTGCTTATGGATATTATTCCGGTTATTGACGATTTTGAGCGCGCGATCAAATCATCGGAGGCCGCTCGCGATTTCAACGCTTTCCATGAAGGCGTATCAATGATAGCTAAGCAGCTATTGGCGATGTTGGGAAACAAATGGGGCTTGGTTCGCTATGAGTCAGCCGGGCAAGCCTTTGACCCAAATCGGCATGAAGCTGTTATGGTAGAGCGGCAAGCCGATATAACCGAGCCGACCGTGCTGGAGGATTTTATAAAAGGCTTTATGCTTAAAGACCGGGTGATCCGTAGCGCGAAGGTGAAGGTGGCTATGCCGGCTCAGGAAGCTATTTCTGGGCAAAACAAAGAAGAGGATGAATAAGTCCGGAATACGCTTTGTCGATGACGCTGGCGCGACGAAGGGCTAGCGCTTTTAGTATATTGATTATGGCCATCGGTCGGCGTATGCGCGGCGGAGAGGCGGAATAGAGGAGAAGGAGTCCGAAAATGGGCAAAATTATTGGCATCGATCTTGGAACCACCAATTCTTGCGTAGCCGTTCTGGAAGGCGGAGAACCTATCATAATCCAGAATTCTGAAGGCGGACGAACAACGCCGTCCATCGTTGGCTTTACCGGTAAGGGCGAACGTGTTGTCGGTCAACCGGCCAAGAATCAAATGATTACCAATCCCGAGAATACGGTTTACTCAATTAAGCGCTTTATGGGCCGCCGTTATTCCGAAGTCTCAAACGAGATGAAGCTTGTTCCCTATAAGGTTGTGGAGCAAGGGGATGATGTTCGCGTCAGCATAATGGACAAATACTATTCGCCTCAGGAAGTTTCCGCGTTTGTGCTTCAGAAAATGAAGAAGACGGCGGAAGATTACTTGGGCGAGCCTGTTACGGAAGCGGTGATAACGGTACCCGCTTATTTTAACGATGCTCAGCGTCAAGCGACCAAGGACGCGGGTAAGATAGCTGGTTTGGATGTTAAGCGCATAATCAACGAACCCACCGCCGCTTCGTTAGCCTTTGGCTTCAATAAGGACCAAAAGAAAGAGAAAACCATAGCCGTATATGACTTAGGCGGTGGTACCTTCGACGTGTCCATCCTGGAATTAGGCGAGGGCGTGTTTGAGGTAAAATCCACAAATGGCGATACCCATTTGGGCGGCGATGATTTTGATCGCCGTATCGTGGAATGGCTGGTTGAGGAATTCAAAAAAGATAACGGCATCGATCTATCCAAAGACCGGATGGCCTTGCAGCGACTCCGCGAAGCTTCGGAAAAGGCGAAAATCGAGTTGTCCGCGGTACAAATGACTGAAATTAATCTGCCGTTTATCACGGCGGACCAATCTGGCCCGAAGCATCTGCAAAAAAGCCTGTCCCGCGCCAAGTTTGAGCAACTTGTGGCGGACTTGTTTGAGCGCTCCAAATCGCCGTGCAAGAAAGCCTTGGAAGACGCTGGGCTTAGCGCTAACAAGATAGATGAAGTTATTCTGGTTGGCGGTTCTACCCGTATTCCCGCGGTCCAAAAGCTGGTCCGAGAATTGTTTGGCAAGGAACCCAATAAGGGCGTTAATCCTGATGAGGCGGTGGCTGTAGGCGCGGCGATTCAGGGCGGTATTTTGGGCGGCGATGTCAAAGATGTGTTGCTTTTGGATGTTACCCCGCTATCGCTTGGTATTGAAACGTTGGGGCAGGTGATGACCCGGCTTATTCCTCGGAATACCACGATCCCAACCCGAAAGAGCCAAATATTCTCGACCGCGGCCGATAGCCAAACGGCGGTTTCTATCCATGTGCTCCAGGGTGAGCGCGAAATGGCCAATCAGAACCGTACCTTGGGTCGCTTCGATCTAGTGGGGATCCCGCCGGCGCCGCGTGGCGTTCCGCAGATTGAGGTTGCTTTTGATATTGATGCCAATGGTATAGTCCATGTATCCGCTAAAGATCTGGGTACCGGCAAGGAACAGAAAATTCGTATTGAAAGCTCTTCCGGCCTGTCGGATCAGGATATCGATAAGATGGTCAGAGAAGCCGAGGCTCACGCGGAGGAGGATAAGCGCGAACGAGAGCGCGCCGAAGCCCGCAATGAGGCTGACTCCATGATCTATACAACAGAAAAGACCTTGAAGGATATGGCCGATAAGATCGGTCAGGACGATAAGACTAAAATAGAAGAAGCGGTGGCTGATTTGAAGCGGGCCTTGGAAGGCGGCGATGTTCCGACCATAAAGGAAAAAACCGAGGCGCTCAAACAGGCTTCTTATAAGATCGCCGAGGAAATGTATAAGAATTCTAGCGCCCAAGCTCAGACGGACGCTCCCACGGGCCAGGAAGAGACCCAAAGCGGCGAGAATATGAAAAACGCCGAGGACGTGGACTACGAAGTCGTAGACGACGATAAAAAATAGGATTCATTATTATTGGGAGCGGCCGAACCGCTGTGAGCGACGGTCGTTTCGGAATGCCGAGCGGCGTTGATTGTCCTTAAAGGGCACTTGGCGCCTCGGCGTTTCGGAAACGCTCCGAAAGGAAACATTCGTGGCGAAGCGCGATTATTACGAAGTCTTGGGTGTCCAAAAAGGGGCGTCCAAGGACGACATAAAAAAAGCTTATCGGAAATTGGCTATCCAATATCATCCGGATAAAAATCCCGGTAATAAGCCGGCCGAGGAAAAATTTAAAGAAGCGACAGAGGCTTATGAGGTCCTTTCCGATGATCAAAAGAAAGCCGCCTATGACCAATTTGGATTCGCTGGTGTGGAGAGCATGGGAGGCGGTCAGCACGATTATTCCTCGGCCTTCCGTGATTTTGAGGATATCTTTGGCGATTTCTCCGGCATTTTTGATTCTTTCTTTGGCGGGGCCGGTCGGAGAGCTCAACGCTCAAGCGGCAATGTTCATCAGGGGCAAAACCTTCGTTACGATATAGAAATTCCTTTTCAAGACGCTGTTTTCGGCACAAAGGTGGAAATTCAGTACGCCCGGAACGAGAGCTGTTCTTCCTGTCACGGGACTGGAGGGGCGGGCCGTAAGGTTTGTCCAACCTGCGCAGGGTCCGGTCAGGTTAGGCGGAGTCAAGGTTTCTTTTCCATCGCCTCACCCTGTCCAAGCTGTGGCGGGGAAGGTTTTGTGATAGAAAACCCCTGTAAAATATGCGGCGGTTCCGGTACCCAAAAGAAACGCCAAAAGATAGTCGTTACCGTTCCCGCCGGTATAGAGGACGGTAAGCGGGTGGTTATTCCCAACCAAGGCGATGCTGGTCCAAACGGCGGTCCTCCCGGTGATTTATATGTCTTTATTCGCGTCAAAGCGCATGAGAATTTTGAACGGGACGGAGCGGATCTCTATTGCGCCGTACCTATTTCCATTACCCAAGCGGCTTTAGGAACGGATCTGTATGTCGCTACCCTGGACGGTAAACGCATAAAGGTGAAAATTCCCGCTGGTATACAAAATGGCAAGATGCTCCGTGTACGCGATGAGGGAATTCCGGTTGGCGGCCGCCGCGGCGATTTATATATAAAGGTGATTATTCATATCCCCAGTAAGCTGTCGCGCCGCGGCCGAGAGCTCTTGGAGGAATTGGCCAAGGTTGAGGGAGAAAATGAAGCGCCTAAGCCCATTCCGCTGGCGGAACTGGCTAAGCGCTGATCTGCTTGGTTATTAGTCCTTTTTTATGAATCAGTACCCTTTTTTTCTCGTTCTATAGTACTTTTCCAAGTGCTGCCAATTCTGTTGCGGGCTTGGGCCGCTGATTTTTAAATAAACCGGAGATGGTGTTAATTTATTTTCGCGTTATTCGTTTGTGGCGGTTTATCATTAAGGGAATTTATACATTCTCAATTTTATAACCCGATAAGAAAACGAGTGCATATTTTTTCAATACTACATATAGATATAAATCCTTGAGATACAACTGTGGGAGCTTTATCCAAAAGCAAGCGGCTTTCGCGAGAAGTTCGCTTATAAGTCTCTAAAATCAGCCTCTACCAATGGCGGGTTTTATCCCTTCATGGTACCATACGAAGGGAGTTAATCATGAATAAACAGCTTATCAGCACCGCCGCGGCCCCAAAAGCCATAGGACCCTATTCTCAGGGCATCAAGGCGGCGCCCTTTGTGTTTGTGTCCGGGCAAACGCCGCTTAATCCTATTAGCGGAAAAATTGAAAGTGACAAGGCCGCCGACCAGACTCGCCGTTGTCTTCAAAATGTATCGGAAATACTGACGGAGCTTGGCCTTGGTATGGAAAATGTCGTAAAAACGACGGTTTTCCTTATCGATATGGCGGATTTCGCGGCGATGAACACCGTATACGCTGAGTTTTTCCCCGCTTCGCCGCCAGCTCGTTCCACTATTGCCGTAGCCGGTTTGCCGCTTGGCGCTAGAGTGGAAATTGAGGCTATCGCGGTAGCGGATTGAGCAGGGCAATGGCTGAAGAAAGGAAAGCTGGGGCTGAATGGCCGGACGCAAACGGCGGTCGGCGGAACGCGCTGGTAATCGGTATAGGCGGCGGTTCTGGTTCGGGAAAGACCACTATCGTAAGGAAAATATCGGAATTATTTTCCGATTTCGCTTTCTTGCCTCAAGACGCGTATTATAAATCCGCGGGCTTTATTAATAACGATAATATAACGGCCTTTAATTTTGATCATCCGGAAGCTTTTGATGTGGATTTATTGATAGACCATCTGTCTTGTTTACGGCGAGGCGAGGCGATAGCTATGCCTCGCTATGATTTTGTCAGGCACCAACGCTTGCCGGAACGGATTAGGGTGGAACCGCGTCGGCTGGTCATTTTTGAGGGAATTATGATTTATACTGACCGGCGGGTGCGGGATCTTATCGACCTAAAGGTTTTTGTGGATACGCCGGATGATGTACGCTTTATCCGGCGCTTATCGCGCGATATTAAGGAAAGAGGCAGGACGGTGGATTCAGTGATAGAGCAATATTTGAATGTTGTTCGTCCGGGGCACTTTGAATTCATAGAGCCGACGAAAATTTATGCCGATATAATTATACCTGAGGGTGGTCATAATGAAAACGCCCTATCGGTTTTGATGTCGTTCATCCGGGAATCGGTCCGAACGGCGGAACGCCTTTGAGGATATGCCATGTATCGTACTAATAAGAAACTCATTGATTTCGGATCGTTGGTGTTGGGCGCCGTGGCTTTCGCGGCTTTCGCGCCGGCGATTATGAGCGGCGTGCCGGTTGTTGGCGCGATTGTGGCGGCCGGCGTGCTCTTTGTCGTCTTTTTTACCGGCACCGATGCGCTGTCGCGTTTTTTGGACGAGAATTTACGCCGCCGCGTTTTCAGTCTAGGCGATACCAGGGTGTTGGGCTCTTTTGTGGATCGTCTACGTTTTTGTTTTACCACAAACGACTTAATAAACGCCTTTAGGGATATTTTAGAGTTTGAGGCTGACAGCACCATCCTGCTTATCGATATGCCAAAACACTATGCTATCTATACTAGCCCTGGGATAATTGGCACCGACCCCGCCCTGTTTAACGAGTTGGTTCGCCATTACGATAATTGGCGGGAGGGGTGCTATTTCTTTGACGATAAATTGGACCTTGTTTCCGACCACCGAAAAGCGCGGGGCTTTTTCTTAGTAAAGAACAATTTACATATTTATTGTTTTATGCGTTTTGTCAGAAACATGGAAGTGGAAATCTTTGATGAACTATATTCGGAATTTCAGAGCTTTTTGAAACGTAATGAAACGATTGAAAAAATGTTTTCTATCGCCGCTATTTCCAAAGAATGGACTATGGTCGCCGATACGCAGAAAGCTTTTCTTCCTAAAGTCTTGCCCAGACCGCGGAAATTGGAGCTGGCGTCATATTTCCGGCCGCTTGTAAACGTATCCGGCGACTACTACGATGTTTTGCCTATTGATGAAGATCGTACCCTGGTCATGCTGGGTGACGTATCCGGTAAGGGACTCGCGGCCGCCTTGGTTATGGGTATCGTGGTTAACACTATCAGAATAATTGAAAAAAAGGACGATCTGGAAGGTTTAGTCCGTAATGTGGACGCTGCCATTAAGGGAATGAAGCTTCAGGATAAATATACGGTTTTGTTTTTAGGGATTATCGATACCAAAAACATGGTGATACGCTACATTAACGCGTCTATGGCTGATCCTTTAATCATATCCGAGACAAAAGCTGGGCGCCAAGTTCGGACCTTGCCGTCAAATTGCCAGCTTATAGGCATATTGGAATTGGAGAATGTCGTGGTCGCTGAGGCAAAACTTTTTGATGGGGATGTTATTTTAATGGCTTCAGACGGTGTTTCCGAGGTCGCTAATCCGGCTGGCGATATGTTGGGCGACACGGAAAAATGGAATGATTTTATAACCGAACAGTCATCCTTGCCAGTAAACGACTTTGTCCAAAAGCTGGCCGATTTGGTGATAGCCCATTCCGCTGGAGCTTCGCTCCGCGACGACGTGACGGTTTTAGCCGCCAAGGTCCAGGAGTAAACTGATGATTTTTTCCTTGTTCAATTACGCGATGGCTATCTTCCTCGTCGCTTTTGGATTTTGGGTGCGTTTTCGCGTATCGGAATCCGTTAATTCTCGGAGTATCTTTCTTTTTTGCCAAGCTTCCGCGCTTGTCGCCCTTACCTCCGGTATCAGTTACGCCGCGGCTCTTGGCGAAGCCGTGGGTATCGCGGTATTTTTTCTTCGTTTATCCACACTGGCGGCCATCGCTACCATCTTGCTTGTCGCTCTATTGACCCTTTCCTTTCCATATGAAAAAGAAAGACGATGGCTAAATTTTCTAGCGATAGCCATCTGGGCTTTTGCCGCTTACTTTGTCCTTTTTACGGAAAATTATATTACGGGTTTTGAGGGCTCCATTCGCGTGCTTGGCCCGATATATAATATAATCACCATTAGCGCTTTTATAGTTGGTATTCTTTCAGCTGTTTTATTGCTTATTAGGCGTCTGTTCTTTAAGAGCATGATTTTCCGTCTACAGACGGCTATCGTCGCTTTGGGCCTGGCTTTTGGGTATACCATTTTTATCCTAATGGATATGGTGTTCCCGCTTCGCTTCGGCTGGCAATGGGCTTGGGCGGTAATGCCGGCCGGTTTATTCATTCAATCAATCGCCCTCGCCTTTGGCCTTACCATTACCCGCTTATTCGATGTTAAGGCGGCGGCCGCCTCTACCGCGTCTTTTGTTCTATTTTCTATAATTTTGGGTTTAGCCGCCGGCTTGGGCTTTGGCTTAGTCGCCTATCCGCTCTTGAATGAAGCGCGGTGGCTGGCTGTTTTGATAGCCATAGTAATCTTTTTTGTCATCGCTGGCACCGCGCGTTTTATACGGAATCGTTTCAGCCGCTTGCTGCAGGGCCGAGGCGCCTACGCCGAACATCTTGAGGACGAGCTTGCCAATATCGACTTTTCCCTAGGCCGCGATTCCGTAATTGAACGTTTTTTGTCTATTCTCGGCGAGACGATCAACTGCGCTTCCGTGAATCTTCTTGTGGAAAACGTCTTGGGTGAATTCCATAATGTGGGTTCGTCCAATAGTAAGGACCAGGTGTTTGAACGGCGTTCTCCCGGGATCGATTTATTGCTGAATAACGATATTTCTATCATCCTAAAAACGGAAATAATCACTAACTATGAGTATCATGATGTCAAGGATGAGCTTTTGGCCATGCTTGACGGTTTTGACGCGGACGCGTTGATACTGTTGCGCGAAAACCGGGCTATTATCGGCGCGGTGCTCTTGGGCGCTAAGCGAACCGGCGGCGATTTTACGAATTATGACTACGACACGCTGTCGCGCATATATGGTAAATTATTCGTAGTGGCCTATTACCTTAAGAACGTCGCCCAGGAATCTATGGTCCTGACGGTTGACCGCGAGTTGGAATATTCCGATCAGATTATTCAATCCATTCAGGAAAATATCGATAAGATTAGCCACCCCGCCGTGGATATCGCGTATCTTACCCGGTCTACCCGTAAGCTAGGCGGTGACTTTATTGACTTTATCCGCATCAATTCCGATCGTTTTATTTTTGTAATTGGGGATGTGGCAGGAAAAGGCCTTAACGCAAGTATGTCCATGATCATCCTAAAATCGATTATTAGAACATTTCTTAAGCAAACAAAAGATTTTAGGAAACTTGTGGTAAAGACCAACGCGTTTATCAAGGCGAATCTGCCGCGTGGTACCTTTTTCGCTGGGGTGTTTGGACTTTTCGATTTTTCCAATCGTACTCTGTATTATGTGAATTGTGGTATACCCAATATGTTCCTTTTATCAAGCGCATATAACAATCCGGTGGAGATACAGGGAGAGGGAAAGGTTTTAGGCTTTATTAAAGATATAGAGAAGCATGTCAGTGTCCGCAAAGCTTCCTTTAAACCGGGCGATATCTTGTTGGTAACCACCGACGGTTTATCCGATGCCGAATCTATTCGCGGAGCGAGGTTCGGTAAAGAGCGGATTCAACGTTCACTGTTGGAAAACCGCGGCCTGCCATCGGAACGTATAGTCCGATTTATGTCGGAAGCCGTGGATGAATTTATATCTCAGGAATTGAATGACGATATCACTATACTTTCCGTAAAATTCGCGCGGCCTTGAGTTTCGCGCTGGCCGCGTCGCGGCCTCCCATAGCCGACGGACGGCTGGGATCGTTCCGCCAATAAAGGAGGTGTTCCATGGATCATTTGAGTATTACTGAACGGAAAAGCGACGGCTATGTGCTTCTTGAAATCATAGGTACGGTGAACAGCTATACCTATACCGATTTTCAACAAAAAGTATATGGTTTAATCAAAACCACAAATTTGGTTTTGGATATGTCGCGCGTATCAAACTTATCCTCATCCGGCTTAGGCGTGTTAATGTCCGCCGTTGAGGATGGTCAGGAAACCGGGCATAAGCTCTATATTATGACGCCGAGCGAAATAGTTCGTATGGCGATAGAGTCCACCGGATTTCAGGAATTATTTCCAATCATTCGCTCAGCGACGGAAGTGATGTAGCTATGTCCAAACGCTCGGCCGCGATCGTCCTTCGCGCTGAATACGCGGAGCTTTCCCGTTTGGAAAGTTTTGTGGACGATTTTGGTATCTTATGCGATGAAACGCGTCGGCGCGTTAAGATAAGCGCCGCGGAACTATTTGACAACATCGTGGCCCATGGTCTCCATGTACGCCCGCCTCACGTGTTTCTTCGCCTCTCGGCCGGTCGTGAAATTCGCATAATCTTAATGTACCGCGCCACGAATTTTAAGGAATTGATTGACGCGTTGAAGCCGACTGTGGGCGTGTCTAATAATGGGCATAAAGCGATACGTTATGACGCCGCTAGCGGTCGGTACCGAGGTCTTGGCTTGGTCATGTGTCGGTGCCTGTGCGAACGCTTAGAAGCGCGCGCGGGCTTAATCGCTAATCGCATTACGGCAACTTTCCCATGCGCCTGACTACATTGTTTTTTCATGTATTGTGTTGTGGCTTAAGCCTGATCACGGTTTTTTCCTGCTCGGCCAAGCCCATTGAAGCGAGAAGCGCTGAGAATACAGCCGCCGATACGTCTGTGGATCCCTTTATGGATAGAATACGAGTAGCCGTTCGTGAAGCTCGTCTGGCTGAAGACGCGGAGTCGCGCTTATTAGGTATGGTGAACGACAGCGTTTCGCGTCTTCGTTTTGAGAAGGCGGCGGCCGCGGTGCGCTCCGGGGATCCTTATCTATATGTCTTGGTGGATAAAAAACATAGCCTGAGCGCTGACTATGTGCCAGCTGATCTTGTGGAGCTTGACGATGTCGCTAAAGACTATCTTCTCAATAAAAGCGGCATGAAGTTGCGCGCGGAAGCGGAAAAGGCTTTGGCCGCCATGGCGGCGGCCGCGCGCGCGGATGGAGTAACTCTGATCGCCGCTTCCACGTATAGAAGCTATAAGTATCAAGAAGACTTATATGAGCGAAATGTTCGCGAGTTAGGAAGGGAAGCCGCTGATCGTGAATCCGCCAGAGCGGGCACTAGCCAACACCAATTGGGGACCGCGCTAGATTTTTACCCCATTAGTGATAAATTCGCGGAAACAAAGGCTTGCCAATGGCTGATAGTCAATGCCAGCCGTTTCGGCTGGTCTCTTTCCTACCCAAATGGGTATGAGGCGCTTACTGGATATCGATGGGAGAGTTGGCATTATCGATATATAGGAAAGGCGGTCGCCCTCTTTATTGAAGAATACTTTGGCGGAATTCAACAGTACGGCTTGGCTTTTCTGGATGCTTGGTCTGTTTGATCATATCAGACAATCAACACGAGCGCGGTTCTATCTCTTTATTTTTTAACGTGAAGGGTATTGGGTAAAGATATACAAGACGTTTTTTCATATTTGGCGAATTTATTTACTTGTTTAGTGAAAAGAGTGCGCAGGGTTGGCGGAAATAGGCGAGTATTAATAATTGGAGGGTAAGCGCCTTAGGCGGCAAGTGGGGGGCTTGTATTTTTTATAACGCCGCTATATGAGAGCTAGCGAGCGGGTCGCGATGACGGTACTATTGACGGCTAACGTTTTTGCCGATAATTTATGTATAGATGGGGATATATTCCAATCTAACCCGATGCCGAGGTAATGATGGCTTTTCCTTTTATCTCTCGCTTATTGTCTCTGTTCTCCAGTGTGGGTGATCCGGAAGCTGAAAAACGAAGGCAGTTAAAGCAGATCGTTAAGGACTTGGGCCGTCAAAAATTCAAATTCTATAAGGCCAGAGGGGAAGAGGTTCAACCGGCTTTCGCCAAATTCTTTTATGATTTGTACCGCGTCCTTGCCTCGGCGCAAGTCTTTTTGCAGAACGCTTCAGCGTCAAATCAGCTTAAGGCCATCGTAATAGATTCCTTTCTTTCAAAAGAATTGCTCGGTTTGCAGGACCGTTTATCGGAAGAATCTATTAGAGAGAGAGCCAAAACGATACAAACAAAGGAATTAGCTCAAGAGCTCAAAGACGATCTCGTGGCTTTTTTCGCTGAGTTTGATAGCCTTAGGGTAAAATCCATAGATACCTGCTATAGCGCTGTTATAGCGTTTACCCGCCTGGTTAATTTTGATTATTTTTTCTTACTTAAGAAATTTGACTCTAATATTAGTGAGCGGAATTTTACCTATATCCCGAAATTCGATATTATTCGTGGCGATTATATTGTTGACGATGTTAAGGACTTTTTAGAGATAGCGCTTGCCATTGACCTTGAGCAGGATTGGAAGCTGGTGTTCAATGTACTTAAGCAATATAAGGGTGTGGAGGTAGTAGCGGCGGATCAATGGAATCGCCAGCTTTCAGCCTTAAAGGAACTGAGACGGTCCGGCGTTCTTGTCTTAATGGTGCGTCATTTAACTAAAAATCCCCAATGGCAGTCAAAAATTAGGGATGCCGATGAGCATATCACTGAAACCTACCTTCAAAAACTAAAAACGCAAACCGAAATAACTATACAACGTATTTTACAAGAAAAGCGTAACGCGAAAATAGATGAGTTGGCTAATTATGTGTTTGGCACTTCCGCCGTAGCGCGTATGAAAAATTATGCCGAAAAGGCGAATGCCTTATTCGCGAAGAAAATGCTTGGCGGTTATACCCAGATTCAAGGTATGAATTACCTGAAAGCGTTTTTATTAGATTATTATAAAAAAGACATACGAGAATTGGTGGACTTATTTTTGATAAGAGGGCAGTGGTCGTCTAATATTTTATCTCAACAACTGTCAGAGAGTTTCCATGAGCTTATGAGCATTTCGGAACGGTTGTTAGCTTTTGATGACGCTTTGGCCGATGACGCCGATATGGGACAGCGTTTACGCGCCGCCCTGCTAAAGGCGGATCGTGATAAAGAACAGATAAAATATGTACGCACCTTGCTTAAGGGCATAAATGATGACGCGCTGTTTATGATAAACAGCGCGGCGCAGTCTCTTATAGTGGTTGGAAAAAATCTTAAAAATGTGCTGGATGATTTTAAACGAACCCCTAGGGAACTGATTATCAATTGGAAAGAGATTGAACTGGCTTCCGAAGCTCCAATCGCGGATAGAATAACTGAAGTTTATAAAAAGATTTACTATTTTATCCAGCTGATGCAATATTTCGCTAAAGCCAATCTGGATACAAAACAATGAGACTGATTAGATAAAACACCAACTAGTTAAAAGGTTCTATTTATCCCGATATTAAAGAGTTTAGTTTAGCGCGGCGTGTCATGACCATTCGTGAACTGGCTTTTATGACAGCGTTACGTACAATCGGATTCCAAGCGCTTATGTACGCGTTAGCTTTCATTTCTCCCTTATAAAAACGTTCCGTGTTTTCCACCATTGAATCAAAGGCGGCTGGCGGTAGGCTGCAGTAGAGGAAAAGGGCGAGAGGCGAGTTTTTCAGATCAAAGGTAGATTCTTCCATACGGCCGTCGCTAAGGAGCCGATAAACGGGGTCTGTATCGGAAATCCATTCTGGCCTAACGACAGGGGGCAGGAAGTCATCTAAACGATCCGGCTGGAAATGAGCGTTGGGGATGTCTCCCATAAACAGCGCAAGCGGAACGTCTCCACCGGTTTCGAGCGCGAGCGCTTCTATCAAAGCAGTAGCGAGTATCTTAGCGTTCATATATCTTCTTGCTATGGCAAGGTTTACTCTTGCGCGCTCTATTAGTCCAGTCATAGTTTCATCGTCCGGGCTACCCCGATAACTATGGAAAACATTTTCTGGTACAAGGAATTTGAAGAAGCCGAGCATTTTAACCAAAGCTACTCGGTATTCCTTTATTGAAAATACGCCGCGATTCCGTAATGGGGAATTGAGTTCAGGCAGTAATTTCCATGTGTTGTTGAGATAGCGGGTAGGATCTTGTAGCGCGAAATCTTGGACGTCATGATTCGCGAAAGCGATAGCTCGGAAGATCATTTCATGAATTTCGTCATCGTCGCTAAAAATTAAGCCATCATCGCGCATACTGATTAAGCGTTGCTCTAAAACTTGTCCCATGCTTAAGCCCGCGTCGTTTGGCCCTCGAAAGGGTATGGACGCTTCTATGCAAACAATTACAGCGAGCAATTGCGTCTCACTGAAATATTTGCCAATAAGACGAGTCATGATGAGAGCGCTGAGGAATTCGTTAAGACCCGTGGTAGAATTCATTACCGCGTCGCGCTTAAACCCAAAAACGCGGCGACATAGCAACATATATCGATCTTCGCCCTGACTTGCGCTTCTCAGGCCTATTTTACCCTCAGCTTCGGTGATTTCTGAATTTATAATACTTCTTAATTCCGGTTGGAGCCCATCATCTACTTGATAATACACTAAATCGTGAAATACAGCCGAAAGAGAGGTTAATGGATCGGCATTATCCAGAAAACCAAAGACATGTTCCAATGTGTGGAACTGCCTGGATTGGAGAGACATAATTCTATGAACTAAAATAGCGATTGATTCGATGTCTTCGCAACGACATGGAATAGTTAATTCGCTCGTCGCGTCTTCAAAAATCTTGATTAAACGGTGAATCATTCCTAAAGCCATTCGGACCATCCTTGCTCTGACCTGTATGCAGGTCATCATAATAACAATTATGTATTACCTTTCCAAAAAGTCCAGATTAGCCGAGGCAATTCCAAAAGGCTCTAGCTTTTGAAATAACCTCAAATATTTATAACAGACCGCTTTCAATATCGGTAACTTTAGGCCATTTCGATAGAGCTCATTTAAAGCGAAATCATAAGCGGGGGTATTGAGCCCCGATGAATTTTAGCGTTAATGCGCGATGACCATAAGGCCGCGTTCAAAAAGCCCTCTTATTACAGCGCCAAAAGGTGGAAGCCTTTGACGGAAATCAGAATAATAGACGCGGTATGAGCGGCTCTTTAATCAGGCGGCTTTTAGTCAGCCGTTTCTCTTTGATTGGAAGGCGGCTTTCCATACCCCGGAGCTTGCTCCGGGCTTCTTCGTTAGGGATCAAGAAGACAAGCCCTCCGGTCCAGTTTGGTAGATTCGGGTGATTATGGTGTCCATCGGCAGTTCTTTAACGGCGATATCCGTAAACGCGCAACGTTCGGAAATATCGCGTAATAAGGCGCCAATGGGAACGGCGCTTACGTCAGCTTCCAAGGTTAATTCCAACTCGGAAGTGCGCGCGACAATAGTGGTGTGTGGTATGGCCAACTCCGGCGCGGGTTGGGCAAGGGTAAGCTGGATCAGCTTTTTCTCCCCTAAAGCACGGCGTAGCGCGGAAAGAGCTCCATCAAACACTTTTTTACCATGATTGATGATTATTATTCCTCTGGCCAATTGTTCAACATCCTCCAAATCGTGTGTGGTTAAGATGAAAGTAGTGCCTCGCGCATTCATTTCCTTAATAAATGTTCGTATACGCGCCTTCGCGATTACGTCCAGGCCGATGGTCGGCTCGTCCAGAAAAACCACTCTTGGACCATGAAGCATGGCCATAATGAATTCGCATTTCATCCGCTCGCCCAACGACAACACCCGGGTTGGCTTACGTATAATATCGCCTAGTTCAAACAGGGCGACCATATTGTCTAAACGCTGGCTGTAGTCGGTGTCGGAAATACCGTAGATAGCCTTATTCATCATAAAGCTGTCCGCGGGGGGAATATCCCAGATTAGTTGGGCTTTCTGTCCAAAAACGGCTCCTATTTTTTCCACATACTTGCGGCGTTGTTTTGACGGCGTGTAACCCATTACATCGATTTCACCGGAGCTTGGGAATAGTGTGCCTGTCAGCATCTTTATGGTAGTGGATTTTCCGGCTCCGTTTGGGCCTAATAGGCCGGTAATGCTTCCCTCCTCCACTTGAAACGAAACACTGTCCACCGCACGGACTTCTACCTTCTGACGCTTAAAAAAGCTCTTTATCGTTTCATTAAAACCGCTACCGCGTTGGTAGGTTGTGAATATCTTTGTAAGTTCACGCGTCTTGATGATACAATCGTTCATGTCAGCCCCCAACGCCTTCGTAGTATTTGATCATCGCGCGGTATAGCGAACGCCCAAGCCAGAAAAATACTAGACAGGGCAAAAGATATAAAAAATGAACGGGTTTGGCCCCTCGGATAAGAGCGCTGGCTGGAAAAAAGCCGACCATAGCGACAGGAATTACCATGGCCGCCGCTATCCTAGCCGCCCGAGGAAAAACATCCAGCGGATACCGCGCGAACTGTAGGGCGCTATCGAACATTTCAGGGATACGCGAGTTTCCAACCCATTTGAATGAGGTCGCGGCCATTACTAGGGTAACGCCAAGCATGACCGCTATACCGCCAGAAAAAAGCAACAAGCAGGCCAGAATCGAACTTGTATTTATGGAGCCTAGACCTGAGAGCGCAACGACGGTCATGACCAGGCCTCCAATAAGCATACCGGCGCTTTCAAGATTGATAGATGAGACGAGCAGCCAGAAAATGGTATCCACTGGTTTAAGAAGGGCAAGCTCAAAGGTCCCCTCCCGGACGCTGAAGTTAGTGGACCAGAAGAGGCCCATAAAAAAAACGCTTGATAAGCCGGAGGAAATTGTGTAAATCGCTTGAATTAACAGGACCTCATGAAAGGTCCAGCCGGGAAAAGCCGCGCCAGAGCGATAGATCAGGATGGTCACCAGAGGGAAAAGGACATTGCTGAAGAAAGTAATCAATATCGACATGATAAAATTAACGCGATAAGCGCTTACGGATGAAAAAGCTGTTCGTAAGCTGGCGCCGAATATGGCCGCATATCTTTTCACGCGCCTACTCCATTAAAGCGCCGCATGGATGCTCTGTATAAAAACTCGCTGAGGAGCGCCGTAACCGCGACCGCGATAGCTTGGTAGCCGACTATAACGGGAATGGATAGCTCAATACCGCCAAGTCGATAACCGCCAGTCGCGATCATAGACGGAACATAGAGCGTGTATTGAAAAGGCAGAAAGAATAGCAGTTTTTGAATAATAAGGGGGAAGAAAACCAAGGGAATTAAGGCGCCTGAAAAAACCGCTTGTAATAGCTGGAACACAGCGCGAACGCCCTCAGCCCTAACAAACCAAAACGCGGAAAGGCCGATAGAATAATTCACATAGAAATTCATTAAAAAAGAGAGGGCTATAGACAGGATTAGCCATAAGGGACGTTCCGGCGCTAAGGGCAGCCGGAAAAGAACCATGAAAATAAAGAGGCAGGGAAGGAACTCAAAGAGAAAGCCTAAAACGCGATGCCCAAGCTTCTGTGACAGGGCGAAAAAACGGTGGTGCAAGGGCCTAAGGGCAAAGGTTAGGAAACGGCCGGTGCGGACTAACATCTGCAGATTCCAATCGGCGAAATCCATGGTTAGGTAACCGATTAAAGCGTTGGCCCCAAAATAAATAAGCATACGTTGCAGATCAAGCCCGTTGATCGCGGCCGCACCGCCGCCGATAGGGCCAGCCGCTTGGGCGTTCCCATAGACCGCGTTCCAAATAAAATACTGTACAAGAAAATATAATGGACCGACTAAGATGGACACCATAGAATGCGTCCTGTACGCGCTCCATTCTTTGTATGTCACAAAGGCGACCGCGCGAAGCGTTCTTAAGCTCCGCGCTATCATAGTAAACCGGACCACATAATACTGGCGGCGTTAAAGAGACCGTGCGCGTGCCACGCGTTTTTGGTAAAAGGCACGAACCAGGACGCGACCAGGCGTTCTTCCGGGTCAACGATTAGCGCGCAGGCGCCCGCGCCTTCATGAAAAAAAGTGCTTGGGCTATAAATAGTATCAGCGTTGCGTCGGCGGTCCGGGCCTAAAGCGTAAGGCCGATAAAGGCCGGGGGAACCCCAACACCAGTCTCGGTTTTCCTGAGTTGTATACATTTCCGTCATTCGCGAATAGGTCCTGCGGCCTAGTATGCGTTTGCCGTCAATTGTTCCTTGATTCAGTAGCATAACGCCAAATCGATTTAAGTCCCGCGCGGTAGAAACTAGGCCGCCGCCAGTCATTGGGACCTCGTCAAAGCGGGATTTTGGCGCTTCCTTGCCCTCTAGCAACCTCTGGATTTCGCGTTCATTGCGCTTATCTCGGATATTGCTCCTTTTGGCGAGCTCCATCATACGACGATGTTCGTCATCATTGGATGGGTGAGTGATGGGAAAAAACGTGTCACGCAAGCCGCAAGGTTGTATAATTTCTTCTTCGATATACTGATGGGCATGTTTACCAGACACCCTGCTGATTACTTCGCCTAAAATGACATAGCCGAAACTGCAATACGCCCACTCCGTGCCTGGCTTGCTCCGTATGCCCACGGCTAAGGCGGCTTCCAACCAGGGCTTTTTCCTTTCCGTGCCGATATGGTCCCACGCGTTTTTTTGATAATTATGGCCAAAACAGTTGGGGTCAGGCGTTAAGCCGGAAGTATGCGATAAGAGTTGGGCTAGAGTGATAGTATTGAAAGGCGGAAGGCTCATCTCCTTAATTAGATCGCCGACATTCTGATTTAAGCGAATAAAGCCATCCTCAACCAGCCGAAAGATGGCTGTCGCCGTAAAAAGCTTGGTAATGGAGGCTATCCATTGAATACTATCCGGTACTAATTCTCTAGGGTCGTCTTCTCGGTACGATAATTTCCCCATAGCCGCTTCCGCGAACACTTTTCCGTCGCGAGATAGGCAATAATTAGCCGAAAATAATTCGCCTTTATCAATCATTCGCTTGAAATGAGCGTTGAGAACATCCAACCGTGACGCGTCATACCCTACCTCAGAGGCTTCATATTCAGTCTTTTGGGTAATCATCCCTGTCTCCTTTTGTCTAGCCTAACATGGCGCGACGCGGCGCGTTAACAAGAAAAAATTATTATAGGTAACTTGTCTTGCCGGAAATTTTGCTTATAAGCGATTATAAAGAGTTTTTATGGAAAATAAATAGAGCGATAAGGATGACTTTGATGATATTAGACTGGCTGTCAAGTCGCGACAGCATTGGGAATAGGAGTAAGCGCCGGGTAGTTGATTTTTTACTATTTTTACGCTAGCTTTCCATGTGACGGGGAATTAGCTCAGTTGGTAGAGCGATAGGTTCGCAATCTATAGGTCAGGGGTTCGAATCCCCTATTCTCCAAAGCAAGCGAGGGGCCGCCGTAAGGCGGCCTTCCTTCGGACATGGTCTGAAGCGCTCAACCTTCCCAGCCGCTAAGCCCTGCCAATAGCGACCACCAGGCGCGGGCGACGCGTTCGGCGCCGACCTCGTTCAAATGTCCGCCATCATCGGTATAATCAGCGGCGAGCAGTTCGTAAGCGTCTTGTAAGACCGGATTACCACTATCGTCATGGCTTTCAATAGCGGCTATATCCAGAAGCCATTTACCGTTGGTTTTACAATAGTCTCTTACCAAGTTGTTGTAAGCTTGCCGTTCGGCGTTCGCGATCGTTTCGATGGGCATGGTCCACCATACGAAACGCGTCGCGGGGAAATCGTTTTCAAGGCTTTCCATGATGCCGCGAACCAGCTCGAAACTAGCGGACGCTTCTCCAGCGCTGGGGCTATCGATATAGCAAAACTTGAACATAGCCACATCAATAAGTGAGGCGAAACCGTCACTTCTGACGCGGCTAGCAAAACGGTCCGCTTTCGCCTGGAAATCGGGATTACCTCGGGCATTGTCGCCGAAACCGTCCTGAGCGGTAAACCAGTCGGCAATAGTGGAGTCGTTGAAGGTGTCGCTTTTACTTACCCAAGGACCGCCTCGGGTAAAAGTGTAGCGGGTGTCGGACGTTCGTAACGCCTCCAGCCCGTTCATCACATTTTCCCCCACCGAGGCGTGTTCAAAATACAGATCCATGAGCCGGATCTCGTCCAGAATTATCGATGGGATGGCAGCGGCGTTTAGTTTGGTATGGTCGATTATTGTCTCCACTTTTTCCGTTGGGACTTCTCCCCATAGCCCACAGCTTGAAAGAAGAAAAAGAAAGGACAGCGATGCGCTCGCTAGTTTCATATTGTCTCCCTTTAGCGCCGTAATATATCCCTTCTTTACTCGTTATCCAAAAGAGGCGCTTTCAAAAGACTTCAACTTTTGAAAGCCGACAATAATGGCAAGCGCAGTATTATTGCTATTATTTGTATTGTATGTAGATAATAATCCTCGTAATAAAACTGTGAGAGGTTCTTGCGAAAGTAAGCGACTTTTGCAAGAACCTCAAAAGGCTAGCTTCAATATTTTCATCTTCCAGGCTTCGGCAAACAGTTCAATGCCGGTGGCGCTTTTTAGCAAAGAAACGTGAAAAAGGCCATCCCGTTGAGACGGGATGGCCTAAAGCCTAATTTGAAGTCGATCTTCCTTTTGGCTTACATTGAGGACGGCGCTATGCGCGTGAATATCTTCCCGTCCATATACACCCCATCTTCGTCGGGGTTTATTTCTGTGCCGTCGATCGTTATGGCGCTGCCTTTCTTTAAGCGGTAGAGTTTGTACTCCTTCTCGACGCCGGCCTTATCCTTTAGGATAGCGTGATAGATTTCGTCGTCGGCCTGGATGATTTGGATGATGCCGGTCTTGTCGTACTTGTAGGTGAAGCTATCGCCCTTGTACGAACTCTGGTACTTGAACGAATATTTACCGAAAAAGTTTTCTACGCCCAAAATATAGTTGCCGGCCATAAAATTCATGGGATCGGGTGAGTGAGTCAAGCCGCCAAGCTCATTCAGCCAGACCGGGAAGAGGAATTCGGAGATACGCGTATCCTTGACCGCTTGGGTCGTTTGTTCGGCGGCGGCCTCTCCTTCTGGAACCACAGCCTCGCCGGCCGCGTTAGCGGTCGCGGCGTTGTTGCCGGAAGCTCCAGCGTCGGTGGATGAACCCGCGGCGCCGGAGGAGGCTTTGGGTTTGGG
>CAZJJK010000020.1:24999-36474 GCA_964546285.1 uncultured Treponema sp. | reverse complement strand
TGGACTTGGTGGGGAAGGAGCCGAAGCGGCGAAACCAGAGTGAATTCGAGGCGATAGCGCGGTTGTGGTAGGGACAGGCTTGATTGGGACAGAACTCGGGACTGTCGATAGTGACGAGGCGGGAGGCGGGTTGGGCCATGGTAAACCTCCGTTGGATATGAAGTAGTGTCATATACCGGTACGGGGCAATCGAGCGTCCTGCTTGTGTTTTGGGAAAAGTTTCTAAAAAATATCTTCAACAGAATTGGCAGCAGTTAGTAAAGATTACGGATTTTGAAATTGCCTCAAGTGAGATTAATCTAATATTTACTAAAATGTTAGTTGACATTTAACAACGTACGCCCTGATACTCTAGACATGAACCGACGTAAAATCGCCTTATTGGCGATCGCTTTTAGCGCCTTCGGTTATCTCGTGTACTATTCCATCGTTTTTTCAGAACAAGCGTATTATCACGCGGGGGTGGAACTGGCGCTTGAGGAAGAAGGCTTCCGAATTCAAAGAGTGGCTAACGCCTCAAGCGCTGAGGCCGCCGGCCTAAGCGCTGGTATGCTGGTTGTATCAATCAACGGAAGGGACTCCGCCGGACTTTACGCCTTATCCAAGCGTGATATGGGCACTTTCCTAAACATTACCGGCCGGCTGTTCTCTCTGGGCAAGGCTATGGAATTCAGGGTGGCTTCTGGAGAAGTCTATCACTTTGAGATAAAACCGTTACCTTGGGTTGAGAGGACCCGGTTCATGAGCCGGACCGTTATCCTGGATATAGCCGTTGGTGTCGGTTTTATTGTTTTAGGCTTGTTTTTCCTTTTTATTGGGCGCGGGAAGCCCGCTTTACTTTGGTTTTTTCCTTTTTCTGTTGGTGCCGGTGTTGCCATCGCTTCCTCCTATTTTATAGCTTTTTGGGCGATCAATTTTATCAAGCTTCGTTTTTTTATGCTTGATATCGCGGGGGTAATAGCCTGCGTTTCCTTAATCGCTTTTATCCGCCGCTTCCCGGTTAGGCGCGCTTTAAGCTTTCCGTGGGGAGCCACCCTATCCGCCCTGGTTCTGCTCGTCAAATATTCCGCACAGGCCTTTGGTTGGTTAAAGCCATACGGGATATCGGTATATTTTATTCATGTATATATAATTGTCTCTTTGGCCTATGTTTTTGTTTTGATTATATATCAGTATCGTCTTTCGGGGGCTGAGGGGCAAGTACGTTTACGTTGGGTTTTTTCCGGAATTACGCTTAGTTTGCTACCCACTCTGGCTTATCTTATTTCTTTAATCGTGCGTTCTAGTCTCCTAATCTATAACCAAAACCTTTTTAATAACCTAGCTAGCGTTAGCCTTCTGCTTTTTCCGCTTTTTATTGGCCTAGCTGTCGTGAAGTATAATTTATTCGATATTGACCGCTTTCTTAATCGTTTTGTTGTTATCGCTTTACTTGGCGTTATCGCCGCCGCGTTCTACGCCTTATCGTTTTATCTCTTTATACGGGCCGACCTTGGCCCTTATTCGTTCCTCAGTTTTATGGCGGCGGCTCTCCTGTCTCCTTGGCTTTACGCGAGGCTGAATAATTTCGTTAGCGCCTTTTTCGCCAAACGGTATAAGAATGAAAAGCAAATATTGGATGAGCTGGAAAATGAATTGGTTGGCGTTCAAAAAACTCACGATGTTTATCCTATCGTGTCAGCGGCCTTGGTTTCAGCCTTTGAACCGTCAAGTATCGCCTTTGTTCGCCGGAAAAGCGCAATTCAGGAAACCCTCTATCGCTATGAAGCGCTCGGTTCTACTAACGTAGGTTTAAATAAGACTTTTAAGCTAAGCGAAAAAGATGGGGCAGAATTTTCGCTGTTGATAGGGAAAAAACGGGACGGCGAGTCATATTCTAAGGAGGATTATCGGCTTATTAGGGAGGCCGCTAATCAAGTAGCGAAAGCGTTGGAAAAATGCGAATTATACGGAAATCTCCAGACATCGTTGCTTAATGAATCCCTGGCCCAGCGTACTGTAATATTAACCCTCGCTAAGCTAACGGAATACCGTGATAAAGAAACGGGGCGGCATCTGGAGCGTATTCAGGAATATTCAAGACTTTTAGCCAAACGAATGAAAGAGTTAAGTATAGGCGGCGGGTATATAACGAATAAATATATAGACGCTCTCTGTTTGTCATCGGTGCTCCATGATATAGGCAAGGTCGGTATCCCGGATCATATCCTTAGGAAGCCGGGCGAGTTGACGATGGAAGAATTTGAGTTGATGAAACGGCATACAGAGATAGGCGGCAGGGTGTTGGAACAGGCCGAAGCGATGAATCCCGCCAGATCCTTCTTGGCGATCGGGAAACTGATAGCCTATCATCATCATGAGCGTTGGGACGGGTCTGGCTACCCAGCGGGCTTAAAGAGAGAGGCCATTCCCTTATCAGCGCGAATAGTGGCTATAGCCGATGTATACGACGCGCTACGTTCAGACCGTCCCTATAAAAAGGCCATAGCCCATGAAAAGGCAATGGAGATAATACGCAATGACAGCGGTACGCATTTTGATCCCACTTTAGTGGAAGCTTTTGTTTCTATCGAAAAGCTGGTTCGGAAGGTGCCGCGATAAGCGTTCCTAAGCTACATAAGCGTTACGCGGCAAATACGTTTCTTGCCGGCGCGAAGATATAACTCGTCCCCAGCCAGTTCGGCGGTTCCAAGCTTCCTGCCGATATCGGAAACCGCCTCCCAATCGCTTTCTTCGTCTTTTCGAACAAAGGCGCCGCCCTGTTGGACTAAACGCCGCGCTTCGCTTTTGGTTGGCGCTAAGCCGGAAGCCGTAAGCAAATCCACGATATTATAGCCGGCCTCAAAGTCCTCCCGCGCTAGAGCGGCTGTCGGTATGGCGTTCTTATCGCCGCCGCCGCCAAAAGCCGCCTTAGCTCCGGCCAAGGCTTTTTCCGCTTCGGCGCGGCCGTGAATGAGGGAGCTGACCTCATAGGCTAAACGTTCTTTGGCGGCGTTAGGGTTCCCGGCGGCTAGGGTTCGGCACTCGGCTGTGGGTAAAAAGCTAAACATCAACAGGAAGCGTTCCACGTCAGCATCCTGAATATTGCGCCAGTACTGGAAAAAATCGTAGGGGCTGGTTATCGTCGGGTCTAGAAACAACGCGCCTTTTTCGGTTTTTCCCATCTTTTTGCCGTCAGACGTAGTCACCAACGGGAAGGTTAGACCAAAACATTCCGCGCCCTCAACCCGACGGATCAATTCTATCCCGGCCACAATATTGCCCCATTGGTCATCGCCGCCAATCTGAAGCTGGCAGCCGTGGCGGCGGTATAGTTCCAAAAAGTCATAGCTCTGCAAAAGCTGGTAATTAAATTCGATAAAACTAAGACCGGTTTCCATCCGCATTTTATATGCTTCAAAGCTGAGCATCCGGTTAACGGAAAAATGGCTGCCTATGTCACGGAGAAAATCAATGTAATTAAGTTCGGCGAGCCAATTTTTATTGTTATCGCTAAAGGCTTTTTCACCGTCAAAGCCGATAAAACGATCAAGCTGGGCGGAAATAGCCTTTGTATTGGCGTCTAGTTGATCATAGGACAGCATTTTGCGTGTTTCGGTTCTGCCGGACGGGTCGCCGATGCGCGCGGTACCGCCGCCGATAAGCGCGATGCCCCGGTGTCCGGCTTCCCGTAAATGGCGGAAGGCAAAGAAAGGTACCATATGGCCTATATGAAGGCTGGGTCCTGTGGGATCGCAACCGACGTAAAAGCTTACCGGACCCTTGTCCATCGCTTGGGAGAGCTTTTCAACATCGGTACATTGCTTAAAAAAGCCACGTTCTTTTAAAGTATTCAGGGCCGGGTTCATATCGATATCCTCTCGGTGTTTCCGCAATCGCGGTTTTTTCGCGTTAGCCGCTTGTACGCCAGTGCGTATAGCGGTCGTCCGCGCCAAGTATATCCGGCGGAGCCCAGCCTGCTCAAGCCTTCCATTTCCCGGCCACCTATCAGCTGAGGTTCTTGCAAAAGTCGGTTACTTTCGCAAGAACCTCTCACAGTTATATTGCGAGGATTATTATCTACATACAATACAAATAATAGCAATAAAACTACGCTTGCCATTATTGTCGGCTTTCAAAAGTTGAAGACTTTTGAAAGCGCCTCAGGTGACTGACCTTACGGTAAGGCTTCTTTTATCCAGCCATAGCTTTTTTCCTCAAAATCATCCTCAATGTCGATCAATTTTGTGGCTCTGTCATAATGTTCAGGCAGTCCTAAAAAGTCATAAATCGCGCTTAAGTCTATTCCCAAAATGGCGGGTAGTTCCGCTAAAGGCGTGTTCGGACTTAAGTTCTCTTTGCCAGCGGCCGCTGGGGGAGCGCCCGTTTCTGTGGCGCTAATCTCGTTTAGGCCTCGGCCCCGCGTTTCTGGCGTCAAGCGCGGCGCGATCAGGAAAACGGCGAATAAGGCTAAGGCTGAGCCAAGAGCGCTACGGAAGCTTAAGCCTCGCGTTTCGCGGAGCTTTGGCGGGCAAGCCAAGCCGCATTCGGCGCAACGTATACAACGGGGATCGGTGACCGTTTCGCCGGCGGCCGGATCGAGCCCGACCGGGCAGACAGCTTGGCAGCGGCCGCAGTTCACGCATTTTGGGGATGGCCGATGGATTTTCAGTATGCTGAAGCGGCCAAGGACGCTTAATATAGCGCCCAGCGGACAAAACCAACGGCACCAAGGACGTTGAATAAAGACTGAGGCGATTAGGACTAGGGATAAGACAGCTAAGGCTAGCGGAGCGACTTCACCCGTCCAAAAGTGGAAGAGGGCGTAATAAGGGTCGGCGTTAATAAAAACAAGGTTGAAGCTTCGCGCGGTGGCGAAGATGATAAGGGCAAGAATGAGATACCTCAGATAGCCTAAAGCGCTGTCTATCTTTTTAGGAATACGGAGGGCTTTTACCCCTAATTTACCCGCTAGAGCGCGGACCCAGTCCTGGATAGAGCCCATAGGGCAGAGCCAAGCGCAAAACACCGGGCCAAAAACCCAGGTGCTTATTAGGACCGCGCTGAGAATTATGAGATTTACCGCGCCGGTTTTTGGCAGGAAAAGGCCTTGTTGGAAAAAACGGGTTAGGGTGGCGATGCCGCCCATAGGACAAATCATGTGGAAAATGCCGACTGGTAAGCCCAAGGCCGCTATAAAGACCGCGGCTTGAATAAGGCTCCGCCAAAAACGTGGAGCCTTGAAAAGTTTGTTCAACCAGCGCGTCGGGGCCTTAGTGGACGGAGAAGATGATGCTCTCATCATATCCCCCCTTAGAACATTCACGGATAATCCGTAGGTCATAAGTTCCGCTCGCCGCCGCGCTAAAAACGATATCGCTGGTGTTGAGTGTTCTGGTCTTCACTTTCCAAACGATAGGCGCGCTTAATACCAAACCTTGTTCGTCTTTTTGCGGCCGCCATTTCGCGTCGTCCAGTAAGAACAGCGTATCTTCAGGTTCGTAAAGACAATTTCGATGATCCTCCACAAATTCTATCCGCAATGTATACGTGGCGAATTTATCCAAAGCGACAGTAGCGCCGGGCAGAATACGCCGCGAAACACCGGTTTCGTCTATCAACTTAAATGAAAGCTCGCAAGCGGCCGCTCCAGACGCTCCTAGTAAAAAAAAGGCGCTGAGGCTTAACGCTATCGCTAAGGCTTTTCGGTGAATGCTCATAATTAACCTCCCCCCGCGTTCGGTTGGATCCGCCGCGGCTAACCATCAAGGTAAACGCTTAAGAAGGAGAGTATAAAAAGAGAGGGTAAAGATTGGATAAAGAAGCGGGTTGAGTAGGTAAAAAATATGCCGGTGCTCTTGCCAGCGACAAGCGGGTGCCGCACAATGCCAGTATGATCTGTCTGGTTGAGGATAACGACGCTATTCGTGAGTCTGTCCGGGCCTATTTAGAGCTGTCCGGATACGAGATTTTGGAATTTAGCGGTGTCGCCGGTGTTATTGAGGCTCTCGCTTTTAAGAAACCGGAGTTGTTTATTTTGGATATTATGCTGGGCGACGGCAACGGTTTCGTTTTGGCTAAGCGGATACGTCAGATAGAGCCAGAGGCGGCCTTTGTTTTTCTCACCGCTAAAGAATCGGAAAGCGATAGGATAACCGGATTTGAGTTGGGCGCGGAAGATTATATCGTAAAGCCTTTTTCTCCTAGGGAATTAGTCCTGCGCGTCAAAGCTATCCTAAGGCGGCTTAAGGGAAGCGGGCTAGGACAGGAGGCAGGCCAGAGCGCTGACGATAAGAGCGCGAGTTGGCGTCTGGGTAACGATGAATTGCTTATAAAAACCGCCGCTCACGAAGTTTTGCTGAACGGTAAGCCTATTTTATTAACGCCGGTTGAATGGCGTATCCTCTGTTTTTTAACCAATAACGCCGGTCTTCTGGTAAGCCGTGACCGCATATTGGGAGAATGCTTGGATTATTGCCATGACGGTTCTGACCGGACGGTTATTACTCATTTAAAAAATCTCCGCGCCAAGCTGGGCGACGGTGCTTGGATAGAGACGCTCAGGGGTTTTGGGTATAAATTTAAAGGCCAGAGCCAGGATGTCCGCGCGTGAAACGCCTGATGGCAAGATCCCTTATTATGGTGTCTCTCGCTCTGGCGGCGTTTATAAGCGCCTTATCGTTAAGTCTTTTTTTTGGAGCTTCCGGACTGCTTCGGCTGTGGGAAGAGAGGGAAAACCGCGCCCTAAACACCTATATCGGCGAACGTCTACGGGCCTTAGCGGATCAGTTGTTCGTTGAGGGCCGCTCGCCGAATTCGCTGGATGTAGCCAGCGCCCTGGAGGGCTTTCCCGCCGATCCGGACTGGATTATTGTCCAGTCCGCTGACGATGTTTTACTTTACTATTACCGAAGGGAGGATCGCCAGCTTGGGCAAGGCCGCAATTTTTTACGCCGTTTACAGGATGTGGAAAAGTGGGTGGAAGTTAGAGCGGCTGATGGCAAGCTGGTGTTCAAGTACGAGTCCTTAGTGCCTTCCTTTAATCAACGAGAATCTAATCGTTTCTTGCTGGCGGCGTTAATCGTGATATTGGCGCTTGGCTCTCTGGTTGCCGCCGTGATCGCGGTGGTTGTCGCCTATTGGTTCGCTCGGCCGGTAGCTAAGCATGCCGAAGGTCTAGCCGCTTCCCTTGAAGCCATGGGGCGAGGTAGGCGGGACCAAATTTTAGGGGGGAAGTCCGTCATCGAACTGGACCGCATTGCTCAAGCGGCCGCTAGCTTGCAAAGTAATTTGTTAAAAGAAGAAGAATTAAGGAGGCAATGGGCGGCGGATGTCTCTCATGATCTACGAACGCCGCTGGCCGCCCTAAAGGGCCAATTGGAGGCGATGGCGGACGGAGTCCTGCCCGCTACCCAAGCGCGTTTGGCTGGAAGCCAACGTGAAACGCGAAGATTGGAAACATTGGTCAACGATCTGGCTTTGCTTACCCGTCTTGAAACACCAGGATTTTGTCCGCGTTTTGAGTCTGTAAGCACTAAAGCCCTGTTGGAGGAGCTTGCCCGTCGTTTTTCGGCTGTAGCCTTGGAAAGAGGTTCCAAGCTGGTCTTGAATGCGCGCGCTTTAACGCTTCAGGCCGATCCCGCCTTATTAGATAGAGCTTTTGCCAACCTGATCGATAACGCCTTACGTTACGGGCGGCCAGGTGGGGAACTGAGGCTTGTTTCTTCGCTTCAGCCCGACGGCGCCGTACGCGTCAGCGTTCAGAATGAGGGCCTTATCGACGTGGACCACCGCTCCCGCCTTTTTGATCGCTTGTATCGCGGCGATAAGGCGCGCGATGGAGCCGGATCAGGTTTAGGCCTGTCTATCGCTAAAGCGATAGCCGAAGCTCATAAGGCTGTTTTGTCCGTCAACTGCGATGAAGGCGCCGGAGTTACCAGCTTCGATCTCGTTTTTCCAGTCCAAACCCTTAGCGCGAAGGCGGAATAAGACTCTTTTTGGGTTTTCGCGGATCGCGAGCGAGCTTTACCTATCCTTTACCGAAGCTTCGCCTCATCCTTAGGTAGTTGCCTCATATTAGGTTTATCAAATTCTAGGAGGCGCGACATGAAGCGCGTTGCGGGTATGATCTCGGTTTTAGTCTTATTTTCTACCGCCGCTTGGGCTGGAGATGAATTGTCGGGCAGGGACTTCGTGGAACGAGGCGCTATCGCTGAAATAGCTGGTAACCTGAGCCAGGAAGATGGGGAATGGTATCTGGAAACAGATGGTAAGACCTATGCCGTGCATCTGGGAAATCATGAAATACTCTATCCAGACGGTCTTACGCTCAAGGCTGGCGACAGCGCCCAAGTCCAAGGGTATATCTATGGGACCGATATAGCCGCTATTCGGGTTATTTCCGGCGGGATGGATTATGCTTTCCGTAGCGAGGCTGGCGATCCGCTTTGGGCTGGTCGCGGGCGTCGCCGAAACGCTGTAGAGTCGCGGGGCGAGAGAGGCACCGCGGCTTCACGCGCGGCCTCAATCTAGTTAAGTGAAGCGGGGGACTTATGGCCTATAAGAAAGCGCGAAAAGCCACGCCTTGGATAAGGCGGACCATCCAAATTGTCTTTTTCGTGATTGTGGCGTTGATCGCCGTTGGCAAGACTCTGGAAGAACGAGGCATTGATCTGCCGCTTGTTGGGTCGGCGTCCCTTCACGCGGTCTGCCCCTTTGGGGGTGTGGTAAGTTTTTATCAATTTATTACCGATGGGACCCTGGTCAAAAAGGTACATGAATCTTCTTTGGTTCTATCCGGCTTGGTGTTGATCCTCTTGGTTTTATTTGGGCCGGTTTTCTGCGGATGGCTTTGCCCGCTAGGCTCAGTCCAGGAATGGGTGGGTAAGCTGGGGAAGAAGCTCTTTAAGAAACGATATAATCATTTTGTGCCGATTAAACTGGATCGTGTTTTACGTTATCTCCGGTATTTGGTTTTTATATGGGTAAGCTATATGACCATTGTTACCGGCACTTTGGTGTTTGAGGCCTATGATCCCTATTTTACCCTGTTCCAATTTTGGACCGGCGAGGTGGCCATAAGCGGATTTATCGTTCTTGGCGCGACCTTGCTTCTGTCCTTATTCGTGGAAAGGCCTTTCTGCAAATATGCCTGTCCTTTTGGCGCCTTTCAAGGCATCTTCAATCTGTTTAGAATTTTCGGCATTAAGCGCCGCGCGAGTAGCTGTATCAACTGTAAGCTTTGCGATAAAGCCTGCCCAATGAATATCGAGGTGTCAACGTCAGGCGTTGTTCGCGACCACCAATGTATCAGCTGTTTGGAGTGTACCAGCGAGGCCGCTTGTCCAGTAGCCGATACCGTGGTTCTGGCCGCGGGGCGGCTTGACGCTAAAGCGCCTGAAACTGTTGAAGGGGAAAATGCCAGCGCTTTTACGGCTGATGGGGGTGAACAATGATACGCGTAAAAACCCTGCCTCTGGCTGGTATCGTCCTCACGCTTATGCTTGGCGGCATACTTCTTAGTATGTCCTTAAATCTATGGCGGACGGAAAGTGTTAAGACGCCGGTGAAATTTTCCACCGGTGAGTTCGCTGGGGAGTCCAATCCCGCGGATATACGCGGTTCCTATACCTGGCTTGATCTAGAACGCGTATTTGGGCTTTCGGCTTCTGAAGCGGCCGCGGCGTTCTCGCCCGGCAATCAGACTTTAAGCCCTTCATCCCGTGTTAGTGACCTGGAGGTCTTATACGCGGGGCGTCTCGCTCCCGATACCGAGATTGGGACGGATTCCACTCGCTTATTCGTTTCCCTTTTTCTCGGTATTCCGTACGAACCTGAAGAGGGGACCGTTCTGCCGCCTCGGGCTGTGTCGTATCTCGCCGAACGCGGCAAGCTGGACGCGGCCGGCGCGGAACGCTGGACCGCGGTTATAAGCGCGGCTTCGCCGGCCGCCAGCGCGGGCGAGCCAACGGAAACCCACGAGAAGGAAGAACGTTTCATATCAGGCCAAACAACGATAGCCGATCTATACGCCTGGGGCTTATCGGAAGCGGAAATAGTCGGCGCCCTGGGTTTTGAGCCTAAAGAGAGGTTTGAAAACCTCCGAACGGCAGTAACGGCCGTTGGGGGCTCGTTTGGCACCATTAAGACAACGCTTCAAGCCCTGATTGACGAAAAAGCGGCGCAATAGGGCGTTGGAAACCTGGCCCGCGATTGTTTTGGATTAACGCCTAGGGGAGCTGACAGCTTTAGTCGGCTCCTCTTTTTTTATTTTAACCGATGATCGCGGCCGCTGAGAGCGTCAGCTAAACGTGAAAGATCGGCGCCGCCTGGGTTTTGGAAAACGCGTAAGCCAAAACGAGGCACTATGGCGTATATATGGTCAAAAATATCGGATTGAATATTTTCGTAGTTAACCCACGCCTTATCGCGAGTGAAAACGTAAAGTTCCAACGGTATGCCCTGGGATGAGGCCTGCAATTGACGAACCATACAGATCATTTGATGATTGATGGCTGGATGCCGTTCCAAATATCCCTGAATATACGCCCGGAAGGTGCCAAGATTAGTTAAGCGCCGACGCGATAAATCCTCCTCTCTCGCGCTGCCCGGATTTTGCACAATATCGGCCAACTTAGTCTCAAGATAGGGTTTTAGAATTTCCATGGTTGATAAATAAGCCAGTTCTTGATCGCTAAGGAAGCTGATGGATTCCGCGTCTATAAATAGACTGCGCTTAATGCGTCGGCCGCCGCTCTCGCTCATGCCGCGCCAATTCTTAAAAGAATCTGAAATCAACGCATAGACGGGAATTGTGGTTATCGTCATGTCCCAATTCCGCACCTTAACTGTTTGCAGGGTAATATCGATAACATCGCCATCGGCCCCATATTTTTCCATTTCTATCCAATCGCCCAAGCGGACCATATCATTAGAACTGAGCTGGATACCGGAAACAAGGCCTAAGAGAGTATCTTTGAAGACGAGAAGCAAAACGGCGCTCATAGCGCCTAAGCCGGATATTATCGCGATAGGATTTACGTTTAAAAGGGCGGTGATGACGATTATGGCGGCGACAGAATAAAGGAATATCCGGATTAGCTGGACGTATCCTTTAATGGGGCGCTGCCGGCTAACCGGAAAGGTTTCGTAGATGGCGTTGGCCCCTTCCAGCCAAACGCCGCCAGCGAGAATCATTAGCGCCGCTAGCAGTCCCCTTGATAAGCGGAGCATAAAAACGCCGACCGTGCTGTCCTCAGGTAAGGCTAAGGGGAGAAGGAGGGTAAAGATCAGCCAGCACAGGGGCGGAACCATCTTTAAAAAGACGCCTCGGTCAAAGAGGATGTTGTCCCAGTTGCTTTTGGTTCCCCGTACTATCCGGCCTAATACCTTACGCACCATTAAGCGGGAGATAATGCCAAATAGGATAGTGATAAGAATTATGCCCGCGATAAGGCTTATTTGAGCCATTATCAACGCCGAACTTTTATCGATGCC
>CAZJJK010000020.1:0-24899 GCA_964546285.1 uncultured Treponema sp. | reverse complement strand
CATTCATCCACACCCTCGCCGGAAGGCTTGTTGTACACCGCGTGTAACAGGATAGCGTTGGACGATAATACGTCAGCGCTGGTATAGAAGCGGGCTAATGACTCCAATATTTTGAAAGCCGCGTTCTCAAAGACGCGTCGCTCCGGATCGGCGGCGGGTAAGACTTTGGCTAGTTCTAGAAGGCCGCAGACGGCTATAGCCGCCGCCGAACTATCTCGTTCTTCCTTGCCGTCCACAAAAACCAGATCCCAATAAGGAACAAAATCTTTTGGCAGGCGGTTAAGGAAATAACGCGCTAAACCCCGCGCGCTTTCCAAGGCTGAACTGTCTTGGGTGACTTGAGCGGCTAAGGCGTTTCCGTAAATGGCCCAAGCTTGACCGCGAGCCCAGCATGATGAATCGGCGTAGCCTTGGGCGGTAACGCCGCGCAGAGGGGCGCCGCTTTCCGCATCGAAATAGAAGGTGTGATAGGTGGACCAATCTGGCCGGATAGCATGGCGGTTCATCTGGTCCAAGTGTTTTCTCGCGGCGTCCGCGTAGTAGGGGTTCCCGGTTTCCGAGGCGGCCCAACGCAATAGAGGCAAATTCATGGCGCAATCCACGATGATTCTGCCGCGCTGAGCCTTGTCGCCAAGATCGCCCCAGGCTTGGATAATCCCCGCTTTTTCAAAATAGCGAGTCATAAGAAGGTCGGCGGCCTTAAGCGCGGCATCCCGTGCTTCTTGATTGCCAGTCAATTTCCAGGCGGCAACGCAGGATAGGGTATAGAGAAAACCGAGATCATGAGTATCGGTCTTGATCCTTTTATCCAGCCGCTCGCGATAGGAAGAGAGTTGTTTTTCCGCTTCTTTACGGAATAGAAGCTCCCCGCTCGCCTCGTACGACAGCCATAAGAGTCCAGTCCAAAACGAGCTGGTCCACTCTGTGTTATCAATAAGCGGATAACGATTATGTAGTCCGGCCGGCCCGGGGAATTTACGCCGAAACAACGGAAGGTTAGCGCGTATTTTCCCAAGTGAAAAATCCAGGGCGCGCTGCCAAAACGCTACATCCGTTCGCGGCTGGTCGGTAAAACGTTCCGGTTGAGACAGTTCCTCCATCGCTAAGCGTTTGGCGCCATCTTCCTGGTTCATTCAAGCTCCTCCAAGGGGGTCTTCAATAAGCCTAGATCGACATGACAGTAGCCGCCTGAATTCTTTTCTAAATAATCTTGGTGGTAATCTTCAGCCAGATAGAAGGGGCCGGCCGGACTTATTTCTGTGACGATAGGCGCGCGATACCGGCCGCTTTTTTCCAAAAGAGAGACTAGTTTTTCCGCCTCTTGCTTTTGCTTATCGGAAAAATAGAAAATGGCGGATCGATATTGACTGCCTATATCTGGTCCCTGGCGGTCTTCTTGAGTGGGGTCATGCATGCGGAAAAAATGCCTGAGCAGGCTTGTGTAATCAATAAGCGAGGGGTCAAAACTGACGCTGAGGGCTTCGGCGTGACCGGTATCCCCTTCGCAGACTTCGCGATAGCTCGGATTAGCCTTGGTGCCGCCCGAATAGCCGACCTCAGTGGCGATAACCCCAGGCAGGCGGCGGAAATACGCTTCCGTGCCCCAAAAACAACCCGCGGCGAAAAGGGCTGTTTCCAAGGTAGTGCTTTCATTCGCCTTGCCCACCAGCTCCGAAGCTCCAGAGCTTTCTTGGCCCTTGGTTTCCGTATTGTCGCTAAACAGGTATAAATAGCCGCTATACCCGGTTTTTTCCATATCGGAGAGCGGTACGAAACGCAGGGCGGCTGAATTGATGCAGTAGCGGAGCCCGGTCGGTTCAGGGCCATCGGGAAAGACATGGCCTAAATGAGCGTCGGCGGAGCGAACTTCCGTTCGGGTCATCCCGAGCGTCGCGTCAACGCGTTCGATAAGTGCCCCAGGATTTATAGGATGGACAAAACTGGGCCAGCCGCTCCCGGAATCGAATTTATCACTTGAACTGAATAAGGGAACGCCGGAAATAATATCGACATACATACCGGTTTCATGCTTATCCCAATACTCGTTGCGGAAGGGGGGTTCGGTTCCGCAGAGTTGGGTAACACGATACTGTTCCTCGCTTAAGCGCGAGCGAAGTTCGTCGTCCGAGGCTTTGTTTTCGTCTCTATCCATTTCCTTACCTCCCAGCGATTTATCGTTTAGTGACGCGACGCTTTGAGCCGCGCCGCCCGGCGCCGCTACGCTAGTCCGAGTGGAGCATGACGCCGCGCTAAGCGCGGCGATAATAAAAAACAGTGCTTTAAAACGGTGTGAAAAAGCTGTCATAGTATTTCTCCTATGATCGCGGATCGTCGTTAGTCAAATCCAAACGTTCTAAAAAGGCGACCGCCTCAGAGACAAGTTCGTCTGGCGTGGACGCGCCGGCGCTTACGCCAATCAACGCCTCATTTAATGCGCTTGGTTCACCGGGAAAAACGGCGCTCCCGTTTTTTAAAGCGCGCTTGATGGCTATACGCAGAGCGTTAAGGTCCAAATGGGCGATGGATTCAATGAATTGAGTATAAACCACGGAAGAGCACAATTCGGCGAGGCGCCGTGAATTCGAACTGTTTTTCCCGCCTAAGACCACCATCGCGTCACACTGTTTGGCGGTTTCTAACGCGGCGTTTTGACGCTCCCTGGTTGACTGGCAAATAGTATTTTTGACGATAAGCTCTGGGACATGAGCCGCGAAAGCGGCGGCTATTTCATTATAGCGTTCTTGGGCTATGGTGGTTTGGCAAAGTAGGACAACAGGGCCTGTAGGGTAAACAAAACTGTTCGCGAAAAAGCTGGCATGATTGATTATCGTTACCCTAGCGCCGAAGTCAGCGGTGGACGCTACCATTTCCGGGTGTTCCGGTTCGCCGACTATAAAGACTTGGTTGCCTGATTCAAGCGCCTTCCTGATAAGGCTGGAAATATCGCGGACAAAGGGACAGGTGGCGTCAATGATTATCTGTCCCCTTTTTCTCGCGGCCGCTATGACGGAATGGGGTAGACCATGAGCTCTGACCACGCCCACTCCTTTAGCCGCTTCCTCAATGCTGTCCACTATGGTGACGCCTTTCGCTATATACTTTTCAATCACGGAATTATTGTGGATTATCGGTCCAATGGAAAAGATGGCCTTATCTGGATTGTCAGCAAGGGCTTTGTCCATGCGCGCTAAGGCGCGCTTGACGCCGCCACAGAAACCATATTCTTTCGCTAATAGAACGCGCACGGCGGCCTCCGAAATCAACATACCCAATTAGCGCTTAGGCGGCAAGCGAAGCGTGAAAAGCCGGCGCCCCGCTAAGTAAAAGCGGGAGACTATTAAACGCGGGAGAATATAGGCCGATACATATACTAATTCGGAATAAGCTCGCCGCTAGAGGAGTGAGTTTGTCCAGAAAAGAAGGAGAACCCATGAGTATCGATATAACACCGCGCCGCGCCGGCCCCGGAGACTTTATACACATCGTCGGCAAAGATATACATTTTGAGCGCGAGGACGAGCGTTGCGGCGTGTTTTTTGTGGATGGCAGCGTCGCTCGTTCGCCGGAGTACAAAACGGTATCAAGCGATCTAGTTATCGCGAAAGTACCTTCTGGCCTATCGGCTGGTCCTTACCTGCTCCGTGTCCGCAGCGGCGCCGCGGCTGCGGCGAATGAGGCTCAATCCGTATTTTTTGTGGAGAATTAGGCGGGAAAGGCTCTCTATGTAAATTATTCTTAATATAATATACACTTAAAAAACGCGTAGGCCGTAAAAGCCAAAGTATGAAAGTCCGCGGCTTCTCGCGTTATGGCGAAAACGCCCCTATCGGCACTAGTTTTTACTTACTGCTGCCAATTTTGTTGAAGCGCTAAGATATTAATTTCCGAAAAGGAGTGGAACTGGCGAGACTATGAGTCCATGCTTTGATATAACTAGCCCGCTTGGAGCTAGTTCCGACTCAAGCCCTGTGATGGTACTTATTCATGTCTTTTCTAAAAATGAAGATACATATGCAACAAAATTGGCAGCAGTAAGTTTTTTTTACCAAAACATAAGCTTTTATGGGTACAAGCTCTTTTTCTTGCCATTTTCTCCAATTCGCTTAGACTTAAGCTTTATAATTATAGCTTTTTTGATGAGCTAAGCGATAAAGCTGACAAAGAGGGGGAGGAGCTGGAATGGCATTCAACGACAGCGCTTATATTTCAAAGGAAAAACATGAGCTGGATTATGTACTGAGAAAGTGGCAAAAGAGGACGACCGCGGCTAACCGCGCCTTACTTGCAAAGGCTTTGGATGACTTCAAGACGGATGCCGATTACGAACCGCATGATCGTGAAAAATTCTACGCCTATGCGGAAGAGCGCCGCGTAAAAGATAATTTGGAAAGCGCTTTAGACGCGGACAAAGCGGCTATAGGCGATTCCGACAAAGTCGAGGAAAAGCCTGCCTTCCCCGCTTGGTTATGGTGGCTTCTTATTATTCTCTTACTGATCCTTATCGCTTGGATGCTTCGCTCCTGCGTTGTTCAGCAAAACGTCGCCGAGCCGCGCTCTCCCGTTCCCACGATAGCCAGCGCTTCCGCCGGGCCCGCCGTAAAAAGCGCTCCATCTAACAGCGGCGCGGAAAAAATGGCGACCGCGGCGAGCGCGGCGCCTATAGCCGCTGAAGGTGCGCTTGTTTCCGATAGCGGCGTTTCAGCGGCGGTGGAAAGTCTTGGGCAAGATGCCGCGGTGCTTACGAAGGAGCTAAAGCGCTTGGACGCGGCTTCAGTGCCAAAGGAACTGAGCGCTTTCCGCTTTCAAGCTGATTCGTTTGATTCGCTTGTCCCCGGTGAGGAGCGGCGTTTAGCTGAGTTGGCCGTGGCGCTCGCGCCCTATGGCAGCGGAACCTTGGTCCTGACCGGTCATTCAGCCTCTATCGCTTATCCGGAAGGCGAACTTTTGGTAAGCCGTGAGCGTGCCGCGTATCTAGCCAGAAGACTGGCCGAAGCGGGTTTGGCTCCAAGCATCACTGTGGAAACCTATGGTCAAGGCGCCGCGTCGCCTGTTTCCGCCGATGAGCTCGATATGGCTCGGGCGTTAAGCCGACGAGTGGAGCTGTCCGTAAAATAGGCGGAAAACCGAAAGATGGCGCCGACAAGTTCAGGCGTCATCCGATTTTCCGCCGCGGAAAACTTGGAAGCTTACGGTTCGCGCTTATCGATAATTGTTTTGAGTTTTTCCCCTCTGGAGCGTTGGAGTGATTTTGGCTCTACCGGAATAATGGTGACATCGATTCCCAAACTTGATACCAATAAATGTTTTAGCCGTGCGCAAAGCGTTTCTATCTTTCCCATTTCATCAAAGAAGGGGAACTTTTCGGATACTTCTACTTGGACGGCAAATGTTTCCTTACCGTTTACACGGTCCAAAACGATCCTATAATGCGGCTCAAAGCCCTTAACTTCCAGAATCTTTTCTTCTATCTGGGAGGGAAACACATTAACGCCATCAACGATGATAATATCGTCGGTGCGGCCAGATACCCGGCTCATGCGGATTAGGCTACGGCCGCAGGCGCAGGGTTCTGGGATCAAGGAACTGATGTCGCCGGTTCGGTAGCGGATAAGGGGGAAGCCTTGTTTGGTAATGGTGGTAAAGACCAACTCGCCCGTTTCGCCGGGCGGCAGCGTTTTTAGGCTGTCAGGATCGATAATTTCCGGAATAAAATGGTCCTCGTTGATATGGAGACCATTTCGTTTATCACATTCAAAGGCGACGCCGGGACCGATAAGCTCGGTTAAGCCATAATTATCATAAGCGTCCACATGGAGAGCGCTTTCTATTTCTTCGCGAAGTTTTTCGCTCCAAGGCTGAGCGCCTAACAGGGCTACTCGTAAACTGAGACTTTCAGGGTGTATCCCTTCTTCTTTTAGAACGCTGGCTATATGCAGAGCGTAGCTGGGTGTGCTGATGAGGGCCGTGGTCTTATAATCCTTCAAAACAAGGATCTGTCTTTCCACGTTTTCGCTGGAAGAGGGAATTACCGAGGCGCCAATTTTCTCCGCCCCATATTGGAAGCCGAGGGCTGCTGACGATAAATTGTAGTTAAAGGCGATTTGAACTAAGTCGTGCTCTGTTATAGCGCAGGCGTTCAGTACCCTGGCGATCAAAGCGTTCCATACGTTTAGGTCATTATTTGTATAACCGACGACGATAGGTTTGCCAGTGGTGCCGGAAGTGGAATGTACCCGGACTATGTCTTTTAGCGGAACCGCGAAAAAACCATAGGGATACACTTGGCGCAGATCGTCTTTGGTCGTGAACGGCAATTCGCTTAAATCGGCCAGGCCTTTTACCTTGCCGATATCCACCCCGCTCTTCGCGAAGCTTTCCTTATAAAAGGCGACATTTTGATTAACGCGGTTAAGAGTCGCCTGGAGCCGCTCCACCTGGAGTTGTTCCAGGTCTTCACGGGCGGCGCATTCATGGGCTGGGGAGTTAATCATGGTCGTTCCCGTCCTTCCGCCATTGAGGCGTATTCTTTCCCGAGGTACGCCCGTTGCACATCACGGTTGGCCAGCAATTCTTCGCCGCTTCCTTCCAAAATTAGGCTGCCGGTTTCCATGACGTACCCACGGTCCGCTATTTTCAGTATCGCCTTAGCGTTCTGCTCCACGACTAGGACGGTAACGCCCTCGCTTCGCAGACGCTTAATCACGGCGAAAATATCCTTAATTATCAGTGGAGCTAAGCCCATCGATGGCTCATCGAACATAATAAACTTGGGTTTACTCATTAAAGCTCTGCCGATAGCCAGCATTTGCTGTTCGCCGCCTGAGAGGGTTCCGGCAAACTGCCGCTCTCTTTCCTTTAGTCTTGGGAAAAGCTGATACAGCTCTTCCAGCCGGGCCGCGACGGCCTCGCGGCCTTCCCCTCGGCGTAAGACATAGGCGCCTAAATTCAAGTTTTCCCGCACGCTCAAGGGGGAGAAGAGTTTACGGCCTTCCGGCACAAGGGCACAGCCAGACGCGACGATGCGTTCCACTGTCCAGCGCTGTATATCGGTGCCCTTAAATTGAACCACTCCACCGCTTGGGCGGACAAGACCGGCTATAGTGTTGAGCAGGGTAGTTTTTCCGGCGCCGTTGGCTCCAATCACGGCGACGATCTCGCCTTCGGCGACATGTAAGGAAACGCCCTTTACCACTCGCAGCTCGCCGTAGCCGGCTTCTAAATTCCTAATCCTAAGCATCGTCCGTACCTAAATATATTTCTATAACGCGGCTGTCTCTCTGTATGTCGCGGGGCTTTCCCTCCGCGATCAACTGGCCAAAGTTAAGCGCCACGATATCTTCGCAGATATCCATGACAAGCGACATGTCGTGCTCCACCAGCAGGACTGAAACGCCTTGGTCTCGTATTGTTCCAATAAGCTCGGCTAATTCAGCCGTTTCCCTGGAATTTAGACCGGAAGCCGGTTCGTCCAGCAGGAGCAATTTTGGGCTGGCCGCTAGGGCTCTCGCCAATTCCACAGCCCTCCGTGTCCCAAAAGATAAGCCCCCAGTGATCATATTGGCTTGGTCCGTCAGCCCCAAGCGCTCAATCTCATTCATCGCCGCTTTTTTTATTAAACGTTCTTCCTTCCATGTGCTTGGCCAGTTTAGGAGCCCCTTAAGTACACCAGCGCGGCTTCTCACATGAACGCCGATCATAACATTTTCCAGCACCGTCATATGTCGAGACAGTTTAACCGCCTGAAAAGTTCGACTAAGACCCAAGCGAGCGATCTCATGAGGTTTGCGGCCGGTAATGTCTTGGCCTTGGAAAAGGATACGGCCATCAGACGGACGAAGGCTGCCAGCGATCAAATTGAAGATAGTCGATTTTCCCGCCCCATTTGGGCCGATAAGCGCCTTTATGCTTCCTTCGGCCTGGGTAAAACTCACCTGGTCCACGGCTCGTAAGCCGCCAAAACTTTTACCTAGATTGACTACCTCAAGAATAGGCGCCTTAACGCGCGCGGCGGTAACGTTGCCTTGATTTAGCCTACCTTTCATGGCTATCCCCTTTACCGTTCTTGCTGGCAAGACGAAAAAGCCGCGACAGCGGTGAAAAGCGCGGCAAGCGCAGAAAGCCGTCCGGGGCAAAGAGCATAACCACGATCAGAATAAAGCCAAACACGGCGTCGTCATAACTACCGAAAACGCCGCGCAGTGATAGAAAGTTAAGCAGGGTGCCGACGATTAGGGTGCCCCATAAATTGGCCATGCCCCCCACCGCCACAATGGAAACATAACGTACGGATTTCATCACACTCGCCTCGCTGGGGCCGATGCTGCCATTGTAATGTGATAGAAAAACGCCGGAGGCGGCGGCGAAAACCGCCCCCAGGATAAAGACTTTCAATTTGTATGAGGCCGTGTCCACCCCCATAGCCTCGGCGGCTTCCTCGCCATCATGAAGGGCGCGGAGAGCGCGTCCGGCGCGGGAATGGATCAAGTTTGTGAGTAAAAGCAAGCCAAGCAACACAAAGGACCAAGCTATATAGAAGTTCATTGTTCTCAGCGACCGGCCGCCCTCTATACTTAAGCCCGGCAGGATGGGGAAGGCTGGCAGACTATTTAGTCCATCGGCGCCGCCCAAAGCTTGGGTCCCTCTCACTATTTTTTCGATTATGACGCCGAAACCCAGAGTCGCCATGGCTAAATAATGGCCTTTTAACTTTAATACCGGAATACCGATAAGAGCGGCTACTATGGCCGCGAGTACAAGGGCCGCGACGCAGCCTAGCCAAGGAGTTGGATTAAGCACCGCTTGCCCGGCCGCGTCGGCGCCGGGTATAAGCAGGCCGATGCCGCTGGCCGCCCGCGCAAACGGCGTATCGGCGTAGCTTTGAACATCGATAAGCGATATCAAAGCGGAAGTATACGCGCCGATAGCGAAAAAACCGGCCTGGCCCATGGAGATTTGGCCGGCGTAGCCCATGAGTAGACAGAGCCCAAGCGACACCAAGGCATAATAAGCGGACATCGTTAATTGCGTTAGGTAAAAAGGTTTGCCCAGCGCCTGGCAGAGCACTGGCGCCAAGGCGATACAAAGAGCGAATAAAAGAATGTGGAAGTATCGGCGTTTAGCGTCCATCGCTAGAATTCCTTCAGCGACTGATCGCCGCGTCCACCGAACAAGCCTGTGGGCTTACGGAATAGAACGAGGAGCAAAATGCCGATGGTCAGAATATTCTTATACGCTTCAGGCACCACCAATATAGCGAATGATTCCAACACGCCAAGAATAAAGCCGGCGGCCACCGCGGCTAAACTGTTGCCAAGTCCGCCAAAGGCGGCGACGGTAAAGCCTTTGATAGATAATTCGGTGCCGATCGCGTAATACGTTTGCGTAAGTGGTGCCACCACGCAACCGGCCAAAGCCCCGATTCCGGCGCTTAAGGCGAAGGACAGATTTACCAAGCGGTGCGGATTGATACCGCAGAGACTAGTTCCCTCCCGATCGGCGGCACAAGCCCGCATGGACTGCCCCACAATGGTGAATTTAAAAAAGAGCGTCAAAGCACTGACAATTAGTATGGTAACGCCGATAGCCCAGAGAATTTGCGGCGAAAAATGAGCGCCAAGGAAGCTAATAGAGGAGACTTCGTTTCCCGTGAAGAAGGGGATGGTCCGTACCGACTCGCCCCAGAGATGCAGGGCTATCTCGCGCAGCAGTATGGATAAACCGATAGTAATGATTATCATTTGGAGAACGGTCGGTTTACGAGAGCCTCTAAGGGAGGATAGTTTATACAGGCCGCGGATTAAGACCGCTTCCATTAAAGCCCCCGCTCCGGCTGTCAGCGCCACCGCGAAAAGCACCGCTAAGGCCAGAGGCATAAGCTGTGATAAGCTATAAGCTATCATCCCGCCCAGCATGGCGAATTCGCCCTGCGCGAAATTGATAATACCCGTAGCGTTATAAATAATATTAAAGCCGATAGCCACCGCGGCGTATATACTGCCGTAGGTTAAGCCTGAAAAAATGTATTGGATTAATAATTCGACGTTCATCACTCGCCCATTACCCGTCCTTCCAAAACCGTTGCCGCAATACTACTACGGATCGCGCCGCGCCGGGTAAAAATTATGAAAAAACCGCCAGCGCCCGCGGCCTTGCCCAAAAAGAGCTGGCCTTGAGCGCTGGAGTAAACGTCAATCTTTATAAAGCGTGAATTTACCGTTCTTAACCGTTAATAAGACAATAGAATCCATATCCAAACCATTATGATCGCTTGGAGACATATTGAATAAACCGGCTGTTCCCGGGACGTTCTTCTGGCTTTCAAGAGCGGCTATTAGCTTGTCAGCGTTAACGCTGCCCGCTTTTTTTATGGCGCTTATCAGGACGGTCAAAGCGTCATAAGCGTGCCCGCCGAAAGTGCTGGCTTCTTCATTATATAAAGCTTTGTAATCAGCGGCGTATTTAACCAAAAGAGCTTTCTGGGGATGATCGGCCGGCAATTCATCGGCGATAAGAAGTCTGCCGCAGGGGAAAATGATGCCCTCAGCCGCTTCGCCCGCGGCTTCCACGTATTTTATATTACCGAAACCATGGCTCTGGAAAAGCGTCGCTGTCATATTAAGCTGTCTCATGTTTTTAGCGACAATGGACTGAGCCGGCTCTATAGACCAGTTGACCACGGCTTGCACATTGGCGGATTTTACTTTAGTCAGCATGGCGGATAAGTCGGTGGCGTTCTGATCGTAAGACTCGGCGATAGCGATGGTAATCCCATATTGGGCGGCATACTTTTCCAGCTGGGCTTTTCCGCCGTTGCCAAAACCCGTATTGGACGCGACCACGCCAATTCTGGAAATACCCTTTTTATTCATAAATTGGTATATCCACTCAACGACGTAGTTGTCCTTCTGCGGCGTCTTAAACACATATTTGTATTGGGGGTTAACTATAGTCTCGGCCGCGGCACAGGAGATAAGCGGCACTTTGGCTTTATTGCAGATATCCTTAATGGCCATAGATTCACCAGAGGTTGTCGGACCGATGATGGCAACCACTTCTTCCTCATCGATCAGCTGCTTGGCGAAGGAAATAGCCTTTTCGCTGGAAGCGCCGGAGTCCTTAACCACCAACTGAATCTTTCGGCCTAAGACGCCGCCGGCCTGATTGAGTTCGTCAACCATCATTCTCACCGTTTTGTCTTCCGGAGCGCCCAGGTTAGACGCCGGTCCGGTGATCGCGAATATGGCGCCAATTTTGATGGGCTCGGCCGCCCAAACAGTCGCCGATAAGCCGGCGAACGCTGTCGCCATCATCAAACGCTTAATTCCAAATTTCTTTCGCATGATCGCCCTCCTTGAGGTTCTTAAGCGTTACTATACATAGGATCATTTAGACGCGCAAGAGTGCAGTTTGGCTAAAGTCGCTTAAATAAAGACAAAGAATTTAGCCTGGGCGCTTTATTGATCCGCAGGGGCTTAAGGGTAAGCTCTGGTTTGCCTTAGCGGCGCATAAAAGGCGCATCGCGAAAGTCGCTCACTTTCGCGATACGCTTTGTTTTGATAGTATTTTTACATTAGAATCGCGAGAAGCCCTTTTCAACATAGGAGTTTTTCGTAGAAATCAGAGGTAAGCTTGAAAATTCGTATACCCTTCCTTGTCGGCGTCTTGTTCCTTTCGCTTTTCCGCGCTTCCCCGGCGACGGCTGAAGATCCTTCCAGCCTCCCTCCCGCGGCCTTTCGTTTCGTCCCTGAAAAAAGCGAAGCGCCGAGGCTGGGTTTTGACAATGGCACTCCGTTTAGCGGCGGCCTATTCCTGAACGCGCTGAAGGCTATACGCTTGACGGATCAAGGACTGTACGATGAGCTACAGGCAAATTGCCCCCATTATATAGAGTATATCGCTGAACGCTCTTACAGCGCGGGCCTGGACGCGTTCGGCGAGGATATGTTGGAAAGTTTAAAAATCATCGCCATGACAACGGTGGGTGCGGTCGCTTATGGCATCGCGATGGATTGCGTAACCGCCAATATCTGCATTGAATATTTTTCCACGGATTTTCATTACGCTAATTTGGCTCAAATGGCCCCAGGCCTTAATGATTTCCTTTTTGAAGCCCAGAGTCCTTATTTGTACGCCCTTACGTGGGGAAGCATCGCCAGTTGGTGGGTCGGTTTACCCCTCGGAATACCCTTAAGCTTATCAGCTCGCTCCAAGCTTGGCAGTTTAAAGGACGATTGGCGAGCTTCTTTGCCCAAGCTTGGAATAGCGCTCGGAGCCACCTTTGCCCTGTCCATGTTTTCCGGGCTCAACTTTTACCTGGGAAACCCCCATTTGGAAGATCCTCAAAGACGTTTTCGCACCGATGCCGCTATTCATGAAGCCGCCTATCTTTGGGGCACTGTCTTTGGCTTGGGCACGAGCCTCTGGACTTACCTTGAGCGGCGGCTTGAGGCTAATAAAATCGATGAGGAGCGCGCCCGCTTTCTGGAGAGCGTCTTGGCGGCCAGAATCCAAAGCGTAAGCGAAACCAGGGCGCGGTCGGAAGCGGCGCTTATAACATCGATCTTATATTAAGGAGCGGCTAAACAGCGGTCAGCGGGATTGAGTCTCTCACTGAAGCCGCTTATCGTTTCAAGGCGCATTACGCGATTGAGATTAGCCGAGACTAAGATGCTAATGCGGCCCCTTGGCTGGCAAAAAAAGGCGCTGTCGCTAAAAACGCTTAAGCCGCCCTGTTTTACGGGAGCAGGCTCCAGGCGAACCATAATAGGGGCGCTTGGCCGTGAAAATCCCCCCTTACCCGAGGCCGGTTCAGATAAAAAGCGGCGTCAGCGCTTTGCCAGGTACCCGCGCAGACTTCCCCAAGTCTGCCTTCCCCGTCAATTAACGTAATAAGCGCTTTCCACGCCTTCATATAAGCGGCGCTGAACGGGGCCTTTGGAAGCGCTCCGGTTTTGACGCCTAGGGCCAGCGCGTAGCCGAATAGGGCGGAGGCGGACGCTTCTATCCACGCGTTTTCATAGTCAAGTAGCTGCCGCCATAAACCGTCTTTCGTTTGATAGTTTATTAGAGCCTTGGCCATTTCCAAAAAATTCGAGCGAAGGCGGGGAGCTTTTGGATGAGACGCCGGCAGTTCCGATAAAAGTTCGGCGAGACCCGCGGCGACCCAACCATTTCCCCGTCCCCACCGGAAGGGCGCTTCCTCGCCATGGAAGAATAAGCTGTCGGGAAGCCGCAAGCGCGTTAAATACGCCTCTATCGTAAGAGCCGCTCTATCCAAGTACTTAATGTCTTTTGTCGCGCGGTACGCTTGGGTTTGAAGACACCCGATCATCCAAACATCGTCAATCCAGAAGCGGGTTTGGCTAGAAAGACCATCAGGCCGTGTTTCCGCCCATTGTCCATCGGCCAGGGCCAGCCCCTCGGCTAGTGTAGCTTGATCGCCTAAGGCCAGGAATAAGGACAAGGGCAGGATGCCGCAGGCGTTCGCGTCCACATGGTTGGCCGTGTTTACCGGTAAGCCGCTCTGGTCGTAACGTTCGGCCAGCCGGTTTAACCGATCGCGTTCACCAAGCCGCCGCGCTAATCGAACCGCGCCAAACGCGGCGCCAGCCTCGGCGTAATGCAGGGCGCGAACCGCGCTGGTGTCATAAAGCATGAAGCCGTCGCGGTTCAACAGCTCATCAATCAGCATTAAACCGATTCGTTCCGGGGCTTCGGCCTCCGTTAGTATTGTCGCGCCGCGTGTACGGCTTTCGGTCTCTTCTATCATAACGCTGAGTTTACGACGCCGCGGAGGCCTGAGGCAAGGCGACTATTCCGCTTGGCGAGCTTCCCCAAGGCTGAAATAGTGGGTTTGCCGCGTGGTTTTACCGCTTAAAGTATATTGGCTGATTGGCCCCAATCGTAATGATTCCGCTTAAGTTCATCCACGGTGAGCATAGCCCAGAAAGCTATACCCTCATTGCCGCTGATATAAATACCGCTATTTATGAGCTGAAAGGTAAAAGAGGCTATATGGGAACGGTCAAAGGTTTTCGCCGGCTTAGCGTCCGTGCCTGAAACCGAAGCGATGCAATCCAAAAGGTGGGCGCGGCGCCTGGAAAAGGTGGTGCCTATATTGCCAGTATTCTCCATATCGTTAAGATCGGGCGTCTTGCAATCAGCGAAAGCGATTTTAGGAACTGAGACCTTATTGGTTTGATCGCATAGTCCGGCGCCGAAAGCCGCCGGTTTTTGATTGGATACGACTAGCGGTTGGATAGGGCAGAGTTCTTGGTAAAGGTAGTAGGTTTTATTGGGCGCCGCGGGCGGATCGCCGCGGACGAGTTCAAGAACGCGCCCGTCTATCGTCGTTAAATAAAGCGAACCCAAATAATTCAGTGGAACGTTTTCCAGCACGCGATACACGGAAAGATATTTGGAATGTTTTGGATCCCCGTTAGCGTGATGGACACAGTGCTTATGCGCGTAAGCCCAATCAAAGGGGCCGTCGAATTCTTCTTTCAGTTCGATAAATATAAGACGCTCCGCTGTTCCCTTTTTAGAGCCAGTGGCCATATAGATGCCAAACTGCGAAGGATCTAATTGTGAAGCGATTAAGGCTTCTAAGGGGAATATGGTCATATAGTAGTGAATAGGGCTGTTCATGCTCTGCCTCCTACATAGCTTCAATTATTAAACGGGTTATCATGATTGATTATAGAGGCGAATTCAAAAGTTCTCAACTTTTGAAAGGAGACTGGCGATTTTGGAATTAAAAATGGAATATTATTTCATTATTTCGGTGGGTGCTAGCAATATCGCGCGATTAATGATAGCATGCGAAAATCGGAGGGAAGGTCGCTTATGATCGGACTCGTTTTTATCGCTGTTGTCGGAGCCTTGAGTTTCGCGGCCATTAATTTCTTTGCCGTAAAACGATTAGACGATGGAACACCGGCTATGCGCCAAATCGCCGGGGCGATCAAGGAAGGCGCCGATGCTTTTATCGCGCATGAGTATAAAGTAATTTTTGGTATCGCTATCATTATCGCTATAGTCCTGTCCGCTGTCGTTACCTGGTATACCGGTGTGGCTTTTATGATCGGAGCCGTAATGAGCGCCACCGCTGGCTTTATTGGCATGAAAATTGCTACGATCGCTAATGTGCGCGTTTCCAACACCGCTCGGATCAGCGGCAGCCTTGGCGCCACTCTTAAAGTCGCCTTCCGCGGCGGCAGCGTTATGGGTTTAAGTGTCGGCGGTTTCGCCCTTCTGGGGCTTCTTGTCGTGTACGCGGTATTTGGCCGACTCTTAGGCCAAACCGATATAGATCAAATAATTGTTGTCACCAACCATCTGGGTATCAACTTTATTCCCTTTACTATGACCGTGTCCGGCTATGCTTTGGGCTGTTCCATCATCGCGATGTTTGACCGGGTCGGTGGTGGCATATATACCAAGGCCGCCGATATGGGCGCTGATTTAGTTGGTAAGACGGAAGCTCATATCCCAGAGGATGATCCGCGCAACCCGGCGACTATTGCCGATAATGTTGGTGATAATGTCGGCGATGTGGCCGGTTTAGGCGCCGATCTACTGGAAAGCTTTGTCGGCGCTTTGATATCGGCCATCGTTCTTTCAGCTTATGTCTACTATACGACCTCAGGCACAACGACACCAATCTCCGGAAGTCTCGTGACCAAGCTGATCGAATTCCCTATTTTTTTCGCGGCCATTGGCCTTATCGCCTGTATTCTTGGCATAGCGTTTTTAATCGTAAAGAAGGTATCCGATCGGCCTCATCGCGAATTGAATATATCGGTTTGGACTTCCGCGGCGCTGACCCTGATAGCTACCGGCATTCTCAGTTACCTTTATTTTTCGGTTGAAGACCTTTCCATGCTCGGCTTCAAAGCGGGGGCGTTTTCGCCCTGGTTGGCCGCCATCTTAGGAATAGTCAGCGGTATAATTATTGGATCTCTTGCCGAATATTATACTAGTTATGATTATAAACCGACCCAGAGGATATCCGAGGCTTCCGGTGAGGGTGTCGCACTGACGATCACCCAAGGTCTGGCCGCTGGTATGAAGTCTGTTTTTTTACCGGTGCTTATTTTGGCTATAGCTATCATCGGTTCAAACGCTATCGCCGGACTTTATGGTGTCGCCATGGCCGCCATCGGTATGTTGTCCTTTGTCGCCGCGACCGTTTCAGTGGATACCTATGGACCTATCGCCGATAACGCCGGCGGCATCAGCGAAATGGCCAAACTTGATCCAAGCGTCCGAGGTATCACCGATACTCTGGATAGTGTTGGCAATACTACCGCCGCCATTGGTAAGGGTTTTGCCATCGGTTCCGCCGCGCTGGCGGCTCTCTCGCTTTTCGCGTCCTTTCTCTACTCGCAAGCCGATCCGAAGGACGTTGATGGTTTTACCCTCGTACTCAATATGGTTGATACCTTGACCCTCGCCGGCGCCGTGGTCGGAGCCGCCTTGCCCTATCTTTTTTCCGGCATACTGATAGAAGCGGTGGCTAAAGCGGCTCGAAAAATGGTGCAGGAGGTGAGGCGCCAATTTAGCGCTATTCCTGGTATTTTAGCGGGAACTGCCTTGCCGGATTACCGCCAATGCATCGAAATCTCTTCCAAGGGCGCGCTTAGTGAAATGAAACTTCCCGCGCTCATATCCGTCGTTGTGCCGCTGGCTTCAGGCTTTATTTTCGGGCCGCTTTTTGTGGGCGGGTTGCTAATCGGGACAACCCTATCGGCTATTATGCTTGCCCTCTATACGGCCAATGCCGGGGGAGCTTGGGACAACGCTAAAAAATATATCGAACATGGTAAGTATGGCGGTAAGGGCTCGGAAGCGCATCAAGCCGCCGTTGTTGGCGATACGGTCGGAGATCCCTTAAAAGATACCGTCGGACCTTCGCTGGATATTCTGATAAAAATTATGGCGGTTATATCGCTGATTACGGTTTCCATATATCAGAAGTTTAACTTGTTATCGCTTTTCAACTAAGGCCGCGTATCGTTCTTAGTGTGTCTTTGTTCTTCATCCGCTGGCTTTATTGATGGATCGGCTTTGTATTGAGGGCTTGATCATATTGGGTAAAATATTCATGGCTATTTATTTCCAGAGTGGACGCGAGCGTTTCGCGCGTATAAGCCAGGGAAGCGCTAGGAAGGGCGCTTAACGCGGTCAAGGTCAGCTCAATCACTATAGCCGCTGGAATATGTCGTAAACGCATGGCGCCCCTTATCGAGTATACCATATCCCAAGCCGCCCGCCCTAGTATAGCGAGTCTATTTCAAAAAACGTCTTTGGTAAAAACAATTCTCGCGGTTTATGGAAATGATTACTATATGAGGGAAGCGGTTTTTATAAAGAAAATATTGCAAAAGGCCCAGCGCCTTTTCAATAAAACAGGTAAAGCCCAAAAAAGGCAAAAGTATAGCTGGGGGAAAGGCGCTTTATCCACGTGGAGACTTGGTATTGGACTAATGGGCGATAGGAGCGGCGGCTCTCAGGGCCTAGTAATGGCCAAGCTCTTTGACGCGCAACTCAAAGAGGCAGCGTTTGCCCCCGGATAGAATACTGTCTTTCAAGCATAGCCTGACATCGCCGTATAAACGCCGCCAAATATATAAAAGACTAAGCTCTGAACAACGGCAGAGTCTAGGCGACTTAACCAGTCCATCTTTTACAAGATCGCAGGCGCATGCTGTGTATATAATTTCTATTTTATCCGCGTGAATTTGATAATGGAAAAGCCCCTTGAAGCTAGCGCTTAAGGTTTCCAGCACTTCTTGGACGCTGCTACTAGCGGAAAAAGCTTTTAGATAGAGCTCAAGTGGAAACGATTCCGCGCAACGTTTAGCGCAGGGCGCGAGAAGCCGATCAATTTCCTCCTTAGGCGTGGCGCTATCTGAAAGATAGTCGTCAATAGCGAAGAAGAAATTTTTATAAAACTCATCCATACAAACACCACCCTTTGGTAGACCATGGATTGAAGGAGGCTCCCTTTGTCCTTCCTAAAACCTTGCGCTGGCCATATAGTTTTTGTTTAGTTATAATGAGTATAGCTGGTTTCTTTTTAAAGTCGCTTGCTTTCATAAGAAACTCTAGCGCTTTTATTGTGAATATTCTATATGTTTACAATACATATATTTGTAAAAAAATTGAGCTTGCGCTTGCTGTTGGATTTAAACGTTTTAGGTTTTTGAGCTTGCCTCTGGCGTATTATAGCAAGATGCCCTCTTTACCTAAGTGCTTAAAAAAAGGGCATCAATTCTCGTGGCGAACCGTGTTGTGGCTGTTAATCGGCTTCACGGTTCGCCTTATTATTTAGGAGGTCTATATGGCGGCAATGTGGACGGGCTTGTCCAATAAAGATTTTCTTCATAAGAGCGCTCCAGCTTCATTGTTTCAACATCCCGCATGGCTTGAATGGAAAAAATTCCAGGGCTGGCGCTTGCCCGTTTCGCACAATAGCTTTCCCGCGTTGAGCCGTCCTATAGCCGAGACTGGATCCATGGCGTATGTCGTGGGGCCCTTTAGTTTACTAAACACCTCTCGTCCTTGTAATGATGAGCGCGGCGCTTTATTAGAAAATTTATCGGAACAGCTTCTTCCCCTCTTGCCATCGGATTGCGTTTTTATTCGCTGGGACCTTATGGTAAAAGCTTGGACCGATGATAGCGGAAAAACCTTGGGGCGGCCTCTCCGTGAGCTTAGGATGAACGCCTCAACAAAATGGCATAGCTTAAGAAAGGCGCCAATAGAAAACACCAGCTTGGATACCATGATCGTAAATTTGGCGGGGGGAGAGGCGGCTATCTGGAATAGAATGGAAGCGCGGGCCCGTTATTCAGTTCGTCTTGCTTCCCGTCGTGGAACCGCCGTTAAGAAACTAGGGGAAGAAGGGCTTCCCGTTTTTTACGCTCTCTATAGGGAGACCGCTCAGCTTCGGGGCCTTTATCCTTATACCGAGGCATTGTTTCGCGAACTATTTCAAAGCGCTCGCGCATATGGCTTACATTTGGACCTATATATAGCGATTTCGAATGGCGAACCCGCTGCGGCGGCGATTATCGCCCGTATCCAAGATGAAGCTTGGTATTTATTCGCGGCTTCTTCGGCTAAGCACCGCGCGGCGGCGGCTCCCAGCGCGATACTCTATCAGGCCATGATTGATTGCGCTCGCGCCGGTTCGCGCTATATGGACTTACTTGGCGTGGCTCCTCCGGGTAAGCTTGATCATCCCCTAGCGGGGCTTAGTTTGTTCAAGAAAGGTTTTGGCGGCCAGCGGCATACCCGAGCCGGCGCGTGGGACTATGTGTTGGATCAAAATGAATATATCCGTTACGCGAGCCTTGAAGCGCTAAAATAAAGTGTATCATTTTAGCACTCGTCATAATTTTCGCCTTGACTAGAACATCGATAATCAATAATATGAACATATGTTCATATATGAGGGAGCGAAATATTGACGAAAAGTGGGAAAGCGAATTTTCCGGACAATGAGATACTCTTTAGACTGGCTGAGTTTTATAAGGTTTTTGGCGATACTAGCCGCGTAAAATTGCTGTTTACACTTTTGCGGGGAGAACTTTGCGTAAGCGCTTTGGCGGACTCTCTTGGGATGAGCCAATCCGCCACGTCGCATCAGCTACGGGTACTAAAGGCCGCTAAGTTAGTCAAATTCCGCCGTGACGGGAAAACCGCGATTTACTCTTTATCGGACTCTCATATTAAAACAATACTTGACCAAGGTTTAGAACATATTTCGGAATAGATTGCGGAGGATTGTTATGGGCTGTAAAGCGTGTTTGATAACACATGAACATATGAGCAATAGTACAGTAGAAGCCGAAACGCTACAAACTGACATCGATATAACACAAAAAAACAGAGTTCAAAAGTCTTGGTCGCGATTTCTGTGGGTGTCGCGCGTGGCATTGACCATAGCGCTCACTGGAGTGGCTATGGCGCTTCAACGGAAGGAGGCGCTTCCCGCCTGGTTGGCGCTTAGCCTTTTCATAAGCGCTTATCTAATCATTGCCTACGATGTTCTTTTCAGAGCGTGGCGGAATATTCTGCGCCGTGAAATATTTGATGAGAATTTCCTTATGGCGATCGCGACCGCGGGAGCCTTTATTATCGGGGAATATCCTGAGGCGGTGGCTGTCATCCTGTTTTACCAGCTGGGCGAAGCCATTCAGGGTTTCGCGGTGGAGTCTTCACGAAAATCCATAGCCAGCCTGATGGATTTACGGCCCGACCGCGCCCATGTGCTTAGAGGCGGGAAAGAAATCACGGTTCATCCAAACGCTATAAGCTTAGGCGAGCGTATTATCGTGAAACCTGGAGAACGAATACCGCTGGATGGTGACGTTGTCGCTGGTCGGGCCTTTATCGACCTATCATCACTAAGCGGGGAGAGTTTGCCTCAGGAATTATCGCCTGGGGATAAAGCCTTAAGCGGCGCTGTGGTTACGAACGCGGTTTTAACGATTCAAGTGGATCAAAGCTTTGAAACTTCAACAGCCTCAAGGATCCTGGCTTTAGTGGAATATTCCATGGAAAAAAAGGCGAGAACGGAAAATTTTATTACGAGTTTCGCCAAATACTATACCCCGATTGTGGTTGGAGTCGCCCTTATACTCGCTTTCATACCTCCTCTGGTCATTAAGGGCGCCATTTTTTCCGACTGGGTCTATCGAGCTCTGGTATTTCTTGTCGTTTCCTGTCCTTGCGCCTTGGTTATTTCCATACCGCTTGGCTTTTTCGCGGGGATCGGCGCGGCGTCTAAAGCGGGCGTATTGGTAAAAGGCGGAAATTATTTGGAGGCTCTAGCGAAAACGCGCACCGTTGTTTTTGACAAGACTGGAACTCTTACGGAGGGAAAGTTTACCGTTTCAGGGATTCACCCGTCAGATCAAGGAGGGCTCACGTTGACGGAAAACGAGCTTCTCGCTATAGCCGCCCATCTAGAAGCTCATTCTTCACACCCTATTTCTCTATCGCTCAAGGCGGCTCATCTAGCGTTGTTATATGGTAAGAATCCTAGTTGTTGCCAAGACGCGTGTTTAGAAGGCGTTGAAGAGCTTGGCGGGAAGGGGATTCAAGCTGTTTTGAACGGGAAGCTGGTTCTCGCTGGTAACGCCGAACTGATGGAGTCGCATCAGGTGGTAGGCTTTAGGCCGACTGTTGAGGCTGGCTATACCGATCTAGGCAGTATTGTCCATATAGCGGTGGAGAAGGTATACGCTGGCTATATCGATATCAAAGATAGAATTAAAGCTGATTCCGCGAAGGCGGTCAGTGAATTGCGCAAGCTCGGCGTTAATAAGACCGTGATGTTGAGCGGCGATAGTGAAGCTCGAGCCCAAGCTACGGCCACTAAACTAGGGGTAGAGCTGGCATACGGGAAGCTTCTGCCAGCGGACAAGGTCGGCATCGTTGAGGGCTTACTCTTGGAGCTTAAGAAAAAGCAGACTCTTGTATTTGTTGGAGATGGTATCAATGACGCCCCAGCCCTCGCCTTAGCCGATGTGGGAATAGCGATGGGAGGCTTGGGTAGCGATGCGGCGATAGAAGCGGCCGATGTGGTCATTATGAACGATGAACCGTCAAAAATACCTCAGGCAATTCAACTCTCCCGTAAAACTATGGCTATTGTTTGGCAGAATATTGTATTAGCTTTAGGGGTCAAGACCCTCGTTCTTATGCTTAGCGCACTGGGCTACGCGTATATGTGGGCCGCCGTTTTTGCCGATGTTGGGGTGGCTTTATTGGCCACCGCTAACGCGATGAGGCTGTTTTACGCGTCAAGACGAAACCAGCGATAAAGCCAAACGCGGGTTTACTTGTATTGTATACAGCTCTTTCAAAGATCGCTTTCTTCGAAAAGGGGCTTCCAAGGTTTTGTTGTTTATAATTATCTTATTATATAACAAGTATTAAAGATAAAATCGCGTCCGTCAAAAATGGCGGATTACACAAATTATACCGCGCTAAAATGCCTCTAAAGGTACATTTGATCGAAATAAAGCTGAGAGAGTTTCTCGTGAAAGAAAACGAATTTAAAAAGAGTCTTGGGCTGGTTTTTTGGGAATAGGCTTTTTTAGAGGCTCCATAATAAAGAAAAATCTGTGTATACTATTTGTCTATGAAGGCGCTTATTAATTATTACCAGGATATGGAAGCGATTTTTAGGGAGTTGGAAGGAACTGGGAGAAGCGGGGAAGACGCTCCTGAGCTTTTGCTACACAGTTGCTGTGGGCCTTGTAGCATACCGGTTATTAAGCTCTTGTCAAAGCATTTCAAGCTTTCTGTCTTTTTTTATAACCCAAATATTGATGATCTAGCGGAATATAATAGGAGAGAAAGCGAGCAACGAAAGGTGCTTGATCTTCTAGGAAGGGGCCAGTCGCTTCCCTATATAGTAAGTGATTATAATAAAGAGGAATTTTTGGAAAAAATAAGGGGTTTAGAAGGCGAGAGAGAAGGGGGAAAACGCTGTACTATTTGTTACGCGCTACGGATAAAACGCGCGGTGGCAGAAGCCGCTATGCGTGGCTTTGAGTGGGTAACGACAACTCTTTCCGTGGGAGCCATGAAGGACGCGTTTCGTATTAACAATATAGGAAAGGCAGCCGCGGCGAAAGCGGGAATTCAGTGGCTCCCCTCGGATTTTAAAAAGAGGGGAGGGGGGCTGGAGTCTGTGGAATTCTGCAAACAGAACGATATTTATAGGCAGGATTATTGCGGTTGTTCCTTTTCTCGTCGTGAACGTGATAGTACTTGAAGAGTATTCACCTTTCTCTAGAACATGGAAACGCGTTCTAAAGTATTATTTTTAAGGGTCTGGTAAAGTCGCTTGTTCTCGCAAGAAACTCTATATGCAATACATATAATAGAAATAAAATGACACTTGCCAGCGCTGTCGGATTTAAAAAGTGTAAACCGATTTGAAATAGTCTCTTGAGATATCAATTTACTCATGTAGGTGTGATGAGGAAAAACGAAGAAGAAAGGTTTATTTTCAGAGCATTAGGGGGAAATTCAGGACTAGTTTTAAAAATTCGTCACATTCTGTTGGTTCTATGTGCTATAGTAGTAACCAAAATATGGCAGGTCGACGCTTATTGTCGGACGCCTGTTCGTTTGAGCTTGTTTCGGCGGCCAAACGAATATGACGCGCAGCTAGGGTTGCGTGTATCCTCGCGGTATAAGGTTTATCAAAATTCCATTTATGCGTTTAAATAAGAGGAGCCTTCAACCAGGAGGACAGTCATGGTGCGCAAGGCGGGTTTTTCCATTTAAATAGCTTTTGTCATAGGTATATAGCCAAGCATCGATCTTATTTAAGCTGATCAGATAACAAGTTAGGTGCCCTTTATCTTTACGGGGATAAAATCGATTTTTAATTGAGATTTTTTTTGCTTCTCCAATGATCTTGGATTATAGTTGGCTAAAATTGGATAAAGCCAGAGCGGGTCAGAGCGTCTTAGTTTTTCAGCGGTTTTTATTTCTTTTCATTAGGTAAGAGAAATGAATGTTGAAATATGGGGTAATGGTCAAAAAAAGCTAATAGTGCGGTTTCCTTATGAAAGAATGGTAATAAACGCTATAAAAAAGATCCCTTTATGGCAGTGGGACCCGCGCTTAAGAGTCTGGTATTTGCCGGACTCTCAAAACAATGTTGATAGCTTATTAGCTCTTCTTTGGGAAACGGGGCTGTTCGATGAGCGCGTGAAAAGCGAGAATAAAGATATGGATTATTCCGTATTTACAGAAGCGCTCCATGCCGCTATAAAAGCTAGGCATTATAGCTCCAGAACGGAAGGAGCTTATATCTCCTGGATAGAGAAATTTATGGCTTTTTACCAAAATCGTTCTATTCATGAGCTTGGGAGCGGTGAAATTAACGATTTTCTTTCTCATCTGGCGCTTAATGATAATGTAAGCGCGTCAACCCAAAATCAAGCTCTTTCAGCCCTACTATTTCTTTTCCGTGATATTTATCATAAGGAAATCGATAATTTTAAAGATATCATCCACGCGAAAAAACCTGTTCGCCTACCTGTTGTTTTATCGCGAGAAGAAGTAAGGCTGGTTCTGATGAGGCTGTCGGGAGCTATGCGGCTCATCGCTTCTCTCTTATACGGTACTGGTTTGCGTTTATCCGAGTGCTTGAATTTAAGAGTGCAGGATCTAGATTTTTCTAGAAACACTATACATGTCCATAATGGGAAAGGTGGGAAAGATCGAATTACCATGCTTCCCCAAGCCTTAAAAATTAGTATGAAAGAGCATTTAAAGAAGGTGAAAGTTATTCATGAAAAAGATATAGCAGACGGATGGGGTTTTGTCTCTCTTCCAGAAGCTATTGAAAGAAAGTATACAAAAGCCTCTGTTGACTGGAGTTGGCAATGGGTATTTCCGCAAAAAAATCGATGGACTAATTTTAAAACTAAAGAGCAGGGGCGTCACCATATTGATGAATCATTAGTCCAGAGAGCTGTAAGAACGGCTATCTTAGAGGCTGGAATAGGAAAACGAGCTTCTTGTCATACTTTTCGTCACTCATTCGCGACTCATTTACTAGAAAATGGCTATGACATTCGCACGGTGCAAGAGCTTTTAGGTCATAGCGATGTTAAAACCACAATGATCTATACTCATGTACTAAATAAAGGTCCCGCCGGCGTACGTAGTCCCATCGAAAGTCTTTAACTCATAGCGTAGTACAAAAACTGATCCGCATAAAATCCAATGAAGTTTAGTAGTAAATTTATATACATATTTATATAAAGGATTTATTATTCAAATCCAGAAACAGCATGTGTTTTTATTGACGCAAATTTGCTGTGTAGTATGGACTTTGCGGATAAGTCTAATTAATGTTA
>CAZJJK010000019.1:0-38018 GCA_964546285.1 uncultured Treponema sp. | reverse complement strand
GGTAAATTCCTGCTGGGTATTTAGAAATATTGATAGCATCTTGCAACAGAATTGGCAGCAGTATACAAACCTTTCTAATAAAATAATGTTTCGATTCAGAAGCGGCTCTGAAAACCGTCGCTTTGCCGATGAAGCGTTCTCGCTTTAATTATTCCCCTATAGTGCAACTCGGCCTTAACTGAATCTCAGCCCGCGCCCTTACAATTCCAGCGGACGGCGATTATCAGATAAACGTTTAGCCAAATAAAGCCTATCCAGCTCAAACTCCGATACATAGGAGCGGACTTGCGCGGCGGAAATAAGGTTTTGCTCAGCGAAAAGATAGCAAAGCGCTCGCTCGGCTATGTTGAGTACGCGTAAAGCGTTCATATTTTCCAGTTTAGGATTGTCGTTATCCAAATAACGACGATGAAAACTACGATAGAGTTCCGAAGCTTCTATCCGATACCGCAAGGCGCGTAATTCCTTTCGTAATTCAGACTCATCACCCCGACCGGCCGCCTCGCCAAGCGGTTTCAAGGTAAAGAAGGTGTATTCTTTACCAGGAAGAAAATGATGGACGTCACAACGAGTACAGTAATTTGGCTCAAGGGGATCGTCTTTCTCACGATCACCGCCAATAATGACCAGCGGATCAAAATACAGGGCCGGACATTCCAGGCCCTCCACTCGATAATAACGATAGGTATAAAACGAATCCTCTATACAATCCTGGTGTTCGCAATACGCGGTTAATGGATAAACGTCTGTCGCGTTCTCCACGAGAAGACGGGCGGTGGCGTTAAATATCTCGCGACGGAAATTGAGTATAAGCGTTGGGCAGACAAAAACCAAACCGCGCCGTTCCGATTCGTTGCGTATCAGGTAGGCGATACGTTCGTCGTAAAAAGCGGCTTCATCGATAATCCAGGTGCCTATTTCAGGATGGGAGTTTATGGTTTTTTCCAGCTCAAACGAATCTCGCGCTACGGCGATATCATCACCGCAGGATTCATAGCCGCCCCGATACGCTAAGGCGTTATCGGGATAATCGGGAAAACGCGCTCTATCCAGACGTGATCGTATGAAAAAAACACGGCGCCGGTCGGCATCGCCTAAACCGTCCTCGCTTTTGAACAAATTCGCTTGAGAACCAAAACGTGTTGTGATGGCCGCTACTTTTTGGCTTTTTCGGCGAGCAACAGCCGCGTCCCGCCAGAGTCGGGCGGAATATTCGGTTTTCCCCGAACCCATAGGACCGATTACAAGAATGCGCCGCGAAGACACACGAAAATCAAAATGCCGTATGGCTTCGTGAACATCCAGCGCCGGGAACCCCAGGCTCTTTAAAAAACTGTTGGTGGAACGGCCAGAGCTATCGGCCATAGCGCGCCTATTACAAGCCTTGGCCGGATAAGAGAGTGTACGCTTCCTGAGGCGTTTTCGCGGCCAATAGAGCGGCGCGGAGTTCCTTGTTTTTTAGCTTGGCGCTAAAGAAAGACAGCGTCTGCAAATAATACGCGTGCTGATTATACGCGGCCGCGATCATAAACAAAAGACGAACCGGTTGATCGTCCAGGGTTTGAAAATCGATGATATCGCATTGGCTGACGCCAACAGCCACCACCAGATCGGTAATAGACGATAAACGAACATGCGGGATCGCGATACCTCGGCCAATAGCCGTACTCATCAGCTCTTCGCGTTTTAGAATCTCATTAACCAATTCCATACGATTTTTTACCTGAGGAGCGGCGGCCAGTTTATCGGATAAGGCGTTAAGAGCATCGCGTTTTGTGGCATGGTGCAGAAAAATTACGCGGTCTGGCGATAGTACATTTTGGATTTGGATAGATGAAAACTGCGGCACCATCCGATTCGTTGACAGCCGGTCATTCACCCATTTTTCTATCTCAGCTTTTTTAAAACGCCATACGGTACCAATTTTTCCGGACGGGATCTCGCCCTTTTGAGCCCAATCATAGACGGTGCGTTCGGACACACGCAGGTATTTCGCGACTTCCTCTATTGTTAGTATATCATCGTCCATCAGGGCGTCTCCTAGGTGTATATATTCATCTAAGGTCATCATTTTGCATCGTACCGTAATAAATGTCAAGTGAAGCGACAATAATGGGAAAAGAGCTTACGTTTTCCGCCCCAAATCATGCAAGGAATCGTGCGGCAACAGGGAAGCGATGGTGACATCCACCCGCGCCGGATCGGAGCCGCCAAAACGCACTAAGGCGTCAGCTTCCATAAATTCCGATAAGACCTGCCGACAGGCCCCGCAAGGTCCAACAGGGGCAACCGAATCTGGGGTTGCTATAGCTATAGCTAAAAAGCGACGGTATCCGGCACTAACCGCGGCCATGACGGCGGAACGTTCAGCGCAAATAGTCAGTCCGTAAGATCGATTTTCCACATTCACACCGATAAAGATAGTCCCGTCGTCAGCCACTAAAGCCGCGCCTACCCTGAAACCCGAATAGGGCGAATAGGCTTTTTCCGCCGCTTTTCTCGCTGTCTCATACAATTCATCCATATTCACCATAGCGCCCTCCAACATTGACAGATGCCTTTTTACTATATACCATTCCTGAAACGTTTTGTAGCGAGAGGTTTCATGGCGAACAAGAAAAGACGCAAATGGATTATTCTTTACGTTCTCTTCTTTATTGCATATCTCTTTATCGCCTCCACCCCAATAAAAAAGGAATTATGCTTAAGCCCGCTCTGGACTCTTTCCACCCAAAAACCGCCTACCCCTTCAGAGCCGGCGGCGGCCAGTGAAATTCTTTACCCCTTTCTCAGCCTTGATTCATTCGGTTATTTCTCTCCCGACGGGAATATTGTCCTAGCTCAAGACCGTGATGACAGTCTGCGGCTTTCCCCCAATTTTTGGTCAAAAGACGACGCCGTTACCGGAAGGTCCGAATTTTTCAATCCCTTAGGCGACAGACTATTTGTTTCTTCGGAACCGGGAGAGAGCTTTTTTGACGATAATAGAATTTTTATTTTATCGCCCAACCAAAATTCCGTAAGCGCTTTCAACAAGTCCGGCGAACTCCTATGGCGCAGGGATTTTCCGGCGCCAATAACGGCGCTTGACGCCGCTTCCGGCCTCTTTTTAGCGGGCTTGCTCAATGGCGCGATAGAGCTTATCGATAGTTCCGGTAAGGCCCTTTTTAAATTTACGCCTGGCGGATCGCGCGTCGGTGTCATTTACGCCGCCAGATTATGCTCTGGCGGCAGCGGAATAGCGCTAGTTAGCGGGATTGACCCCCAACGCTTCTTGTATCTAGAGGGAGAGGGCGAAGCTTATAAAGTGGTTCATCATGAGTATTTGCCTGGCGAGCTTCGCCGTCCCGTAAAAACAGCCGTCCCAGCTTCCGGTTCTGTCGTGGTCTACGAAAGGACGGATGGCCTGGGGTTCTTTAAGGTATCAGACCGAAAAACCAATACCGCCCAGCTAGCTGGCGGGGTTTTAATCGAAATAGAGGAATCAAGCTCCGATGACAGCTTGTTCGCTCTGATTGAACGAACTGGCAAACGTTTTCTTATTGGTCTACGGTACGATTCAACGCTGTCCATGGAAGCCGCCCACGATGAGGCTATATCGATTTTAACACGTTCCAATAATCAGCTCTTTTTGAGCGGCTCAAACGCGGTAATGGCTTTTGAACTGCTTGAACGCTGATTACCGTAAAAGCAGGAGAAAACGATGCGGATTTTCACGCTAAGCGCCTTATTTTTGTGCGCCGTCGTCGCCTTGGCGGCGCTTGAATGGCCGCTTGAAGGGTCAAGCATCCTATCCTCTTTTGGGCAAAACCGTGATGGGCGCCCCAGCCTTAGCATGGAATTCTTCGGCGAGGGCATTATCCGCGCCGCCGATGCCGGTGAAATAGTATTTACCAGCGGCCCGCCATCGGCCTATAACGGGTTTCCCTCCGGCTTAGGCCAATGGATAGCGGTTGATCACCGCGATTCGCTTATAGGTCTTTACGCCGATCTTCGTGATATCGCCAACGCGGACCACGCCATTTTGGAGGGCGGCGCTATTTTAGGCGCGACGGACACCGGGCGCTTCCGTTTCGCCGTTTATGACGCTAAGGAAAATCGTTGGATCAACCCGGTAATGCTTTTCTCGTCCCGCGTGGACGATAAAGCGCCTATCATAAAAAGCGTCACCCTTATCGGCGAGGATGGCATTGAACATCAGGGGGCTAATTTACGGACGCTAAGGCAGGGCGGCTATACGGTGCTTATCGACGCGTCCGATACCGAAAACAGTTCCACTAAACAGCTATTCGCGCCGCTGAGATTGGCCTGCTGGCTTAACGGCAGCAAGCTGCTTTCCGTTAACTTGGAATATTTTTATTCCGTCGATGGCGGCTTGCGCGTTTCGGCGCCCACCCCGTTTATGGCTCAAGCTATCTATAGCGACAAGGGCTTTATTTTAGGTACGCTTAGAATGAACCGGGGCAAGGTAAATCTGGAGCTTAGCGCGCAAGACGCCGCTGGAAACGAAAAAATTGTAGCCTACTCCATTGTCGTGGAATGATGCGTCCTCATAAAACCTGGTCCATGCCCAGCGTCGCGGCGGAGCGGCGGCTTATCCCCTGCGTTCTTTGCGGCGGAATGAGCTTCCGCCCTTCATGGCGGTGTGATGACTTTGAATATGTCAAATGCGTCAGCTGCGGCCTGATCCAACGCAATCCCCAGCCGCTGGAAGCGTTTATCACGGATCGCTATAAGGAAACATATTCCACGGCTTACCGCGATTATGAAATAGCTAACGAGCCTATGTATCTCAAACTCCAGCTTCTCGGTCTAGCCGATATCGGCTTCGCCGAGATGGAAAGTGAACTAAAAACTAAAACAAGCTCGCCCTCTTTCCTGGATGTCGGCTGCGCCACCGGCGCCTTGCTTGACCAGCTCAGGCACCGGGGCTGGTCAAGCCATGGGGTTGAGCTCTGCGCCGCTTCCGCCGCTTACGCCCGCGCCAAAGCCTTGGACGTCAGAAATTGCGGTCTGGAAAACGCTGATTTTCCCGATAGCTCTTTTGATGTAGTTCACGCGTCGCACCTTATAGAACACCTAAATAGACCGCGGGTTTTTCTAGCGGCGGCCAGGCGTCTACTTAAACCCAGTGGACGTTTATTGTTAACAACGCCCAACGCTGACGGTTTTCAAGCCCGGCTTTTTGGCCCAAACTGGAGATCGGCAATCTTTGATCACCTTTATCTCTTTTCTCGGCGACAACTTATCTCTCTTCTCCAGAGCGAGGGCTTTACGGTGGAAAAAACGATCAGCTGGGGAGGCTTGGCCGCCGGCACGGCGCCAGCTCTGATTAAGCGCTGGGCCGACAAAATCGCGAAACGTTGCGAGCTAGGCGATGTTATGATGCTGAAAGCCAAGCTAAGCTAAAGCCCGACATAAACCTAAATGCCAGGGGAGCTTGAAGCGCCTCTCTTTTAAGGAACCTGATATGGAAATATTTACTCGCTATAAATATGGGTGTATAAGTGAAGCAAGTTTTCGGCCTCTCCTTGGCATTTGCCGCAAACAGTGCCAATTTTCGTGCGAAGCTGAAGGCTTTGCCAATCACGGGCGCCGTCTTGAACGGCTCTTTCAATATCCTTATCCGATATGCCTAAACAATGGCAAATAACCTTTGCCGAGCTATCCTTAAACAAGCCTGGACGACCGGTTTTTGCCAGATAATCGTCTATCGCGCAACGCAAAGCTTTATCGCCCAACACGGAACAATGTATTTTATTATCCGGCAAACCGCCCAACTTTTCGGCTATTTCCTCCGGTTTGATAAAATACGCCCGTTCCAGCGTCATACCCTTAATCAAGTCCGATAACATACTGGTAGAGGCTATCGCGCTAGCGCAGCCATAGGTTTTCCAACGAACATCAACTATGATATCGTTTTCTATTCGGAGAAGGAACAGCATCTGATCGCCGCATTTTAAACTGCCAGTTATCCCCCGCCCATCGGCGGGAAAAGTCGCTTCATCCTCCAAAAGGACGTTTCGCGGATTCATAAAATGGTCTTTTACGATATCGGAATATAGCCAATTAGTCATCCTAGTCTCCTAAAGGTATGGTTGACATAGATCGTAGCCGAGCGATGACAGGCGGCAGGGTTTCAAGTACATAGTCAATATCCTCGGTTTTAGTATCGCGCCCCAAACTAAAACGGATAGACCCATGAGCCAATTCAGGTTCCAAGCCGATCGCTAAAAGCACAGGCGAAGGCTCCAAACTACCAGAAGCGCAGGCTGAACCGGTAGAGACTTCTATGCCCGCCATATCCAGCGATAATAAAATAGACTCGCCTTCCGCCCCAGGAAAGGAAACGTTTAAAGTATTGGGCAGCACAAGGTCCTGATGACCATTCACCTTTATATTGGGAACGCTTTCCAACAGCCCCTCACGCAAACGGCGGCGGAGAGTGGAAAGACGAGTGGCGTAATCCGCCAATTCCGACTGAGCGAGCTTAGCGGCCAAGCCAAAACCGAGTATACCGCTATTGTTATAGGTACCCGCCCTTAAGCCATGCTCCTGATGTCCGCCATGAATAAGCGGCTCAAGCGGCGCGCCTTTGCGCGCGTAAAGCGCCCCTACCCCCTTAGGACCGTATATTTTGTGGGATGATAGGCTTAGGTAATCCACTCCTAGAGCCTCGGCGGCCACGGGGATCTTACCCACGGCTTGAACGGCATCGGTGTGGAAGAGCGCTCCCGCTTTTTTCGCGGCTCTTATCAATGGAGCCAAATCCTGTATTACGCCGATTTCGTTATTAGCCAGCATAAGGGAGACTAATACGGTTTTATTGGACAAAACGGCTTCCAAGTCCGAAAGACGGACAAAACCGTTAAAATCCACCGGCACATAATGCACCCTAAATCCGCGTTTTTTTAGATACTCCGCTGAACGCGATACACAGGGATGCTCAATAGCGCTGATTATTAGCTCATTACGACCGCTGGTTTCGGCTAAAAACTCCATAGTATGAAAAACCGTGTTATTCGATTCCGAACCGCCTGAGGTAAAAATCACGTTTTCGGCCGACGCCCCAATCAAAGCGGCCACTGACTGTCTAGCTTCCTCAATCCGAATCGCCGCGCGCCGCCCAGCCTCGTGCATGCTGGAAGCGTTGCCATATAATTCTAAATCATCTATCAATAAACGCTTAACTTCCGGGCGTATTGGCGTGGTGGCGTTATAATCCAAATAGAGCTTATTCTTACCCATCGCTTTCTCCCAATTTCAAGGATTCGCGTCGGCGATTATTCCGCCGCCAGCCACAAGCGTATTCGAAAAAGCCGCGGCCGTCTCATTTGGCGCGGCGTAAAAAACAGCGGCTTGGCCAGGCGCGATCGCCCGCTGCGCTTCATCGAAAAGAACCGCCGCCATATCAGCCATCGGTCTAATAGAGGCCCAGACAGGACGCGAGGTGGATCTTATTTTCACATAAGCACGGAAAGGTGCGCGACCAAAGCCGGGAGCCCAAACCAAGTCCTTCGCTGTCAAACTCTCTTTATAAAGATCGGCGTCACCGCCTAACAAAACTCGGTTTGTTTTAGCGTCAATACCCGCAACATACCACGCGCCCTTGGAGGAGGGTACTCCCAAACCGCGTCTTTGACCAATGGTATAATGTTCCAAACCTTTATGCCGCCCAAGAATATTTCCGTCAAGATCGATAAAGTCACCTTCCAAGGAAGCGGCATTAAATACGGAAGCGTAGCCAGCTTCGCCGCCAAAATCTTGGCTGTCCTTTAAGCCGGCCGCCGCCAAGCCCCTTTTGACAGCTTCTTCCCTTACCTGTTGTTTGGTCATCGAGCCAAGCGGAAAGTATAATTTTTGAAGCTTTTCCGAACTAAGCCGATGAAGAAAATAGCTTTGATCCTTACGAAGGTCCAACCCTGGACGTAGATACACAGCCTCGGATAACACGCCGGTCGGGGACACGAGACGGACATAATGACCTGTGGCGAAATAATCAAAGTCTAAGCCCGACCGACTGAGCGCCTCGGGCAACAGCTTGAATTTTAGCAGGGGGTTGCAGTGAACGCAAGGATTGGGCGTTCGTCCAGCTTTATATTCATTCTGAAAATAATGCAGAATATTTTCGCGATACGCGTCAGCCAGATCTATAATTCTATATTCAGCGTTAAGCCGCGAACAGAGTTCAGCGCAGGAAGCTAGCGTTGCCTCATCTTTCGCGCTCTGACAACCGCCGACCGGCGACGCGGCGTCATACGTTTTCATGGTAACGCCGATAACGCGGTACCCCCTTTCAGCCATGAGCTGAATAGCCAAAGATGAGTCAACGCCGCCTGACAAAGCGACGGCGATGACAGAGCCGGAGGGGGGTAAATCGATATCCTTAAGCGCGCTGAAATTCATATATGACCAAAATAGTAAGTATTTTCCACTTATTCAAGACGCCGCTAGCAATCGGCGCCATTTTTCGCTAGAGTAGCGTTCCCTATGATTTTAGCATATTCTAACCAAGGAGTTGAAGGATGCCGCCAATGATTCACCCCGATACTGGAATTGTGATCGGCGATCCCGAATTATCAGCTCTATCGTCTAAGCCGCCGCCTTCGCATTCCGACCTGAGTAAAGCGCTTTCTACCTTCATTTTGTCAGCGTCAGGCTGGAGAAGTGTTTTCGCGGAGAACGACGGCCAAGAAATAAACGCGGAGGAAAGCCGTTCCCCGAAAGTTAGCGCCGAGCGCTTGACTATAGCCGCCGCCGCGGCGGCTGTTTTCGCCGAAGCCGTGAAACGCTGGACAGGCCGTGAAGAAACCCAAATTCTTGTCGGCTTGGATTCGCGGCCGACCGGCCCGTCTATAGCGGATGTTATTATAAGAACGTTAATCGCCAAAGACTGCCAGCCGCGTTTCCTCTTTATCGCCTCGGCGCCGGAAATTATGGCCTATGCGCGAAGCGCCGTTAAAGAAGGCATAGCCGCTTTTATATATATATCCGCTAGTCATAATCCTATTGGTCATAATGGTTTAAAATTCGGGCTTACCGATGGCGGAGTATTGGACGGGGCCTTAGCCGCCGAACTTTTGAAAGACTTTCACGCTTTTCTAGCCCAGAAGGACGCCGCTGTAAGGGTGGCCAGTCTTTGCGCCGCCGCTCCCGCTGAAACCGTCCGTGCCGTGTTTGAGCGAAGCGTCTACTGGAAAATGCGCTCCTACGCGGCCTATCTTAGCTTTACCCGCGAAGTTGTAAGCGGCAGCACCAATAAGACAGAGCAAGACGCCGTTTTCTCGCTTATCGCGAAAACAGCCAAAGCCTACCCTATCAGTATTTTAGCCGATTTCAACGGCTCCGCGCGGACTGTCTCGCCGGACAGGGAAATGCTGTCAGGCGTGGGTTTGGATTTTTCCGCCATAAACGACAGGCCTGGTTTTATCGCTCATCGCATAGTACCGGAAGGCGTGGCGCTGGAGCCCTGCCGCTTGGGCTTGGAAGCTAAGCGAGCCGCCTTAAGCGAGACGGCGGCCGCTAAAGACGCGGCGGCGAGCGAAGCTTCTATCGCCAGCGCCTTAAATATCGATAAGACCAGCTTTCTTGGGTATGTGTGCGACTGCGATGGGGATCGCGGCAATCTGGTCATCTGGGATGCTGGCTTGGGCCGCGCCCGTAGCCTTGAAGCCCAGGAAGTGTTCGCCCTCTGCTGCCTCGCCGAACTGGCGTACTACAGGTGGAAAAAAGACAAAATCGGCTCCCTATCGGTATCGGCGCCAATTACGCCGCCGCTCGCTGTCGCCATTAATGATCCAAGCTCGCTACGCGTGGACGCTATCGCCAAAGCCTTCGGCGCGGAAGTCTTTCGGGCAGAGGTTGGGGAAGCTAATGTAGTCGGCTTGGCGCGCGGCTTAAGGGCAAAGGGCTATGAGGTCCCCATACTTGGCGAAGGCGCGGCCGGCGGCAATATAACCCACCCATCGGCCGTTCGTGATCCACTGGATAGCGTTTTCGCTTTGGTTAAGCTGCTTACCCTACGGTCCCAAGCTGGACAGCCAGGTTTATTTGAAATCTGGTGTCGCCTTTCCGGCAAGGAGGAATACTATCGCGAAGATTTTTCGCTATCAGATATTGTCGCCAGCCTACCCCGTTATACTATAACCGGAGCCTATGAAGAACGGGCTGGGATACAGATACAGGACAAGGACTATAGCGCCCTTAAGGACCGCTATGAGCGGCTTTTCCTGTCAGACTGGAAGCAACGCGGACCGGAATTGAAAGCCGCGTTTGGGATAGTGTCCTGGAAAGCCTTTGCCTACCAAGGCATGACGGAGCGTCCAATCGCTTCTGGTTTTGGCGCTTCCGGACGGGGCGGTCTTAAGATACTGTTCTATGACGGCGAGGGAAACAGTGTCGCGTCACTGTGGATGAGAGCTTCCGGAACGGAGGCTGTTTTTCGTTTGTTGGCGGAATGCGCTGGCGACAAGCCAGAGGGCGAACGAGACTTATTATTGTGGCATCGTTCTCTAGTGGAAAGAGCCGACGCGCTATCGCGTCGGGAAGGGGAATAAATATGGGCGTTCGCGGGGAAATCTACTCCACCAAGGTCGCGTTGGATAATCGGACTTATTTTTTCAATGTAAAGGAAAATCGTTTAGGCGACTTGTATTTGAATATTGTTGAAAGCAAAAACAAGGAAAGCGGCGGCTTTGACCGTCAATCCATCGTTTTATTCTCCGAGGACCTTCAAAATTTTTTAAAAGGTTTTGATGACGCCTTAAAAGTGATGGAAAAGACGGCGCGTCAAAAAAGAAAATCCATCAGTCCACATGAGACAGCGGCCGCCAAAAAAAGCTACCGAGAACCAGCTTCAAAAGACGGCGAGCGGGGAGCGGAACGGGACGCGGCCAAGAACGGCCGACGGGCCGTTTATCGGGACCGCAGATCCAGCGCCTCTTTTTCGGCTAAGGATAAGACGACAAAAGGCGTTATTCCCACTAGCGGCGCAAAAATCAGCGGCAAACGCGTCGTTCGGGCGATAAAACGGCAATTATCGGATAAGAATAGCGACGAATAGTCAAGGAACAGTCCAAGCTATTTTGCTTTAACTTTTACAGCCCATTGAACAATTCAGCTTGGATCGGGCCTGAGTTAAAGCTCAAACGCTGTATAGGCGAAGGGCCAAAGCGGGCGATTCTACATCGATGTTCCCTAGTGGGATAGCCCTTATGGCGCTCAAAACACCATTCTGGGTAAATCCATGAATACCGCTTCATCATGCGGTCCCGCGCGGTCTTAGCCAGTATGGAAGCGGCCATAACCGAAGGAATGATAGAGTCCGCCCTGACTAGGGTACGGCAGGGTATAGGCAAAGACGGCGCGTAAAGTCCATCCACGATAGCTTCATCGGCTTGTAGCCCTAAGGCCGCGCCGGTCCCAGGCTGATCCATCATAGCCCAATACGCCCTTTCCATAGCCAATAAGCTTGCCTTAAGTATATTTATTTTGTCTATCTCCACGTTTGATGCCCAGCCGACCCCCCAAGCTAGGGCTTTTCGGTAGACAGCCCGCATCGCTTGTTCACGGCGCTGTTCGGATAGTTTTTTTGAGTCGGCCAGCAGCTCAAACGGGAAATTCTCCGGCAGTACAACCGCGGCGGCGCAAACAGGACCGGCCAAAGGACCGCGACCGGCTTCGTCCAGGCCGCATATCATAGCGGCTTTCATTGGAAGGACGCCACCAAAACAGCTTCAGCGCCGCCAGCGCTTTGATCATCATCCACGGGAGGAACCAGGCGGCCAGTGGCTACATAATAAAAGCGATCAGCCTTAGCGGGGAAGGAAAGCAGCTTGTCCGCGGATCCGTAATCAACATTTGACCTAAGAAACGCGCCTTCATGATCAAAAAGCGCTAAAAGATACGGAGCTTCAGCCGCACCATGCACATAAAGGCGTATAGTTCCATCGTTCTCCGGATAATACTTAAACAAGCCGATGCCGCTTGCGGGAATTGACCGTCTCGGACCATAAAGCTCAAAGCGCTCAGGTCCGGTGAAAGCGGCGTCACCGCTCAGTTTAGCCAGTTCCGCGTTTATAAGGCGTAAAGCGGCCTGGGATGGACGGATATACGCCTCTACCGGATCAAGCAGCGGCTCTAGCTCGTCCTTTGTTAATCCATATAAGCCGATAAGTCCGTCGCTATGATAGGCGGCGAGCAAGCGCGGCGTCTCCAATAGCGTTAAGGGGCCTAGCGGCGGATGATCCACGTTTTTCCGAAAAGCCAGGGCGCCAGTCAAACGACCCACGGCGACAAAAGCGGGTTCATCGGTAGCGATAAGGACAAGGTCATTAAAAACCAAGGGCCCCGCGCTTGGCTTATGCCTATCGGCGTAACGCCAGAGTGTTTCACCGTTCTCCATAATAGCGACAAGCTCCGAATCAACTAAGCTATACTCAACGCCTTCGCGTCTAGCCCGTATATCAGCGTCGAGATAGAGCAGCCTTCCGCCAAGAACAAGCCCCGCGCCCTTATCAGGATAGATTAAATAGGGCGAAGGACCGCCGTCATCATAAACCAAGGCAAGCGCGGAATCGCTTAAGCGTAAAGCGACAGGGAAAGGCCGAGGCGCGCGCAGGTAGCGCGCGGAGAAAACCGCGCCGCCAAGATCAAACGGGTAACTATGTTCGTCCTCCGCGCGGCTCTCATTCTTTATTTCCGTCTGAACCGAAAATACGGCGGGGGTATCTTGTACGTCTTTGTCGCCGCAAGCGCCAAGTAAACATAGCGTAAGGCAGAAAGCGAAAAGAAGTTTAGCCCGTTTTGGCTTTTTCATAGACCGGCTTCCCTCCTTTTCGCACAAATAATTAGCTATATACCACGATAAAGCCGATTAGCTTACCAGGCGCCAGCATCATAGGCTGGCAACATAAAGTCGTGGCCAAGAAGACGGCTGATATCGAATAAAAGGATGAAACGGTCCGTCTTAGCTAGCCCTCTGACAAAAGCTTCCGGTACTCCCCAGAGGGAGGCGAGCCTTTCCGACAGCCCATAAAACGAATCAGGCGGAGAAGCGCGACCGTTCATTATTAGGGCCAGCGTCTCAGCGTCAACCAGGCCCCCGTTTAAAAACACCGGCAAGGTGAAAGACAAACGCCATGACGCCGCTAGCTTAGGAACGGAAAGCTTGGCGGCCAACAAAGGGTTTACCAGCTCCTCCAGTTCCGATGACGCGAGGGGCGCGCTTAAGCCGTCTTCATATTCGATTTCTCCGATAAGCATAATATCGGAAACGGCGTTATTCTCGCCTATTCCCCCAAAAGACAGCAGAATTTTAGCGTGGGGATAGCGTTCGCTCAGTGTGAGGGCGGCGGCTTCAAGCGCGGCTGAAAGCCAGGCGGACAAAGAGTCTACGGCTGCCCGCGCCGCTTTTTGATACCGTTCGCCAGAACCGAGGGCGAAGGACGCGGCGGGACTAGCGCGCAGCGCTAAAACGGCCGTAAGCGCCCTCACGCTATCCTTATCCTCGCGCAAGGCGTCCGAAGCCGCCTCAACTAAACGGATAGCCTCGAAATCCAGTGAAGGAAGAACCCGATTTCCTGCTTCGGGAAACATAAGCCAGGCTTTAGCGAAGACGGCTTTTAGAGCCGCTTCATCCAAGCCTATTTCATCACAAAACGCGGCGGGAGAGCGTATGTAAGCCACCCAGGTTAATGACAGTAAGCTCCAAAAAGCGTTTGCCAAGGCTTCGTCGTTAACTAAGGCCGCCTCTATGACATCAGCGCCTAGGGCGGCCGCGTCCACAAAAAAGCTGTTATACGATAGTAAAGCTTGCGGCCCTGGTCTTTCTTTCCCTTTGTCTATATACCAAAGGGCCGCCTGCGAAGCCGGATAAACGGAGGTCAAACACGTCGTTTCCATCATCCGCGCGAAAAAATCAAAGGCTTGGCTAAAAGCGGGATCATCGCTAATGTCAACCGCTTTGGCCGCCGCTATAGCGAAGGGTGAAGCGCCAGCGCTTAAGCTGACCCACGCTCTCAAGCCGATTTCATCCAATTTAAGGGCCGCGCTTCTCAGCGCTTGAAAAGCGGCTTGTGGACAGGAAGGGTGATCGCTTATGGCTTGTGAGAATATAGCTTCCAAAGCGACAAGCTCCGCTACCGATAAAGCGCTTAAATAGCGTTCAAGCGCGCCAGTTAAAGCCTGTCCCTCAACTTCAATATCAGCCTCAAGTACTAAAGCGCTGCGGTACTTGTCCGTTTCTGATAAAGCGATGCGCCGCGCCGATACCATTCGCGCGGTTTCCCAGGCAAGCCGACGGAGGTCGCTCAAGCGAGCGGCGTCAATCGCCCGTGAACCCTGGCTATGGATATTTTCCAAAAAGCGTAAAGCGGCCATCGATGTATCCGCTAAGGAGGAAGGCGTCAGCAAGGCGGCCATAAGCGTCGCTGAACGAGAAGCCTGAACGGCCAGTTCGCGGTTTAGCTTGTCTATTTCCCGCAACTCGCCGCGTAAGGAGGCTATGGTTTCCAGTTTATCAATGACGACGCGGTATTCGGTTTTAGGTAAAAAGGAAAAAACCGTTTCCAAATCCAGCGCGCATAAACCGCAGCCGACGCGGAAAAGTGTTAGCAAAGTCGTTAAGCGGCTTAGCCTCAACGCTTTACCCTATCCGACTCCCAACGGTTCGCCTGCTGTGATGGAGCATAAAGCCGATTAAATAAGTCCAGTCCAGAGGGAGCCGGTATTCCAGTCCAAAAAAAGCCGAAATCGCGGAATACGCAATCCGAGATAGAAGCCGATTTAGGCTCTGATCCAGCTAAGGCTTCAGCGTCATCGGCGGCGTCAATGGCGGCGCCTTGAAAAGAAAAAATGCAAGAATGAAGCTCAGGCAAACCGCCGCTGCCTTGGATACCCCGGGCGACGCCATCGGCCGCGACACTAACAGCCACTTTTTCCATACGGAAAGCTACGTCACGCTCAAAACTTAGCGTGGCGGCGTCTCTGCCAGCCGCGGCCGCCGCGCCTTTTGTCCAACTCCCCGAAACGCTTCTCAACACGGCACCCGCGCCATAATGAAGTCCATTTGCCTGGACGCTTAACTCATTCGCTTCAAATTGCACCCCGCTGGCCATGAGCGCGGTAGCGGAAGCTCCCTTAACCAAGATATAAGCCTTATCGAATTTAAGCTGAGCGCCCCGAGCATCAAGCGCGACGGCCACGGATCCAAAGGCTTCAACGCGCGTATCCGTTATCTTGGCCGCTGTATTATCAAGTAGGATGGCTGTTGTTCTAGCTTTAGTTTCCGATACAAGATAACATTCCGTTAAGGTCAAGACGCCGCCTTCAGTCTTGATAAGCGCTCCAGTACCATACAATTCGCAGTCTGTCGCCGTTATAGCGCTGTTTTTCCCCACGATAAGCGCTTCCCCTCCGCCCGCTTTTGCGTTAACGCTCGTTTTTTCTAAGCTTAATGCGCCATTCCTAAGGTCAAACAGAGGGGAAGTCTGTTCGTCCTCATAGATAAAGCGAAGATCCCGAAAAACGGTGGAACCCTCTGACAGAATAAATTTGGCGCCGCTTGCCACACGGACCTTAGCCTGTCCGGAGCCCGAGGACCAGAGCCCATCCTGGGTCCCGGCTATCAACACCCCCTCAGGCACGATGACAGCCGCCGATAAAAGAACCTCCCCCGCCACTAACACACGTTTTCGCTGGCTTTGAGCCGCCAACGAAAGAGCTGAGTCAAGATCTGGGAAAGGAGCGGCCCGCGAACCGTCCGCTTTGACAGCGGTATCAAAGGGTGGCGAAGATCTAACATAAACGCTTGTCGCGTCAACGGTAAAAGAGCGTGTGGCGCTTGGTCCCACATTACCGGCGTCATCGACAACCCAGAGTTTCACTCTATATTCGGCGGGCCCGCTAAGCGACCCTGATAGCGTTATAGAAGGATGATACGGTATTTCTCGCTCCACTCCATCATTCGTCTTTTCATAAATAAAACCTTCAATCCGGCCTTCGGAGCTTAGCGCGCTGACACTTACTGGCATGGCCAACCAGGACCCTTCTTCCGGCGCGGCTAATACCGGCGTCTCGGGAACGGAACGGTCTATAAGCCATTGGGCTTTTTGTTGACCGCCTAGGGCACTCACCGTCCAGATCAGCTCTTCGCCATCGCAAACATCCAGCGCCAAACGTTCGTCCCGCTCCAATTCCGCCAGAACGACAGTCTCAGCCCCCGTTAAGGCTTGATTGGGCTTACGCGCCGAAAGGAAAAATCGGGAACCGCCTTCGCCGCCGGTCAAAACGACTTCGCCAGCGCTGATGGCGCCATCGGCGATAGCGCTAGCGGGAAAAGCCGCATAGCCCATAGTTTCCCGTAAAGGAGAAAACGCGACGCTTAGCTGCTTTGCGCGCTCATCGGACTCGCGTAGGTAATAAAAAACCCCGCCGTCCTCCGGAACAAGTACGGGTTCGATAAAGGGGCGCCAAACACCATCAGCATATAGCAAACGGCAAGCTTCGCTGGGCGCTCCAATAAGACGTAGCCGGGCGACCGAATAGAGCGTCGCGACACCAGCCGCTATTTGTTTTTCGGTAAAGTCGCCATAATCAGTCTCCACCGCCTTTGCCCAAACCGCACCGCGTAAACTAAATAAAAACCGTGCTTTGGTTCCGCTACCACTGGTCAATTCCATGGGAAGATAGCGTTCTACGCCGGCTACCGCTCGTAAAACGAGAGTTTCCCCTCCCTCGGCAACGCGAACACTTTCGGCGGCCTTATCCACCGAAGAGCTAGCCATCCGCTTCCAAGAGTACGCTTTTGGCAGGGTCACAGCCGCTTCGGTACCTATCCCGTTCAGCTCCAAGCTTCTTAGGGCGCTAGTATCGGCTTTCGCTTCATCAGTGGCGACATAGGTCGTTTCCGCCCATTCAATTCTGCCATCCGGTGAACGCGCGGCTACCTTTACGCTTATGACGCCTATCTTATCGATTAAGCAAGGACCCGTATAAGCGATCCCGTTCGGTCCTAGAGGATCGTTACCATCGGCGTTCCAAAATATTTCAGCGGCGCCGGAAGCCTTAACGACAAGACTTTGCCGGTTAGCCCATAACCCTGGGATTGGGTTGGCTATAGCGATCTCAAACGGTTCATAAGAAAATTTTGTTAAGTCTGACACATTCCCGGCGGCGTCCACCGCCCACGCGAAACCGGCTATCCGCCTGGCTTCGACATAGCGGGTACCAGTTACGGCGCTCCAACGCGACAGCGTACCATCGGCGTCAATCACGGCGTCCACCCGTTCATCGGCGGCCGAAGAAGAGAAGCTAAGCTTCCATCCGCTGGCGGATGGAAGTGCCGAGATTACGGGGATTGAAGGCGCTGTCTTATCAATAACGACATCGAAACTGACGCTCTCTAAAACGCTTTGTTCCGGCGGCGATGGAGAACGTTCGGCCTGGACAATATACGCGGCGGTCGCGCCTTCTTGGGCAAAAAGATCCACCGAAACCGGTCCAGGACCATAATAGCGCTCCGAACCATCCAATTTAACACGGAGCCTTTCGTCTTCCCCAACCGAAAACCAAAAAGTCCGATCTTCACGGAAACGGCCGCTCTTGGCGTTTGTCATAATCGGATCAGCGAAGCTATTAGAAGCGACAAGCCCTGCTAATAAGACAGCGGCGAAGCGAAGCTCGGCAAAAGCCATTAAACCTCCTAGCGCGGCGGGACAAACACCGAACGAAGTTCCTCATCTTCCGCGAAATAATGATTTTCCAATTCTTCAGCGCTTAAGCCGATCAATTCATGACTTAAATAATGTATCCAACAATCGTCATCATCAACGCTGAGTTCGTGTTTCCGACACCAGTAGTCTGGATGAATCGGCAACTGCTCCGCTTTATCAAAGAAATATTTATAATCATGTACCGCTACTTTTATATCGCGGCGCGGTATGCCTTTCTCTAAAATAATCTCCACGAGTCGGTTGATCGTCCGCCCGGTATCAAAAATATCATCAATAAGGAGCACCTTATCGCCAGAACGCAGATGTTCCGGCGCGTAAGTCCAGCCATCCACCATCACCCGTTCCTGCTGACGGATATCGGTATAGGAACGCGCGACTACCGCCGCGTAATAGACGGGCCGCCCCTCTTTTTTGAACAGTTTGAAATACTCGCTGATAACATTGCCAAGATAGGCGCCGCCGCGCAACGAAACGTAAATTACATCCGGGATAAACCCGTCCAAACGTATGCGGTGAGCTAATTTCAAAGCGTTGTTGCGCACCGTGTTATAGGGTAGAAATTCTTTGTTCATAAGCTCACTGTAAACGATCCCGCGTAATTTTTATAGGGCGGCGTTAAAGCGCTATGCCCGTTGGCCGCCTAAAATAGCCTCATGAAGCTGTTTCGCTTCGCTTGCCGCCTGTTCCCCAACGCTCTCCACCTGTTTCGCCGCGTCCAACACCGTTAGGTTCCTTTCTCTGACTATATCAGCGTCCTTGCTTAAGGCCTCCAGGTTCTGCCGGTATTTTAGCTGCAACTCAACCAGCATCGTTTGAGCGGCGCCAATTTCTGATCCGCCGTTCTTAACCCGTCCGGACATTTTGCTCAAGGTTTCAAGCGCCTCTAAAATTTGCCGTCCGCCCTCAGCCAACTCACTAGTCGCGTCGGTTATTTCGCGGAAGGCGTCTATAACACCGCCAATTTCCTGATGAATTTCTCCAAAAGACTCTTTTGTACGACCGGAAGCGTCAGCCGCCTGAGTTATATAACTGATAACTTCCTTAAGCTGGCGGCCAATTTCTTTGGCGTTCTTTCCTGAATTGTCGGCCAATTTACGAATTTCCTCAGCCACCACGGCAAAACCGCGCCCCGCGTCCCCGGCGTGGGCGGCTTCTATAGCGGCGTTCATGGATAACAAATTGGTGGATCCCGCGATACCGTTGATGATATCCACCATCCCCTGGATAGAACCAATGCTGCCCTCAATCTTCGCGATAAAACCAAGCAAAGAATCAAGACGGGTTAAGCCGCCATCCGCGGTACCAGATAACTTTTCCATAGCCGACCGACGGCGGGTGGCTGAATCCGCGACGGTTTTCACAGACGCTACCATCTGATTGATGGATGCCGAGGACTGAATCTGCGCCGTGGATTGCTCCTCTATACTATGATTAAGGTCATGAATGCGGCTGCCTATCCTAACAACCTCTTGTGAAGAAGCCTTGCCCGCATCCTCTAACTCCGCGACTCTCTTTTCAATAGTTTCCACGGCGTCCACCGCTTCATGGATAAGGCGGCGGATTTCGCCAGTCTGGACTGAAAGCTGGCCAGTCGCGTTAAGATTCGCTTGAGCGCTTTCAACAGCCGCCGTTAAGCGTTCGGCTTTTTCGGCGCTGGTCGCGCGTTCATCGAGAAGCTCCTTATTGACATCCGAGGCGATCCGGCCCGCTAACATAACAAACACCGTAACGACATTCAGAACGGCCAAGGCGACTATTGTTTGATTCAACAGGTTTATGATAGGGACACCGGCCGGGAGCAAACGAAAAATAGCGAAAGCGATCAAGGCCGCGTTAAGGAAAGCGGCCAAAGCGATGGAGAACCGCTTATCCGGAACGAAAAGAACGGAAAAGGTCAAAGCGATTAAGTAATATCCGGCGTTACGATTCAGAAAAATCAAATTCACTTCCGTCATTTGAAATGATAAAAGAAGCATCATGACGACGGCGCTAATAATGGATATTTGGGAAGCCAATTTATAGCGGCTGGCATAGAGAGTTAACGTTGCCACGAGAAAAACGATAAGAGCGACAAGCTCCGTAATCGCGTTAACGATGTCGCCGGTAAGGAAATCGCTCAGCGCTAAAATAGGCAGAAGAACAACAATAAACACAAGAATACCGCGTAGCATCGGCGCTTTTTTACGCGTCTCCGAATCGGCTTGGGCAAATCTGTCAATAAATCGCTTGTTTCGCATAGTTACCCCTTCGCGTTATCCGTCCAGCTTGTTTTCAAAACACAGCTTCCATCAAAAAGCTAAGACGCCTTTAAATCGATATTGGCGTTTGGAGAGAACCTCGGCTTACTAGGTCAAGCGAGATTTTATCCTCAATCATGTATCGTTCGCGGCTAAAGATAGCTCAGAAACAACAGTTGGAGCCGCTAAAATTCATAAAAAAGCGGCCAGACTCTTTTCTATTATCGATCCTAAAGCCATATCTAACAAGGGGCAAATAAGGACGCTCCTTTAGCGTCTCAGTTTCTAAAGCTATGGATGGGAGCCGGGATACGACCTCCCCGCTCAATAAAAGCGGCGCTGGAAAAACCGTTTATTGGAAGAATGGGGCAAGCGCCAAGCAGTCCGCCAAATTGAGCCCATTCGCCGGCTTTTTTGCCGGGGACCGGAATAACGCGAACCGCTGTCGTTTTATTATTAATCATTCCTATAGCCATTTCATCGGCTATAATAGCCGACAAGGTAGTTTCGCTCGTATCGCCGGGCAGCGCGATCATATCTAAACCGACCGAACATACGGAAGTCATCGCTTCTAATTTATCCAGACCGATAGAGCCAGCGCGGACAGCGGCGACCATGCCCTCATCCTCGGAAACGGGAATAAAAGCGCCGGACAGACCGCCTACATGGGTAGAGGCCATAACGCCGCCTTTTTTAACCATATCGGTAAGCATGGCAAGCGCCGCGGTTGTACCGTGAGTCCCGGCGCTGCCTAAACCTAATTCCTCTAAAATCCTCCCCACTGAATCGCCCACTTCGGGGGTCGGCGCTAAGGATAGGTCCAGTATCCCGAAAGGAACGCCCAAACGGCGGGCCGCTTCCATCCCCACAAGTTGGCCCATACGAGTTATCTTAAAAGCTGTCTTCTTAATAACATCCGCTACCACATCAAAGGACGCGCCGCGATACTCCTCCAGAGCCGCTTTGATGACGCCGGGACCTGAGACGCCTACATTGAGGCTAGCGTCACCCTCGCCTACTCCATGAAAGGCGCCGGCCATGAAGGGGTTGTCCTCCGGCGCGTTGCAGAGGACCACAAGCTTAGCGCAGGCCAAACCGTCTCGATCCGCGGTTAAGGCCGCCGCTTTTTTAATGACGCGACCCATTTCCCGTACGGCGTCCATATTGATACCGCTTTTGGTACTGGCGACGTTGATGGAAGCGCAAACCCTCTCAGTTTCCGCCAATGCGCGGGGAATGGAGCTAATAAGGGTATTATCGCTAGCTGTCGCTCCTTTTTGGACCAAAGCCGAAAAGCCGCCGACAAAATCTATTCCCACTTCCCTAGCCAATTGGTCAAGCGTTAGCGCGTATGGGGTATAGTCCGTTTCTTTTGATGCCGCGGCCACCAGGGCGATCGGCGTTACGGACACCCGTTTGTTGATGATGGGTATGCCGTATTCAGCTTCTATCGCCTCACCGACCGAAACTAAAGGACCAGCCAGTCGGATCAATTTTTCCCTTATTTGGGAGCGCGTTTTATCGCCGTGGGAAGACACGCAATCCACGAGAGACACGCCTAAAGTTATAGCTCTAATATCAAGTTTATATCTAAGAAACATATCCACGGTTTCTTTAATCTCAAAGGGTGTAAAAACCATAACGCTATCCTAAATTCTATGCATGGCGCTGAATACGCCTTCATGCATCATACTGACAGAAACATTCATCGCCTCGCCCAGGGCCGTCAATTCCTTCTTTAGTTCCGCGAGCGGCTGGGTCGCGGCGGCTAAGTCCACCATCATCATCATCACGAAATTGCCCGAAAGAACGGTTTGGGTAATATCTTCTATATTGACATTTCTATCCGCTAAAAAAGCGCTTACCTTAGCGATGATTCCGACTTTATCGCCGCCTACAACGGTAACTATAGCATTCATATAGCCTCCTACAAATACAAGCCCTATAAATGACATAAAACGGCGATATGGTGAAGCGGCCGCGCCGCCTCAACAACATAAACGTGGCGAAAGATTTGCATCTCTCCCATAGCACCCTTGATAGAAGCTAAGCCCCGCCATACAATACGCCTAAAAGGGGGTTTATTATGACAGTAACCCTTTCTCTTGTCGCGTACGCTATCGCCCTGCTTGCCGTAGCGGTTTACAGTTATAGGCGTCAAGCGAATATGGAAGAATTTCTTGTGGCGGATAGAAACCAAAAAAAGCTTTTTGTGACGGCGTCAATGTTAGCCTCAACGATTGGCGGCGGCATCACTATCGGAACCGTCCAAAAGGCCAGCACACTCGGCTTCTGCGCTTTTTGGTTTGTCGCCGCCGGCGCTTTCGCTCATTTTGCCCAAGGCGCCCTATTATCACGGAAAGTCAGGGCAAGCCGCGCCCTAACCCTGGCCGAACTGGCGGAAAAAAGCGCGGTCCCGGCCGCGAGAACCGTAACATCCCTTATAGTACTTATAACCTGGATCGGTATAGCGGCGTCGCAATTCGTCGCGGTAGCAAGGGTTTTAGGTACGCTTGTGGGACTTGCCCACGAACCGGCCGTATTGATAGCCGCGGTCACTATCACGGTGTATACCCTTATCGGCGGTCAAAAATCGGTGCTGCGAACCGATCTTTTCCAATTCGGCGTTTTAGCGATTGCCGTAATCGTATCTTTGATATGGCTTTATGCGGCCAGACCACCGGCTGGCCCTATTGTAATTGACCTATTCACCTCGGATTTTGGCCCCATCGATCTTATCTATTATATCGTGGTGATGGGCGGCTCCTATTTTATCTGCCCCATGATGTTCTCCCGGCTCCTATCCGCCGATACCGCTGACAACGCTCGAAAATCCTCCTTTTTTAGCGGCGGCGGAATGCTCGTGTTTGCCTTTATCATGACGTTCATCGGCTTATGGGCGCGGGCCAGCGGTTTTGACAGCGGCGGGCTTGACCCGCTAAACGCTATCGCGAAGACAGCTCTGCCAACAGTACTTGGCGTGCTTTTAGTCTTTGGCCTATTAGCCGCTATAGTCTCCACTTCCGATACGGTTTTATTCACGGCCGGCGCGATAGTCCAAAACGACCTTATTAAAAAACCGTCAGTCGGCATGACAAGGCTTTGGATATCCTTGGTGGCCCTAATCGGTATGTTTATCGCCGTCTTTGAAACCGATATCATTGGCCTGATTATGAAAACCTACAATGGATATACGGCCGGTTTGGTGCCAGCTTTATTTGTGGCCCTTATGTACGCCAAATTCGATAAAGACGGAGTTTCTGGTCGCAGGCCGAATGGGCCGCTCTTTGTCGCGGCGATTGTTATCGGCTACGCCATGGGCATGGGCGGCAGTTTCAGTACCGGCTTGGCCGCCCAAGTTTTACCCCTGGCTGGCATTATCGTTTCCGCGGCCTTGGCTTTATTATCATTCCTCATCGCGGGAAAAAACTCCGGAGTACACTATGAACAAGGAAAAACTCTCTGACAGGGCGGCGGAATTTTTCGCGTCTGGGTATAATTGCGCCCAATCATGCTTCGCGCCCCTAGCGGTTGAGCTGGGTCTTGACGAAAGCACGGCGCTAAAAATCGCCTCGGCTTTTGGCGGCGGGGTGGCTAGAACAGGGGCTGTTTGCGGCGCCCTTTCCGGCGTCCTTTTAGCCCTAGGCCTGCGAAAAGCTTCTTCGGAAGCCAGCCCTGAACAAAAGGACGCGCTTTATGCCGAAGCGGCCACGCTTATAGCCCGCTTTAGCGAAGAATTTGGCGCTATCGATTGCCGGGACCTAATACAATGTGATCTCAGCACCAGCGAAGGCCGTGATGAGGCTAATAAACGACAGGTACATAGCGCTATTTGTACGAATATCGTTAAAAAAGCGGTTGAACTGAGCTTAGAGCCTTATCAAGAGAAAGGCTCTTGAGGTTCTTGCAAAAGTCGGTTACTTTCGCAAGAACCTCTCACAGTTTTATTGCGATGATTATTATCTACATACAATACAAATAATAGCTAAAAGACGAAAACAAGATTTACGGCGGCTGTCCCCTTCCCCGTTCTTTCCCGTACCGAAGCCTCAAAGCCAACACCCATATTTTGGCAGGCGTCTCCGAGAAAAGACAGGTAATACCAACCAAGGCCATCGTCGCCATAGGGGCCGCTACCTGAATCATAGAATTCCTTCAAGCTACGGTCACCAACCGTTAAACGACCGCGCTCCTCAAATAAACGCTTGGAATCCTCATAGGAACTTGAACCATCAAACAAACTAAGACGTAATCGATACCGCCAACGCCCAAGCGACCAGCGGCTGGACAAGGACCAAACCATGGCGGAGCCTAAACCGTTGGGTAAACGCGCGAGAAGCAGATTGCGATCATGAGGATTCTCTAGCATCGCTCTTAACTTCATCGGCGCTATCGTCGGCCCAGCCAACTCTATCAAGGTGGAGCGCTCGGCCGCGCTCATTATTTCCAAAACCATCAAGGTAAGGTAATCGGCTAAATCCGCCTTATCCAAACAAGCTTCCAACTCTTTGGAGATATCGCTTTCAATACTTTGCCGGATTTGCGGCGGGCTGCCCATCAATACGAAAAAGACAAGCGGATCCATGTGCTGAAGCAGATCCTTGGCGAAATATTCCAAGCGATGCCTATCCTCGGATGAACGTTTTTCATCCAATCTTAGGTCTTTCAGCACGGGAATTAAAATTTCCCTTTTAATCTCATCGATGGCCGTCAACCTGGAAGAGAGAGCCGATCGTAATTCTGGCGTGGAAGCGGCGTTTTGAGCATCCATGGCCTGATGGGGATGGAGACGATTCCATCGCCTAATCACGTCACTGTCAACCGCGCGGGCGGTTACCGCTGAACGGAAACGGTTGTAGAGCAAGGAAAAGATTACCAGCTTAGACAGATCGCCCAGGTCGCCTTTTACGGAGCCTACATCACTAACCGGAAATTCGGCCTTATCCAGAAGATTCGACAGCAGAAGGCGGCGGAGCCAGGGCATATCGATGGTTCTGAGCCTAAAACCATAATGCGCCTCGCCATCCACGCCATCAAAACGATGCAAAGTTGGTATTCGACTTAAAAAGAGCCTAGTTCCAGCATCGTTAAGAACGATGCGCGCTCGCATATCGAGGCAACGCTTTCGTTCCCGCCCGCTGGTGGTTCTTACGGGCAGAGGACCCGGTTTTGTGTGGGGCACGGAGCCTGGCTTAGATGCCGACATTCGGATTCCTTACGCTCTCTTTCGCGCATTATATCATGAAGCTATGCGTTGACAAGCCTTTAGATTTACATATATATACAAAACAATTGGATAGATTTATGAGGAGCGGCCATGATCCCTATCAAAATGAAAACACCCATAGCCGAGCTAGACGGCGATGAAATGACAAGAGTGCTTTGGGCCTTAATCAAAGAGCGGCTCCTCCTTCCCTTTATCGATCTACAAACGGAGTATTATGATTTAAGCCTTACAAGCCGCGATAATAGCGATGATGAAATAACCGTAAAAGCGGCGGATGCCGTTAAGCGCCTGGGCGTTGGCGTAAAATGCGCTACTATCACTTCAAACGCCGCTCGCGGGGTAGAATACAAGCTAAAACACCTTCATCCCAGCCCAAACGCCACGCTCAGGGCTATCCTAGATGGAACCGTTTTCCGCAAAGCCATTAGCGTCTCAAACATTAAGCCGACAGTTTCAAGCTGGCGCAAGCCTATCGTCATTGGACGCCACGCGTACGGCGATGTATACAAGGCCGCCGAACTGACCATTCCTGGGCCAGGCAAGGTGGAACTGGTGTATACCAGCGCCGAGGGGAAAGAAAGCCGAATAAGGGTGGCGGACTTTAAGGGCCCCGGCATCGCTCAGGGAATACATAATATCGACGCGTCTATAGAAAGTTTCGCCAGAGCCTGCTTCATCTACGCGCTTGAGGAAAAAATAGATATCTGGTTCGCGTCAAAAGATACTATTTCCAAGGTCTATGATGGCCGTTTTAAGGAAATTTTCGCTCATGTGTACGAACGGGAATACAAACAAGCCTGCGAAGCGGTAGGAATTAGCTATTTCTATACTCTGATTGATGATGCTGTAGCCCGCGTTGTCAAAGGCGAGGGCGGCATGCTCTGGGCCTGCAAAAATTACGATGGCGACGTCATGAGCGATATGATAGCCAGCGCCTCCGGCAGCTTGGCTATGATGACCAGCGTTTTAGTTTCGCCTTCAGGCGCGTTTGAATACGAGGCCGCTCATGGCACCGTTCAACAACATTATTACCGCTGGAAAAATGGTGAAAAAACCAGCACCAACCCCGTGGCTTTGATTTTCGCGTGGACAGGGGCCTTAACAAAACGAGCTGAACTGGACGAACTTCCAGAACTCAAAGCCTTTTCTCATCGGCTTGAAAAAGCGACTTTGGATACGATAGAGGAAGGCGAGATGACCGGCGATCTAGCGCGTTTAGCCAATCCAGCGCCACGGCGTATCCTTGATTCCTGGGATTTTGTTGACGCTATCGCCAAGCGGCTGTAGGCCCCGCGCCTTTTAAGCGCGCATCTATTAATTCTCTAAATTGAAGCGAGACAAATAGGCGATAAGAGCCGTTTTATCGGCGACCTTCAGTTTCTTATAAACCCTGGATAAGGAATTCCTTACCGTAGATTCGGATATTCCCGCGTTATACGCTATTTCCTTCATGGTATCGCCGACGATCAAACGCTGGACATACGCCTGTTCCATGGCCGATAAGCCGCAAGCCGACAAAGACAGCCTCGGCTTGGCCTCCTCTAGATAGACGATCACTTTATCCTTGAACGACAAGTAGAGGAAAGCCAAAAAGGCCGAGACGACAAGGACCGGACTAAGAGCGAAAACAATATCGCCAGTCGAATGAAGGATCGCCGCTATTTCGACCACATAGAGGTACGCTAAAAGCAGTATTATTTTTACCACGCGTCTTTTTTTTAGAAAACCGCCCTTGTGAAATAAGATTATCGCGCAAACATAGGAGCCTAAGCTGTAGAAAGAAGTATAACTTTCAAATAAAGGGATAGGCAGAACGAGCAATAGGAAGAGGGGCTGGAGGATAGCTAAGCGGCGCCAGCGGGCGCTCAATAGCATCAGAATTATGGTGACATAGCAACTCAGTAAGGGCGGTTTCAACGCTAATTCGAGAAAACCGTAATTGTGAAACGCGATACCAAGGATCAATTGGATAAGGCTTCCGATAGCGAAAACAAAACCTAAAAAGTAGCCGCTATATGATAATTCATGGTAAAACCTGGGCATAAAAACCTTCACGGCTACACGTTCAACTGGCAAAAAGCATGGTCCCTGAATTGGGAAACGCCTAATCCGAATTCACCGCTTATTTACGCGCGTAATTATGGAGGCGTCAAGGCGGAAAAGACAAAAAAAGCCGCTTCGAAACATATTTCATCAAATTAAAAACAAAAAAGGGTAAATAATCCTTAATTTTTTACTTTTAATTGTATACCGTGATCATGAAACACAGCGTCACCTTAGGTGTATGACCGGAGTAACGCCGGCGGGCGAGGATTTAGGGGGCTGGGGATGTGGAGAGATATTAATTTTTGGCTAATCGCGGTCCAGAAAATTTAGACTTCCGCCAAAACGCTTATGAATTTAGCGAAAAGAAAGACTACCACTCAAGAAGCTGGCATGAACAGAAAACATAAAGGGAAGAGAAGCAGCGTTTCGGGCTGTTTCCCACGATCAGACTCAAAATTATCGCTTTACTATAGGCGCACAAGCCATCTTGTGACGAGCTATTTTTAGAGGAAATCCATCAATGACAATTCACTATTTTCCAAATAGCTTATACAAGAGAGTCGCTTTCAAAAGTCTTCAACTTTTAAAAGCCGACAATAATTGCAAGCGCAGTTTTATTGCTATTATTTGTATTGTATGTAGATAATAACCCTCGCAATAAAACTGTGAGAGGTTCTTGCGAAAGTAACCGACTTTTGCAAGAACCTCAAGAACAAATATTTTTCTGAATCAGCTTTTAAAAGTCCCCTGCTCCAATCGATATAGAAAACAAAGAACCAGCCTTCTTTGCCGTCCTTATTCACTATTTCAGTGTCAGCCCGCGATTTTTCCTTGCCGGCCTATGTCTCGCCGCGCTTAAGCAAGCGGCTTATCGTCTCTCGTAACATCATGAAGCCAGCGGCCCGAACGTAGCCGCGACAGACCGATAATCGCCTTTAGCGGTTCCTCAAATTGAAGAAAGAGATAGACCACTATCGCCGGAGCCCCAAAAATAAAGGAAGCCAGGGCCGCGGCCGGCAGAGCGACAGTCCACATGAAAAACACATCGATAAATACACAATACACGGTATCGCCGCCGGCTCGGCAAACGCCGATAACGATAGCCATATTAAGGGCGCGCAGCGGATAAGCGATAGCCATAATTAGGAACATGGCATTGGCGATGGCGAAGACCGAAGCCTCCACCTTAAAGAAAAACGGCAGAAAACGGGCTAAGCCAAAGAGCAGGAGACCGAAAACAGCGCCCATTAGAGGCGCGAAACGCGCTATCCGGCTGGCGTAAAGTCTGGCGCTTGAGCCCTGCCCCTCACCTATGCGCTTTCCTATCATCACTCCAATACCGTTTCCTAAGCCGATAAAGAATACCCAGGTCAATTGAGAAACGGTGTTAACGATATTAAAGGCGGCGATGGCATCGGTATGGGTGCGTGCCAGAATAACGCTCTGTATAGTAATGCCTAAAGACCAAATGAATTCGTTGACCATTACCGGAACGGCTATCTTGAAATAACGTGCCGCAAACGCCGCATTGAAGCGAAAAAGCTCCCTAGGCGCCATCGCGAATTCATAGCGCCGCCAGCGGACGGCGATGAGTATTATCAGGGTTTCCAAGCAACGGGAAATAACCGTTGCGATAGCGGCGCCTGAAACGCCAAGGGCTGGGAACGGCCCAATACCAAAAATCAATAGATAATTCAGAATCGCGTTAAGCGATAACGCGATCATGGTTGTCACCATCGGCAGACGAACCCGCTCCGTAGAACGCATGATATGAGTAAGGACAAAGCCAATGGAAAAAGGCACAAATTGGGGCGAGGCGGCGCGGAGATACTCAGCGCCGGCGGCGATAACGTCGGAATCGCGGGAGAATATACCGATGAGCTCTTCCGGCCATAGGGCGCAGAAGGCGGTAAATAACAAGGCCGGGACAAGGGCCAGAAAGAGGCAAAGGCCGGTCGTGTGTCGTATGCCATGGACATCGCCCTTGCCCCAATATTGGGCGACAAAGACAGAACCGCCGGACACAATACCAAAGGTTAGGATCATATAAAAGAAAAATATTTGGTTTCCTAGCCCAACCCCAGCTATCGCCGTCGTTCCCAGTTGGCCTATCATCGTCGTGTCCAATAAGTTGACTAGGGCATTGACTAAATTTTGCGCCATTATCGGCGACGCGATAGCAAAAAGTTGTTTATAGAAGGCGCGGTCGTCAAAAAGCTTGATGCGCGGCATAACGGCCTCCACCGCTACTGTACCCAATTCGGCGTAGCGCGTTAAGCGGCGAAACTGTGAGGCGCTCTACCTTCCCCGGTAAAAATAAGGCTTTGATCGTACTTTATTAAGCCGATACGAACCGCGCGGTATATTCAGCCCAGCTTTTTCAGCGCGTCTCGCTTTCTTCTCTAATCTGCACCCTGCGTATCTTGCCTGAAATAGTCTTGGGCAGCTCCGCTACGAATTCTATAATCCGAGGATATTTGTATGGCGCCGTCGTCTTCTTGACATGGTCCTGCAATTCCCGTTTCAGGTTATCGCTGGGAGCCCAGCCCTTTGCCAGAACGACGCTAGCCTTCACCGCCATACCGCGGTCGGGATCTGGCACCCCGGTAATAGCGCACTCCAACACCGCCTGATGCTCAAGCAAAGCGCTTTCCACCTCAAAGGGACCGATCCTATAGCCGGAGCTTTTTATAACATCATCAGCGCGGCCAACAAACCAAAAATACCCGTCCTCATCCCGCCACGCCATATCGCCGGTATAGTACACCCCATCATGCCAAACGCTCGCGGTAAGCGCCGGATCGCGGTAATAGCCAAGGAACATACCGGCCGGTTGTCGCTGATCCGTCCGGACCACAAGCTGGCCTTCCTCGCCAAGCTCACAAGAACCGCCATCCTCCCTAACCAGGTCTATATCGTAACCAGGCGCCGGCTTGCCCATAGAACCTGGCTTAGGTTCCATCCAGGGGAAGGTTGCCAGCACCAGAGTTAATTCGGTCTGCCCGTAACCTTCCATAAGCTTTAAGCCGGTCATCGCCTTAAAGCGTTGATAAACCTCCGGATTGAGGGGTTCCCCAGCGACAGAGCAGTGCTCCAGCGCGGAAAAATCGTAAGCTGATAGGTCTTCCTTAATTAAAAAGCGGTAAACAGTCGGCGGCGCGCAAAACGAGCTTACCTTGTTGTCAGCCACCATTTTAAGTAATTCTTTCGGCTGAAACCGGTCGTAGTCGTAAACAAAGACACCGCAACGGCAGAGCCACTGGCCGTAAATTTTGCCCCAAGCGGCCTTAGCCCAACCGGTATCGGCTAAGGTTAGGTGAAGGCCGCCCGGCTTCACTTGCTGCCAATATCTAGCCGTAACGATATGGCCCAGCGGATAAAAGAAATTATGCTGGACCATTTTAGGCATGCCGGTTGTGCCGCTGGTAAAGTAGAGCAGCATACTATCATTTCCGCCCGCGGCCGCCTCTCCTTCCGGCCGCTTAAAGATATCGGACGCGGCGGCCACCGCTCGCTTCATATCCGCCCAACCGCTCAGGCCGGGGGCGGGATCGGCATTGGGATCCGAATGGCAGGAACGGGTAAACGCTTTCACCTTAAGCGTCGGCGCTTCGGCCTGGGCCTCGTCAACCGCCGACATTACCGCCTTATCGTCCACACAGACTATCATTTTGATATCCGCGGCCTTACATCGATATATAATATCTTTTACTGTAAGGAGATGTGTAGCCGGTATAGCGACAGCGCCCAATTTATGCAAGGCCAAAAGGCAGGGCCAATATTCGGGACGGCGTTTAAGAATCAACATGACAGGATCGCCCTTGACGATACCCGCCGCTTTAAAAACATTAGCCGTCTGATTTGTTAAGCGTTGAAGTTCGGCGTACGTAAAATCCGCTGAAGCCCCTCTTTCATCGCGCCAAACCAAGGCGAGCTCGCCGCCGGAATCCCGCGCCAAAGCATCCATGACATCATAGGCAAAGTTAAAATTTTCTGGGGCCTTAACGGAAAAATTCTGCGCGAATTCCTCATAGGAGGAAAAATTGATAGAGTTGACATAATTTTCAAGCATATTCCCTCCTACAGAATAACGGCTATGAAACGAGCGCGCGCGCCGCCCAGGGCCTTCATGCCATGAGCTTCGCCTGAATCGTAATAAAGCGAATCGCCTTCCCTAAGCTCAAGTTCATGCCCTCCTACGGACACAAGCAAGCGGCCTTCTATGACATAATCGAATTCCTGTCCGGGATGGGTATTCAATTCGATAGGCCGATGTTCCGTTTCCGGTCCGGCCTCCACGATAAAGGGCTCGGCCTTGCGATGTGTAAAATTGGCGGCCAAACTGCGATAGGCATACGGCGTACGACGCTCAACTTCAGGACCGGAATCCGCGCGGGTAAGACAATAGGTTTTTAGCCGAGGAGCCTCACCCGTAATAAGCTCGGTAAGATCAACCCTAAAGCGGCTGGCTATCTCAAATAAGGCGCCGACAGGGATATCGGCGGCGCCGCTCTCCCATGATTCGTATAGCACGGGATTTATCTCCAGTTCCTTGGCGACGCTTTCAAGGGATACGCCGTCAATATCACGTAATTCCTTAATTCTTTTGGCTATATCGCGCGTTTGCTCATTCATGCCGCACCTGCCTTTGTTAATGGTTCCCTTACTATACTCCCCAGCCCAAGGACCTGGCAATCGTAATTAACGGCGGTATAAAATTTATGACGCGGTTAAAAAGAGGGTTTGCCTATATCTCAATTTTTAATAGGCACACTCTTAGTCATTTCCTTTATGGAGCCATAAAAACTCGCGCATAGGGAACGGCGTTGATAAGGTCATAGCCGGTTTCCAGCGTTAGAAGCGAAGATTGCAAGCCTAAAAGAGACAACTCCGTACTAACCCTAAACCCTAGGCTGGCCGTTTTTGGAACCGAGAAACCATTCCCTGCCCATAACACATCGGAAAACGCGCTAAAAGCCGGGCGGCGGAGAATAAGGAGTTCAGCGAGGGAGAGGGAGGCCGTTCCCGGTTCCCAGCCCAAAGAAAGGCCCGCACCATAGAGGGCGGCGCCTATATCGTCAACAAACGAGCTATCAGAGGCGCTGACAGGATCGGATAGATAATAGGCGGCGGCCTTCCCTCCCAAGGCTATACGGGCCAGACCGCGGCCCCGGATAGTTAAGGGCGCCGCGCTAAGCGGGAATGGCGATAAGCCCAAGCTCATATAAGCCCATAAAGCGTGAGTGTCCCAGGCGCCCGACAATTCATGGCCAGCCTCAAGGGCCGCTTCACCTAAAACAGCGCCCGCGTCAGATGAAGAATTTTGGTCGGAAACCCATTTATAAGCCGCTCCGCTTGTTAGGAGCCGTTTGGCGAGGTCACGTCCCGCTACACCTTCAAAAATGGAAAACGCTTCCAAACGCCCAAAACTGGCAGGCGAAACCGCGCGTACAGCGCCGCGCCAATACCAAGAAGGATAAGGCTCAAGCGACGGTTTGTCCCAGGAAGCCACAGCTAAGCCTTCCAAGCTAAGGAAAGGAAGCAAATCACCTAAAAATGAAACGGCGGCGGAGGGCAGAAAATCGGACTTGTCATAGGGACGCCAATCGCTTCCACCACGGAGTGAAAAAGAAAAACCCGACCAACGAAAAGCGGCCGAGACGCCGGCGAATACGCTGTCATTCAAACGATACCCGTCCAGCGGATAAGAGAGGGAGCTTATAAACGGCGCTATGGCGAAAACCGCTTTGTCGGCCGGCGCTCTATTAAAGGGAGCCCAAATCTGGCGGCCGGAATCAATCCTTGTATCCAGCTTCCCGCGTATTCGCGTTAAGGCGCTATCTACCCCGCCAAAGGCGAAAGCTGTCAAAGCCTCCGCGTGGGCGTCGGCGGAACGATAGCCTATTTCGGCCAATTCGCTTGACTTGTCAAAGGCCATAAACGAATAGGATTCAACGGCGCAGCGTATCCAGAGCGCTTCTGGATACGCTAGCAAATCAGACACGCCGGCGCGGCGCTTACCAATATCGATGGCGCTATTTAGAACGACTATAGGATTTCGCAAATTAAGCGATTTATTATCATAAAAGGTACTTGATACGATCACCTTATCGGAAAATTCCATGGCCGCGCTTAGCGGCACGAGCTTGGTTACGCCTCCGTCTATAAGGAGAAAACCATCGAACTCCACCGGCGGAAAAATAGCGGGAAGCGCGAAAGCGGCTAAGAGCACAGTGATAAAATCGCCGCTGGCTATACGAATTTCGCGCTTTGACCGTAAATCCTCGCAGGATATCATGATAGGGATTGGAAGCTCCTCCAATCGCTTGTCCCCGACATAGAGATGTACAAGATCGCTAAAACGGCTTGGGTCCAAAACGCCGCCCGCCAAAGGCAGCGTCGGTTCAAACAGGGCGGCTAAATCAGTGCTGGTCACTATGCTAAAGATTTGATCCGGCGAAAGACCGGCGGCGTATAAAAGACCGATAATGGAACCCATGGAATTAGCGACGATAAAGTCCGGCACGACGCCGGCTTCCTCCAGCCGTTTCAAAACGCCGATATGGGCAAAGGCCCGCGCCGAACCGCCTGAAAGAACCAAGCCGACGCTGTCGCGCTCCGCTCCCGTTCTAAGCGCTATCCGGTCAATAAACGCTTCTTTTCCGACAAATATGGGCTCAGCCGCCAACATCAGCTGGTCGCCGGAAACCCGCTCCAGGGCCGAAGCGCTAAAACCGCTTAATAAAGAAAAGAGTAAGCAAAAAAGGAAGACCGCCGCTTTATGAGAATTCGTTTTATCCATGGCCGGTAAATTACCACGCGCCGTATTCAGTAGCAAGACGAAGGGCCGCCTTACGGCGGCCCCCATCGGCTAAACCACTCGTTTTTTATAGTGTGTATGAAGTAGAGCGTGTGACGTTTTCCCCAAGGGCTCGCCTAGGAAATTCTTATAAAGAGCGAGTATGGCGGGGTTTTCATGGGATTTTCTGATAGGAAGGCGCTGGTCTTCACGGTAGATAGCCTCCTGTCTTTGCCGCAGTTTTTCCGCGGAAGGCAGGAGCGGCTGACCGCCGCCGCCAACGCAGCCGCCAGGACAAGTCATAATCTCGACGAAATGGTAAGGCGAGGTACCAGCGGCGATCTCTTCCAATATGGTCCTAGCGTTCTTAAGAGTATGCGCTACCGCCACGCGCACGGCTGTTCCGTCAAGCGACAATTCCGCTGTCTTTATGCCATCCATACCCCTAACGGGCGTAAGCTCCAAATTGGGCATCGCTTTACCGGTCACCACCTCATACACCGTCCGAACGGCCGCCTCCATGACGCCGCCGGTGTTGGCGAAAATAGTCGCGGCGCCGGTGCTCTCGCCAAGGGGATCGTCAAAATCCTCTTCGGGAAGGACATCAAAATCGATGCCGGCGTACCGTATCATCCGCGCCAGCTCGCGCGTGGTAAGCGCGATATCGACATCGGCGTATAAGCCGCTGCCGTGATTCTCGCCCGGCTGATTGGGGCTCCTTTTTTGAGCCCACCATGAAGCCGCACCGGAGAATTCCGGCCTTCCAGCCTCGAACTTTTTAGCGGTGCAAGGCATGATGGAAACCACCCTCATTTTAGACGGGTCCACTCCAGCCTTGTCCGCCCAATAGGTTTTAGCGACCGCGCCAAACATCTGTTGCGGTGATTTACAGGAAGACACATGGGCGACAAGAGAAGGATAGAAGGTCTCGATAAAGCTAATCCACCCGGGGGAACAACTTGTAATCATAGGCAAGGCGCCGCCCGTTTTAAGCCGATGCAATAGCTCGTGTCCTTCTTCCATAATGGTCAGATCAGCGGAGAATTGTGTATCAAATACCTTGGCAAAACCAAGACGCCGCAGCGCCGCGACCATCTTACCGGTCACCAGGCTGCCGCTGGGCATACCTAAGGCTTCACCCAACGAGGCGCGGATAGCCGGCGCTGTCTGAACAACGACGGTCATAGCCGGATCGGCGATAAGGTCAAAGGTTTGCCGGCCTTGATCGCGCTCGGTCAGGGCGCCGGTGGGACAAACTAAAGTGCATTGGCCGCAAGAGACGCAGACCGATCCGGACATAGCGCCATCCATAAAGGTCGCGATATGGGTACGTTGACTACGCCCGGCAAAATCGATGGCTGAAACTGTCTGAACCTCGCGGCAGACGGCCACGCAGCGGCCGCACAGTATGCACTTATCGTTATCGCGGACTAAGGCCGGGCTGGTTTCGTCCACCGTCCCCCGGGGCCTGGTTCTCGGAAAACGCCGGCCGCGCAACGAAAAACGCTCCGCCATAGCTTGGAGTTCGCAGGAGCCATTACGAGAACAGGAGAGACAATCATCGGGATGGTTGGCTAAAAGCAATTCCAAGGCTGTCCGCCGGGCGGTTTCCACGCGGCGGCCGTTTGTTTTGACAACCATGCCTTCCGCCGCCTTTTGGACGCAGGACCGGACCAGGCTTTTAGCGCCCTGAACCTCCACCACGCAAAGACCGCAGGACGCGTTGGATGACACTTCCGGCAAATGGCAGAGCGTGGGTATGTCGATACCGGCTAAGCGGCACGCCTCCAAAAGGGTAGAGCCGGCGGGAACCGCGTAGGCGCGGCTATCGATGGTCAGATTTATGGTTTTATCGCTCATATCGCATCCTTTTAACGCGCGCACACATCGCAACGCAGACAACGGAAAGCTTCATCCCTGGCTTGGTCTCCGCTGTACCCGAGGTTTATCTCTTGGAAATTCTGGCGTCGTTCATCAAGCGCCAAGCGCGGAGCCCGGTTCTGATGTCCGCCCATCGGTTCCAAGGGAACGGTATTCTTGTAATCGAACTGTTTTACTAGCAAGAGGGATCGATCCTGACCTGTCAGCGCCCTGTCTATCGCCAGAGCGGCGCGTTTAGCCTGGCCCATAGCCTCGGCGGCGGTGGCTGGACCGCTTACCGCGTCGCCGGCGGCATAGATATTCGCCGCGCCGGTTTTAAAACTGAAAGCGTCCACCGTAAATGCGCCGGACCGCGATTGTTTTATGCCATCAAGCGTCAAGCCGCTATTGACGACCTTTTCACCCACGGCCACAAGCACCGCGTCCGCTTCTATTTCTTGGAACTCCCCGGTGGGAAGCGGATGGGGCCGGCCGGTCTTATCGATTCGCCCGGCCTTCATCCTTTGAAAACGGACAGCTCTGACTTTGCCAGCCTCATCGCTTAGGATAGCCTCCGGCTGCATCATATAAACAAAGCTTATGCCCTCTTCCTCGGCGCCTTTTAACTCTTCGCTATTAGCCGGCATATCCTCACGAGTCCGACGGTAGGCCACCGTGACCGAACTGCCGAGACGAATCAAGGTGCGCGCCGCGTCAATAGCGACATTCCCTCCGCCAATGATAAGCACCTTTTTGCCCGGCGGCGGCGTTTTCTGACTATTGAACCTCTCAAGGAACTGATACCCAGGATAGACCCCTTCGGCATCCTCGCCGGGTATATTCAAGCTGAGATCGCCTTGAGCGCCGATAGCCACAAGCACGGCATCGCTACCCTTGGACAATTGATCTATAGTAACGCCCTTACCTATTTTTACGCCTAAGCAGAATTGGATACCGAGCTTTGAGAAAAGCTTTAATTCCTTATCCAAGACAGAGCGAGGCAAGCGGTAGGCGGGTATGCCGTACCGAAGCACTCCGCCGGCCTTTTCATGCTCGTCATAGATGGTAACTTGGTGGCCAAGCCGCCTCAGGTAAAAAGCCGCAGTAAGCCCGGCTGGGCCAGCGCCAATGATGGATACGGTTTTACCGCTTGGCTCGGGAATTTCGGCGGCCAACATAGCGTAAACGCCGCGCTCTCTGCCCATCTTATACATGGTGTCAGCCAAATAGCGGTGGATCTCGCCTTGGGCTACCGACTCGTCGATAGTGTCGCGCCGGCAGCGCATCTGACAATGGAAATGGCAGATCCGTCCAATTGTCCCCGGCAAAGGATTGTCGCGCAGGGTGGATTCAAACGCCTCCTCCAGCTTACCTTCCTTTAGCAACTGCAGATAGGCGGGAATATTCATGTGCATCGGGCAAGAATTTTCGCAAAGAGCGATATACAAATCTTCGCAAACGCCAGCATCGCAACGTTTTTCCCTAATATGGCGTTCATATTCCTCGCGGAAATACGCCAGGGTGGTCAACACCGGATTGCCCGCGGTCTGACCTAGCCCGCATAGGGAAGCGTCCTTTATCACATGAGCCAATTCCTCTAATTCCGTCAGATCCGCCTCGGTCGCCTTTCCCGCCGCCACGTCGTTGAGGATTCTCAGCATTTGAGCCAAACCCTCACGGCAGGGCGCGCACTTACCGCAGGACTCGCTAGCGGTAAAACCGACAAAATAGCGGGCTACGTCTACCATACAGTTATCACTATCCATGACGACCATACCGCCGGACCCCATAATGGCGCCTATAGCGGCTAGGGCTTCATAGTCCATCGTAACATCAAATTTATCCTGCGGAATGCAGCCGCCGGAAGGACCGCCGGTTTGAACCGCCTTAATTTTTTTATGAGCGCCGGCGCCGCCGCCCATGCCATAAACAATACTGTCAAGCCGTGTGCCGAGCGGCAACTCCACTAGACCGGTGTTGCGGACCTTACCGACCAAGGAAAACACCTTAGTGCCAGGACTGGTTTTGGTACCGATAGCGGCAAAAGCTTCCCCCCCACCAGCGATAATAACCGGCACGTTGCACCAGGTTTCCACGTTGTTGATGTTGGTCGGCTT
>CAZJJK010000018.1:0-38745 GCA_964546285.1 uncultured Treponema sp. | reverse complement strand
AAGTGAACGCTTAATGTCAGGTATTAGAGTCCGATCCGAATCAGCGAGTAAATAGGTATTCAACTCGTCAGGAGATACCCAACGCCACTCGCTGTGATCGACTAAACGAAAATTATAATTTTCAGAAAAAACCTCATAGGCATTGAGGACAACCTCATGACCATGATTCTTAAACTGACCGCTCGCTAAAAGGCGACCAACTTTTATAGTGATGTCAAGCTCTTCTCTAAATTCCCTTATCAGGGCCACCTTGTCATCCTCAAACACTTCCACCTTACCGCCTGGAAACTCCCAGCGGCCACCCATATCACCGCCAGGTAGACGTTTAGCGATCAGTAGGCGCTTATCGTTTAGTAGTATACCGGCTACCGAGCGAGACAACGGCATAGACAAACTAGTTAACCATTTATCACTTGTTTATTTCAAACAAACATAACCGCTGGGAACAGAAAATGGAGAAAGGCGCTTACCATAGCGCCATACCCAATCCATCTGCGGTTTTTAATGAAAACCATTTCCATACGTTCAGCGTTTTCATTCTTAATGCCAGAACGTGCCTTATAGAAGTCAAAGAGCAAACTAAAGCCCGCGGCTAAACCGCCCAGCGCTGGCAATAAATCACCAATTACGGGAACATCCCCACGGGTACAGGAGAGAATCTTAAAGAAACCTACGACCATTGTAAGAACGCCAAGTATCAAGCGAACGGTTTCATCCTGAAGCAACTCGCGTATACCCGCCATTACTCCGGGGCGAAGCTCGTTATCCTGCGTTAAAGCATAGCCTGATACTATGTTGAGTAGGATCGATAATAAATAAAACTGTATCATCGGACTCCTCTTTTTGCTCCTTAACCATAACGGAAGGCCGCGTTCCGGTCAACAGAGGGGTAAGCAACGTGAGCTTCTCACGAAAACAAACGCCTTCTGAAAAGGGCCCCACAGATACAACTTTTAGCAATTATTTCTTTATTTTATATACTAATATTTCGTTACCGGCTGAAAAGATAATTTCTTCAACAACAATAGAGGTTTCTATAACGGCGACTACTTTTTCTTCGATATTTTGTGAAAAGTGAACAAGCGACCGAGCGACGTCATTCACGGACACATAAACAGCTCCCGTATACGCGTTTTCTTGAGCTGTCTTATCGATAAAAACAAATAAACGGCCTTCATAACGTATTGAATCAATCACCAAGCGGTTTCCAGCTAGTATCACATTAGTGTTTTCAACCACTCCTAAAAATCGAAGAAAAAAAGCCAGCGCGAAAAGAACCATCAAAACAATAAGCATATATTTAGATGATTTTGTGGAAATTGCCCGCCTAAAAAAACCTGATTTCCCTACTTTTGAAGAATCATAGAGTTCTTTTACGGATAGAGAGGCTGACTCTAGTCTTTGTTCACGTGAATAATGATAGAGCAAATCACTCTTTTTTAGATCTTCAGAAACGATAGAAGACACATAGCCAGGTTTATTTGCGCCCTGTTCGTTAGGGCCATTTTCTGGATTTTTATCTTCTTTCACGCTCTAGGCTCCCCTATTAAGCGATCAGTTCTCCACCAGACAAAGGACGCTTCAAACTCACTAACCAACAAAGCCGAAAGAATGCCATTCCCCGATATATGAAAAGTGTTGTATATGAGTTCGTTATCATCTACCCGAATAAAGCCTCTTTTCCTAACATTTGAACTTAGCTCTAACATAAAAATGGAATAACCGCCTGAATCAGGCGAAAAAAAGAATAGTTTACCATCGCGCGCCACTCCTAAAAACGAATAGATTCTTTCAGAGGAGCTTCGGCGGCCATTTTGAGTCTCAAAGGCCTCGAATAATGGAATATCAACATGCTTAACAAATTCGCCTGTTGCGATATCCATAATCCAAACAATTGAGGCATCATGACCAATGCCGGCGCGCGTATTCGTGGAAGCGTCTATTGTATCGTTATAATAATCAACCTTTACATAAAGATTTTTTTTATCAGGCGCGACTTTGATACTGTCCAGCGAGACCAAGGCGTTTTTCCCCTCCACTTTTGGCAGGTCAGCTTCTTCAATTTTTATGATAAATAGTAAATTACCATCAGCGTCAAACCAAAAAACATCCCAGCCTCCGCTTATTCTGCAGATTACGACAGGATCGTCTTCAGCGGAAATACTAATTTCAACAATATTGGTAAAAGGAGTTCCACCGACCCCTTCTTGACCTAAATAATCCTTAACCTGTCCATCAGCGGAAAAGCGAAGTACGATTCTATCAAAAAGCATTCTCCGTTCAGTATCATATATACGTCTATCAGTAGGTAAACGGTCCTCTACGTATAGATTATTACGAGAATCCACGGCTATTGAACCAGGCTCATTTAATGGGTAAGCCACCGCTTTTCTGGTTAACAAGGTGCCATCTGAATCAATATCAGAAAGGTTCAAAGGGGTCGGATTCGTTTCTGGATTGTAAACCATTGATAAAAGATCGCCATAAGAAGTGAAGCGGGTAACTTTAGCGCCATGAGTATCCGACAGATAGAAAATCCCATCTTTCATGACGATACGGCTTTTTAAAACGCTTTCCCTGGTTTCCAAAGAAAAAAGATCGATTTGATCTTCCATTCTACCAATAGTAAGATCAAATAAGTTCTCGCGCTCTATAGGAGGAAGGCTCACGTCGCCGCATGATATCAAGATCACGCTTAAACTGAGGGCTAAAAGCTGAAGGATCATCGTCAAACGATAGACGGCTCATCGGCGCTTGTCAACGGCGACTAGAACGAGTACATTCTGACTATGCTAGAAAAGCTGGTTAAAGCCGTATTCGGATCCCAGCACGAACGTGACCTTAAAAAAATGCTTCCGTTGCTTCATGCGGTTAATGAACGCGAAGCTTGGGCTCTCAGTTTGGCTGATTCCGAATTTTCTCATGTTACACAGTCGTTTCGAGAGCGTTATGCCTCAGGTGAAAGCTTGGATTCTCTCTTACCGGAAGCTTTCGCTCTAGCTCGAGAAGCCGCTCGTCGCAAGCTGGGAGAGCGTCCCTATGATGTTCAGGTTCTAGGTTCCATCGTTCTTCATCAAGGCAAAATTGTTGAGATGAAAACTGGTGAAGGCAAAACCTTAATGAGCGTCAGCGCCGCATATCTCAACGCAATCTCTGGGCTTGGTGTTCATATCGTTACCGTTAACGATTACCTAGCGTCCCGTGACGCGGATTGGATGCGCCCGGTTTATGAATTACTTGGCATAAGCGTTGGTACCATTCTTTCAGATATGGATATCGATCGACGACGCGTTAATTATAACGCTGATATCACATATGGTACTAATAACGAATTCGGTTTTGATTATTTACGGGATAATATGCGTTGGGATATCGAAGGTAGAGTCCAGCGCGATCATATTTTTTGCATAGTGGACGAAATTGACTCCATCCTGATTGATGAAGCCAGAACGCCTCTCATTATTTCTGGCGCGGCTGAAGACGACACTTTTAAATTCTCTGAATGCGATAAATTAGTTGGCCAGCTTGTTGAGGTGACAAAGAAAGAAAACGGCGAATATCCCGATGAGTCTCAAGGCGAGGAACTCGTTGGCGATTTTAAAATTAATGAAAAGAATAAAAACGTTTCATTCACTAATGATGGCTTAACGAAAATTGAATCACTTCTTCAGAAACGCGGTTTAATTTCCGGTAGTCTGTTTGATGAAGGAAACTTTGAATTTATACACTATTTTACGCAGTCTTTACGTTCTCATAAATTATTTCATATCGACGTTGACTACGTTGTTCAAGACGGCCTTGTCCAAATTGTTGATGAGTTTACCGGCCGTATTCTTCACGGCCGTCGTTATTCCGATGGCTTACATCAGGCGATTGAGGCTAAAGAGCGTATTCGTATAGCTCAGCGCAATCGGACTTTAGCGACTATCACCTTCCAAAACTTCTTTAGGCTGTATAAAAAAATAGCCGGCATGACCGGAACCGCTGATACGGAAGCCACGGAATTTAGTAAAATCTATAATCTTGACGTTGTTGTTATTCCAACAAACCTACCTGTCGCGAGAATGGATGAGGACGATATCGTCTATCTTAACGAGGGCGACAAATGGGCCGCCTTAACTGAGGAAATAGCTGATGCGCACCAGCGCGGCCAACCAACATTAGTGGGAACTGTTTCTATTGAAAAATCTGAAAAGATCGCTACCCTATTAACTCGCCGTGGTATTCCTCATGAGGTTTTGAACGCGAAAAACCACGCCCGTGAAGCCATAATAATCGCTGAAGCGGGCGCTTATGGTGCCGTCACGATAGCCACTAACATGGCTGGCCGTGGTACCGATATAAAATTAGGCGGAAACCCAGAATATCGCGCACGCAAACGGATAGGCACAAACGCCACAAATGAACAATACGTTTCCGCCTATGAGCAAGAGTACAAAAAATGGCGAGATGATTATGATAAGGTACGTTCTGTTGGCGGGCTTTATGTTATAGGCACCGAAAGGCACGAAAGCCGACGTATAGACAACCAACTTCGTGGTCGTTCAGGACGGCAAGGAGACCCTGGCCGTTCGCGTTTTTTCATATCTATGGATGATGAATTAATGCGCCTATTCGGCGGTACGAATATAAAAAATCTTATGTCCAAAATAGGAATGGAAGCGGGAGAGCCAATATATCATCCTTGGCTGAACCGTAGTATAGAAAAAGCCCAAAAAAAAGTTGAGGAAAGAAATTTTGAGATTCGTAAACACCTTTTAGACTACGATGATGTATTAAATCAACAGCGGAAATTTATCTATGACCAAAGGGATGGAATTCTTCGAGATCCTCATCTTCGAGATAGGATAGTAAACACCGCTGGCGAAATGATTCAAGATTCTATCGATAATTACCTAAAAGAAGCGCGGAATGACACCCAAGCCGCCATGAATGCTTTAACCTTATATGTTAAGGAAAAATTCGGATATCAGATAGATATTGACAGTCTTAGTTCAGCTTCTTTTAACGGGGAAGCTTTAGCTAAAACCATAGCTGAAGGTTTGGAAAAGGATTTATCAGAAAAAGAGGCACTTGCCGGTGCGGATAATTTAAACTCCTTTATTCGTCTGCAATATCTGCAAGCTATTGATAGAAAATGGCTTGACCATTTGGAAAACATGGAAGCCTTACGTGAAGCCGTTTATCTACGAAGCTATGGACAAAAGAATCCTCTGACTGAGTATAAAATTGAGGGCTTTCAAATATTTGATAAGATGATTGACGATATTCGTCAAGAAATATCTTCAAGAGTTTATTTAGTACGCGTTCGCTCCGCTGATGAAGCCGATCGACGCGCTAGACCCAGCGTTATGGTGCAACAAGCCAGTCATAATGGTTTATCTTCTTTCGCGGCTGCCGGCGGCGTTTCTGGAGCTTCAAGCGGACCAAACACAGCCCCTTCCGGTGGAAAGGTTTCTGGACCTGCCCGTCCAATGAATGATAATCGGGTCGCTACCGTGGTTCGCGCCTATCCAAAAGTCGGTAGAAATGATCCATGCCCCTGTGGAAGCGGTAAAAAATATAAGCAATGTCATGGCCGATAAAATTAAAAGGGCTAGCTTTGCGGCTAGCCCTTTTAATTAAAATCTCGTAAAAACGAACGCCTTTACTTCGTAAACAGAAAGTATGTATTCCGTTTAGAAGCCCTAGCTAAGCGATTTTTCAGCTTCCCTGCTTTACGAACACATCATAATATCCTTCTTGTCTTAGACGTACGAGCAGGGCTCCGCTTTCTCCACGATTAACTGGGCCAACAAAGACTCTATATATCGGTTTATCATTAGTGCCACTGGTTTGTACCGCTGTTGGATAACTGAGCAGCTTTGACAAGACCGCCTCAACAGTCTCGCTTTTACTATAAGCGCCTAATTGAAGATAGTATTTACCAAGCTCTAAATTATTAATAAAGGGAGCTCCAAATAATTCAGTCGCCTTTAAATCCTTTTCCAACGGAGCCACAATACTTGGCGTTTTCTTAGTTTCTGGCTTTTGAGTTATTTCTTTTTCTTCTTCAAGAGCAAGCTTCTCATCATCGGTTGCTTCTATCGCTTTTATCTCCGCGTCAGCTGGTAAGCTAAACTCTTTTTTTGTTGATTCAGCCTGTGGCATTATCGGAATTGATTCTACAGTAACACTTTCCGTTTTTTTCGAGCTAAGCTCTTCCTGAATAATCGGCGCTTCAACAATAGCGGCTATTTCCGCTTGGGGCGGTAGTTCTAACACATCCGCTTCAACACCTTTTACCAAGGCTGGCGCCTCTAATGGTGACGTTATAAAAGCGTCTTCTGCCATAGTAAAACTTGCCGGCTCAGGACCTGTATCTGGTGGGGGCAAAACACTGGCCTCAGGCGGCAACTCATCTTGAGGCGCGATAGGAGGTCTCTCTTCAGCGGGCAATAGTGAAATAACATTGAAATTTGGATCGGGTATTTCAGCCGCGGCTTCTGGTTGCGGCGAAGTTGGAGCGGTTGAGGCTAAGGCGACGATCGGCTCATCTGAATCCTTGTTGACAACAACATCTTCATTTTTTTGAAACGGCGGAAGCTCATCCGCCTTCGCGCTTTCCGGGGCCTTTGGTTCCATGTTTAGTTCAAAGGCGGAACTTGGCTCTTCCTTGGGAGCTCCGCTGGCGACAGCGGCAACAACAACTAGAGGCTCTTCTTCGGGCTTGACCGCCTCAAACGTTGTTTCATCCCGTGATATCAAAGGTCTAGGCGCTTCAACCACATCAACAACTTCATTATCAGAAGGGAGATCTAAAGAATCGCTCGCTATGGAAGCATCAGGAGAAACCGGGAAATTACCACCGTCCAATACTTCAGGAAGCGTTACGATTTGGCTAGGAGAATCTTCTTCTACCAGTTGCGCTGGATGTTCTTCAGCCGGTTTCGTTAACTCTCCAATAGGCGGCAGGTCATCAATAATAAAATCATCACTTTGCTTGGGCGCTTTGCTTATCCGCATCGCTTCAGCGAATAAGGGTTCTATATCACTGTGAAGCTTTGTCGTTTCATCGGCAAGCTCTATCCGCGCTATTGGGCTGGTATATAGAGTATCCGCTTCTTCATTGATTATAGTAAGGCCAGAATCCACGTCTTTTTCTATTTTCTCCCGCGCGCTGTCTTCTGGTATTAGAACTAAGTCTTCCGTCGACTCAGCTATGGGCTGCTCAACAAGTTCTTGTATAAGCGGCGGGCTATAAATGATTGGCTTCGTTTCTTTTTCCAATTCAAATTCTTCCATTACCAGCGGTTCAAAAACGGAAAGGTCTAGTTCCTCAGTTGATTCAGTTTCATATGGCCTTTCAATATTTTCACTCGTTTCCGCTAATTTTTCCGGTCTTATTTCTTCCGCCAACACGGGAGCTTCAGGAATATCCGCTAGATCTATGGCCTCAGCTTGAATGGCTTCATCGTATACCTCAGCGCTTGGTATAGCTTGCGGTATCTCATCAACAGCCTCGGAATTAGCCGCGTTTGCCGCTATAACGCTATCATCTATTTCCTCATTAGGAGCTACATCATTACCAAGGCTTTCAGAGTCAAGCGTTTCCTTATCATTTTCCTGTACTTGGTTTTCTTTTTCTATACTCAAGTCTACCGCGGCTAGTTCCTCTGGCGGAGGAAGATCGATAGCTACTTCCTTTGGTTCTGGACTTGAGGCAAGTGCCGATGCGTCAAAAACGGGAAGTTTGGTCACTAAGGGTTCAGGAGCCGGTTCGGCGCCAATCGCTTCATCTTCCGCGTTTGAAAGAAGAAGAGGGCCGGAATCAGCTTCTGGAGCCTCAATTGCTAAAGCTTCTTTTTCCTCAGCGACAAGGTCAACAATTATTTCCTCGCTGGCTTCTGGCAAGTCCACCGGCTGTTCCTTAACGGCTTCAGCGGGTAAAGGTTGGGCTAGTTCCTGAGTTTCCGGAAGATGATCAGCTTCCTCTACAAGCTTTTCCTCCGGTATTTCCTCTTTAGGTTCAGGCTTTTCTTCTTCTATTGTTTCAATAGCTGCCGTTTCTTCTATAATGGTTTTCTCTATAACTTCTTCAACGGGCTCTTCGCTAATAGGCTCTACTGTTTCAGCCTTTGCCAGCTCAGCTTCAGGCGGAGTTTCGCTTAATTTAGACGCTTCTTGCACCTCATCTATTTGATCTTTGAGACTTGGTAAAACATTTTCTATCGCGGCTTTTGGGTCATAATCGGGATCGCCCGAACTTCCCATTCCTTCGGTAAAACGTGAAAAAGCTATAGGATCGGCCGGCATGGTAATACGGACTCTTCCAACATTCTTTGGATCTAGACCTATCGCTGAAGCCGCTTCACGTGAAAGGGCGGCTAACAAACCAGGAGAGTCCAAGCCACCAGCTACTATAGCCCGTACGGTTTTATTGGTCTCAAGGTTCTTGATATCAACTACCGTGTTACGGGGAAAGGAATTAGTGGAAATATAATATCCCGCTTCCGGCAATTCTCCGGCAACAGCCACTACGGCGGTTCCTTCCCATACCGATGCCGCCAACATAAGCACGGAGGCGATTGTTATCGCTATCGCTGGAATCCGTTTCATGCTCACCTTTCCTTTAAACGGGTAAATAGCGCGCTGGAAAGCGCTTTGGCCGTTTTAGCGTCCTCTTTCCCGTTCTGAGTCCGTTCTAAATTCATTTTGCCGTCAGTGACTAGCACCGCTTTAGGCTCTAATTGGATTAATTGGTATACCAAGCTAATCGGACTGATTCGCGTCAATACATTTTGCTTCACCTCTACAGCATCATAATCCAAACCAATCCATAACAAATAATCCGCGCCAATTGTTGAGACTCTATCAATATCACGAGTCGTCGGTTTTACCTCAGCCGCTGTCCGAGCTATAGTCGCGTTCCATACGATAAAACCGCAATCGAAAGCGGCGTCCATCGCGCCCGCTTCCCACGCGGACGAGGCTTCCACCGTATAAGTCGCGCTTAATCCACGCTCAGTTATCCATACGGCGACAGTCTCGGCACCAACGGAAAACTCAGCCATAAGCAGGCAAAAATAAATAATCGGCCGCCTAATATTCGTCATCAATTCGTTATCGGCATATAAGCTTCGCTCTATAACGCCGATTGCGAAAGCTTAATAAATTTGTTATTCTTCGCGGCCAGATATGTATTATTACGCTTTGCAAGTTCGGACACGTTCGGAAGAAAAATATATCCGCATGGCCGCCACGGCCCAACTTGAACAAAACCCAAAATTACATTTCCCGCAACGCAGAATGCCGATCCGCCGCCTTGGCAAAACCGTAAATACCCTTCAATCCGTTTTCCCCGGTTATATTTTTTTAGAGCTAGAAGCTCCAATTTCTACCGAAACAGTATGGTATTTCCGCCGCGTGGATGGGTTTTTTCGTTTTCTTCGGTCCAATAAAGAAGTTAAGCCGTTGGAAGGGCAAGATCTAAAAATCGTTCTGCACTTTATCAGTCATGGACCAGTCGCGGAAAAGTCGCGAGTGGTTTTTGATAATGATGATCGGATTAAAGTGGAGTCTGGACCGCTTAAGGGACTTGAGGGCAATATAGTTAAGGTCGATAAAAGGAAAGGGAGGGCGAAAATAAAGCTTGATTTATACGAAGACTCCTTTACGATCGACCTTGCTTTTGAGTTATTAGGCAAAAGCTAATCAAGTTTTGTTCGCGGCCATAAATGTATACCAATAACATCGCCCGTATTTATATAATCGGCGCGGGCTTCGCTGGACAGACTTTAGCCCGCGAAATAAAGCAAAAACCGATATTCGGTGAAGTCGTCGCTTTTTTAGATGACGATCCAACTAAAATCGGTAAGCAGATCGATTCAATCCCTATACTCGGTCCAATTAAGGATGTGGCTCGGCTTTTGCCGATGCGGACCGCCGACGAAGCAATCGTCGCGATTCCTAGCGCTAGCCGCGAATATCTACGTGAATTATACGGCATTCTTAAGCGGGCTGGCTTCCAACGTATCAAAATCCTGCCTGGCATCGCCCAAATACTAGAAGGCGACGCTCACCTAATCCAAACGAGGTCGATAGATCCTCAAGATCTTTTGGGAAGGACTCCGGTAGCGATTGGGCTAAGGGAAAGTTTAGCGTATCTACGCGGTAAACGTGTTTTAGTCACCGGCGCGGGAGGTTCTATCGGCGGAGAATTGGCACGTCAATTACTGTCCGGCGGCGCGGAAAGACTGTACTTATTTGGTCATGGCGAAAATTCTATTTATAATATAGAGAAAGAATTACGTATTCTACAGGAAGCTGGCGTCGGTGAAAAGGCGACAATAGTCCCAGTTATTGGAGACCTTAAGGATGCCGCTTATATGGATTATATACTAAGCCGCCTTAAGGCCGATGTCGTTTTCCACGCCGCCGCCTATAAGCATGTACCGATGATGGAAGCCAACACGGTTGCCGCGGTTGAAAACAATGTATTCGGAACCGACCATCTTATTCGCTCATCTGTCCGTTCCGGCGTTAAGCGTTTTGTCCTAGTATCCACGGATAAAGCCGTTGAACCAGTCTCTATTTATGGAGCATCAAAATTACTCTGCGAAAAGCTTGTTTTGGAAGCGGCCCGTTCGGGAGCTGGTCATTATATGGTTGTTCGTTTTGGCAATGTGTTGGGTTCACGAGGTTCCATAATGCCCCTCTTCCAAAGACAAATAGAAAAAGGCGGGCCGGTGACCGTAACCCACCCGGACGCTAAACGGTACTTTATGACAATTCCAGAAGCTTGTTCGTTGGTTCTTAAAGCGGGAGGAGTCGGCGATAATGGGAAAATCTATCTGCTTGATATGGGTGAGGCTATACGAATTAAAGATTTAGCTGAGCAAATGATACGTTTTTACGGTTATGAACCGGGAGAGGATATAAAAATTGACTATATAGGCCTACGAGCTGGCGAACGTTTAGACGAAAGGCTATGGAGTGAATCCGAAGTACCTATGGAAACCGAGTTTCCTAGGTTAAGAAGGGTTGAACGTCATAAGGAAAACACCTTCAATATTTCATCTTTAGTTGAAGAGCTTAAGCCTTTTTGTTTTTATTCAGAAAACCGGGCAGAGGATTATAGAGATTCACTTCGGCTTCGCGACATCTTGCGAAGGGCGATACCGACGCTTATGCTGTCAAGCAATGATCGAAACGATTAAGGTCCCCTTCGCGCGTCCCTTTATCGGCGCCGAGGAAGAAGAAGCGGCCCTCCGTGTCTTAAGATCCGGCTGGTTAACCACTGGAAACGAGGCTGCCGCCTTTGAATCGGAATTCGCGGCCTTTATTAACCAAAAAGCTCCAAAAACATTGAAGGCTTTGGCTGTCAATTCCGCGACTAGCGGCCTACATCTAGCTTTGGAAGCATGCGGCGTTGGAAAAGGCGATGTTGTCATAACCACGCCATATACTTTTACGTCCACCGCTGAGGTCGTCCGTTATTTGGGCGCCGAAGTCGCCTTTGCCGATGTTGAGGCGGATTCGTATTTAATGGATCCAAAACGCGTTGCGCTTATCCTAGAACGTTTAGCGGCTGGTCTTCCGGCTTATGAAGCCCGCCCCGGCGTAAGGGGAAAAGGGTTTGGGCCTGTTGGTAAACCTAAAGCGATAATTCCGGTGCATTTTGGCGGACTTGTCTGTCCCATGTCTGTTATACGTGAGCTTGGGGCAAATTATAAGTGTAAAGTCATTGAGGACGCCGCTCACGCGTTTCCAGCTCTATCTGAATATCCTGAAACACCTTATTACGCTGGCACTCTTGGCGACATAGGCGTTTTTTCTTTCTACGCGACAAAAACCATCACAAGCGGCGAAGGCGGCATGATAGTATGCGCGGATGAACACGCCGCTTCGCGGATGGCTGTAATGCGCTGTCATGGTTTTGACAGGTCGGCGTGGGATCGTTATACGGGCATCCGTGCCAGTTGGCGTTATTCAGTGGTCGCTCCTGGCTTTAAATATAACCTGCCTGATCTTTTAGCCGCCGTTGGCAGAGTTCAGCTCCAACGTTCCAATAATTTATTACACCGAAGACGCGATATCGCGAAACGCTACGATGAAGCTTTCGGCCTTGATGAACGTTTTATTATACCGCCCAGCGGTGATGGTGACGCCCGTCATCTCTATGTATTGCGTTTGGCGGCGAGTGAAAAACGTGACGCCTTCATTGAACGGTTAAAGGATATGGGAGTCGGCTCTTCAGTGCATTTCATACCCCTGCATCATATGCCATACTACCGTGAACGTTATGGCTTAAGAGAGAATGATTTTCCCCAAGCCAACGCTCGTTTTAAAACTTCAGTATCTCTTCCGATCTGGCCTGGAATGACGACCGACCATATCGATAGAGTAATCTTCGCGGTAAGAAAAAGCGCGGATACCTTAGCGGCGGACCAATGAGCTCTTTATTTGTGGAAGACTGCTTTGATGAGGGCTTGTATCACGCGCTCACCATCCGCTCCCCGGTCGCGAGCGGAAAACTTCTAGGTGTGGAAATTCCCCGCCTTCCTTCCTCCTGTTTTGCCGCGCTAGCTAAGGATATACCAGGACAAAATCGCGTTAAAGTACTGGACGCCGACATACCGATCTTAGCGGATAAGTTTGTTTCCTATATCGGAGAACCGGTGGCTCTGCTTATCGGTCCCAATCCCGATGATTTAGAACGATTAGCCCATGATTGTGTCGTCCGTGTCGCTGAAGAAAAACCGCTGTTCCAATATGAAAAATTCTCATCCACGCAATTGGCGTCTCGCCGTACGGCGCAGCTGGGAGATACGGAAGAAGCCTTCGCGCACGCGTCCAGAATAATCGAAGGAGAATACCGAACAGGACGCCAAGAACATTGGTATCCGGAAACGCAAGCCGCTTTCGCGCGTTTCGCGTATGATAAGCTAGAAATATCGGTTTCTTCACAGTGGCCTTTCCATGTACGCTCCACCGCGGCAACGGCGTTGAACGTACGGCCAGAGGATGTGGTTGTTGTTTCCCTATCCAACATCGCCAATCTTGATGGCAAGGTATGGTATCCGTCTCTTATCGCCGCTCAGGCCGCTTTAGCGGCTTTGCTGTCGCGGCATCCTGTCCGCTTGATCCTAACCAGGGTGGAAGATGTGCTTTTCACGCCAAAAAGGCCTGAAGTTGTTATTCGCCATCGCGCTGCCTTATCCGAAGATGGCGGTCTGCTTGCCCTAGAATCCAGAGTAGTCGCTGACCTTGGCGCCTCAAGCATTTTCGCGTCGGAAATTTTAGATAGACTTTGTTTAGGTTCAGTGGGCGCGTACCAATGGCCGGCCGTTAAAATAGAAGGTTTCGCCGTCCGTACCAATACCGTCCCAGCCGGCCCCTTTGCCGGCTTTGGTTTGTCCCAAGCCTTTTTCGCGATAGAGCGTCATGTGTCTCGTATCGCCGAAACCTTAGGTCTTGATCCCGCGGAGTGGCGAAAAGAACACAGTATCGGCCGAGATGACCGATTGCCCTCAGGCCTTACTATAAAAGAGAATGTGCCGGCTATCGCCTTAATTGATTCAGCGATCTCTATGAGTACTTACCGCCGAAAATGGGCGGCTTATGAATTATTGGGGCAAAGACGCGGCGATGAATCCGATGAGGATAGCCCAAGACGCGGTATTGGTTTAGCGTTTTCCTACCAAGGCAATGGTTTCCTTTCCACTGGCGATATAAAGCGGAACCATATCGTGGAAGCGACGCTTTCCAAGGACGGTTCATTGGAAATAAGAACCAGCGTTGTATCCGGTACGAACGATGCCGCTATTATTTTAAAAAAAACCGCGGCGGATATACTTGGCATTGAAGAAGATCAGGTAAGCCTAGCGCTCAACCGGACCGATATGGTGCCAGATTCCGGGCCTTCCTGCCTTTCACGGAATGTTTCCATTATCACCAAGTTGGTTGAACGTTGTTGTGTCGCTATCCGAAAACAACGTTTTCGCGACCCCTTGCCTATATCCGTCAAACGCGCCTACCGCGTACCGCGTGATTCTTCATGGAAAGGCGCGAGAGCTGAGGGGGGCGCCTTTTCTTTGTACAGTTGGGCGGCCGCTGTGGTTGAAGTTGAATTATCAGCCTTGGCTTTCAAGCCAATGGTTCGAGGTGTTTGGCTAGTGGTGGACGGTGGACGTATTTTATCGGAACAAAAAGCCAGAAGCGCCTTAATCATAGCCACCCAACACGCGCTAAGCTGGGCTAGAGGCGAGTTAAGCGAAGAACAGGATGGGCGTTATCGATCCGACCTCGCGATGGTCTATGATTTACCAGCGCCGTCAGATCAACCGGATATAAAAATAGACTTTTTATGGACCGATACAACGGTTCCAAAGGGTATAGGCGAACTACCCTTTTCTTGCGTACCGGCCGCCTACGCTCAAGCCTTGGCTCAAGCGACTCGCCGTGATTTTTTTACGCTCCCGCTTAAGGACAACGCGATACAAGCTGAAAAGGAGGACGAATGACCATCGGTTTTATTCTAAACGGTGAAGACGTTGTCATCCAAAGCGGCGCCGATCGGCGTTTAGTTGATATACTCCGAGATGATTTCCATCTGCTCGCGACAAGAGCTGGCTGCCGACTTGGACGCTGCGGCGCTTGTTCGGTAATTTTTAATGGCAAAGTTGTCGCCTCCTGTCTTATACCAGCTTTCCGCGTTAGAGGAGGCGAAGTGATTACGTTGGAAGCCTTCGCGCAAACAAATGAATACCAGGATATCGCTCTAGGCTTCGCGCGGGAAGGCGTAGAGACTTGCGGATATTGTGACGCGGCGAAATACTTCGCCGCCGAAGCTCTTTTAAGCAAAGAGCTAGAACCCGATCGTCAACATATCCTGGCGGCTTTTGAGGGAGTTTTATGTCGCTGCACTGACTCAGCGGCCCTTGTCGCGGGCGTTTCAAGCGCCGCGCGTATACGCCAAAATCGATTATATGGACGCAGTGTTTAATCAAGTATTCACGCCATCCTCCCTATCAGACCTCTTTGTCGCTTGGGCTCGGTTCCCGGACGCGATACCCTATGCCGGAGGCACCACGCTTCTGCTTGGTCAAGGGCAGAGGCTTTTACGCCTCCCTAAAAACCTTATTTCCTTAAGCCGCATTGATGAGCTTAGAAAGGTCTCACGGACCGAACGCTTTCTTGACATTGGCTCTATGGTAAGCTTGGGTAGCGTTCTTGGTCTTGGAAAGGCCGTTCCATCGGCTTTATCCTCGGCAATCCTTACTATTGGAAACCCTCAAATTAGAAATATGGCCACCTTGGGCGGGAATTTATGCTATTCAAAACGCTGTATGGGTTGTTTTGCCGTACTGAGCGCCCTTGACGCGGTGACAGAGTTAAGAACAGCTTCAGGCTCGCGTTGGGTAAACATTAACCGTTTAGCTCCAGCGCTCGGTTCGCCTCCGCTCCAAAACCAAGAGTTGATGATTCGCGTTAGAATTCCGCTTGAAATGTGGAGTATTTCGCTGCAAGCTAGACTGGAAAGCCCACGGCGCGCCGCGGCTAGTTCCAGTTTCTGTTATCTAGCTCGGTGCTCAAAGAACATAGCGGAAGATATCAGGCTGGTCTTCGCTGGAGAACGACTTTTACGTGATCGCGATTTGGAAAACAGTCTCGTTGGCAAAACGCTACCGCTTAATCGCCGAGAACGTCTGTTTTTTTTAGACCGATGTCGAGATAAGCTGTTTGTAGACGAATACCCGCCGCCTGAACTTGGCAAGCAGCTGTTAGAATATATTGAACAAGCCCTTACACTCTCGCCCTATTGAGCTTTATTGGCTGGATCGTCACTAACGCGGCGAGGCAGAATCAGTTCGGCGGGCAGAGCGCCTGGAACAACAGTCCGTTTCGCTATCAAGGCGTTTAGCGAGGCTTGTATTTCCGAAGCCGGTAAGCCTAAATGGCGCTCCGCCCATTCTGTAAACGCGGCCTTTTCCACCCTCAATCCGTGTATGCTTGAACGGCCATATTCTCCCGCGAATTCCGCCAATCCTTTAAGTGTTCTAACATCTCTATTCTCTGACGCCAATTTGCTGATTTGCTCATTGGATCTTCTAATTCGGTCGGATAATACCTTAATCATTTTAAAGGCGAAATCGGCGTTATTTTTAGCTAAAGTAAAAAACAAGTTTTGATCCATAACAAGAAGCCTACCCGCTTTTTTAACTATGGCGGACGCTGAACGCGGTAACGAATCTATCAAAGCCATTTCGCCAAAGACATCACCGCGCTTTAAGGTGGTCAGTGTTTTTGAGCTAAGCGAAGATGTTTTCTTGATGATTTCAACTTCGCCGTCAATAATGACATACATAGCTTTCCCAGTCTCGCCTTCAGTAAAGACGACCTGGTTTTCAAACACTTGTATCACATTCCGTTCATATACATCGCGACGTAAATGCATGAAAGTACTATATCACCTTTTGAATAGCGCCGCTCTGATAAAAAATATTTTTTATAAACGTGTCGCAAATTCTTTCTTTTGTTTCTCGCAACTCCGATATCCGCTTTTGCTGTTGTTATTAGACCGCTTTAGCCTGTTTTTAACCGCTTTCCCCGTTAATGCGCGAATACTGTTTAATGAATAGCCAGACTCTCGCATATAGACCGCCGTTTTCCATAAACCCGATATTTTCACCGGCTTTCTCCTTATCTCCTGTACTGGGCAAATCTCTATGGCGCTTTAGCTATTATGCTTGTAAATGCAAAACAAGTGTGATAAGTTGTTCACTGATTGAACAACTTATTCGTTGACGGACAGCGCGTTTCGGCCGCGTCCGCTACGGCGAATAATTCATTCGCTCTTTTCGTTTTTACCGCGCCTTTTCTGGCGCCGGCGGAACGGCGTTTCCTTCCTATGAATCGACAAAACCAAATTGACCAGGAAAGTATTGAACTAGCCATCCTGGAAACCTTATATTCCTCACATGACTATCCCGCCCCAAAACAGCGGGATTTAGCCGATATTGTTGGCGCGTCTTTAGGAATGACAAATGCCATACTGAAGCGTCTCGCCCAAAAAGGCTTAATCGTTATTCGTAGACTGAATAGCCGGAATATTCATTACGCCGTCACTCCAGATGGCGTAAACGAAATAGCCCACCGCAGCTACCGCTATGTCAAACGGACCATTAAGAATGTGGTTTATTACCGGTATAAAATTGAGGAAGCTATCGCGGAAGCAAAAAAGCGCGGTAAAGTCGCTGTCAAGCTGATTGGCGGTAGCGACTTGGATTTTATCGTTGAACATGCTTGCGCGCATTATGGTTTGGCCTACGAGGGTACACATGATTTTAAGGAAACTGATATAACAGCTCAAAAAGACGTGTTTTGGGTATTCGCGGAAGAAACGGCGCTAAAAGTAAATACCGATGATGTTTTTTATCTCACATCAATTTTATATGGCGGTTTATGAAAAGCGATAAAAGCGAATTTGAAATAAAGTCTTATCTTTTTGGGAATTACCATTCCTCTATAGCGATATCATCCGATCTCTTGCCCTTTTGGCGCATTGACCCAGGCTTCGCGGACAGGACTTGTCTGCTTGTCGCGGATGAATATACCGCGCGCTTAGCTCCTCGGTATTTTGGGACAGCTTCCCCTATGCCGCCAATGGTTTGTATTCCACAGGGAGAGGTCGCCAAAAACTGGTTAACCATAGAAAAAATAATCGCCGCGGCCAGAAAAGCGGGATTAAGCCGTGATGGACTTATTATCGGGATAGGCGGCGGCGTCGTAACCGACCTAGCGGCTTTCGCGGCTTCCATTTATATGAGAGGCATAGCCTTATGGCTAGCACCGACCACTATATTAGCTATGGTTGACGCCGCGCTTGGTGGCAAGACCGGTATTGATCTTTTTAACTTAAAAAATCTAGTCGGCTCGTTTCGTCCAGCGGACTATATCGTCATCGATTCGTCAGTATCAAGCAGTCTGCCTCGACGCGAATGCTTGTCCGGCCTGGCTGAATTGATCAAGACGGCAATTATTGGCGATGATCAGCTATTATCGCTTTTGGCGCGTCAAGCCGAATCAGTAAGAAACCAAACGGCGACCGGCTCTGAAAGCTTAATTCCATCACACGACATGATCGCCAAAGCTATTGCCGTAAAAGCCGCGATAGTGGAAAGTGATCCTGAGGAGCGAAACGGCAGACGCGCCTTACTGAATCTTGGCCATAGCTATGGCCACGCTCTAGAAACCGTAGCCGGTTTAGGCGTTTTATCGCACGGGGAAGCTGTAGCTTGGGGAATAGCGCGGGCTGTCTCCTTAAGCCGAAAATTAGGAATAATTGGCGATTCACGGGCTGACTTAATTATTGACCTCCTAGCCGCCTTTGGGTATTGCGTAGAGGCTGTTCACCCCGCCTGCCTTATCAAAGGCGATAGAGAAGCGGCGCGCCAAATGCTCTTAAGCGCTATGGCTGGCGACAAAAAACGCAGCGCCTCTTCATGGCGTTTTGTGTTACCAAATGATGACAGCGTTATTTTATCAGATGTCGATAGTGGGCTTGTCGCCGAGACTTTATAATTTCACTGAAGAAGGGATGTTAAGAGTCCGGGGCTTTTGAAAGCGCGGTATTTGTATTGTCAAAATAAATAATACTTTATAAAAACCGCGAGAATTTAACGCGAAAACACGCTGTTTCCATGAAAATTTTGGAGTTAAAGATACTTGAAAGCTAAATTTTTACCTATTTTTATCGTCTTCTGTTTATCAAGCTTCCTATACGCGGAGACTACAGCGGATTCGCCAAACGAGTCCGTGGCTGATGCGGATATAGCCTATATCATTCAAGATGTACGTTTTGATATTAAGGGCATTACCTTAGAACATGTACTGAGGCGAAAAGCGGCCATCTATATAGGAAGCCGTTTTGCATCCGAGGACGAATTGATCTCGTTTTTGGCTGAACGTCGTCAAGTGCTCTTAAACGAACGGGTCCTAGAAACGGTGGAAGTGAGCTATGAAATAAGCTCCACCGATAATGCTTACGATATCGTGGTTATTTTTACTGTTGAAGACACCTGGAATCTAATCGCCCTACCCTATCCAAGATACGATACCAATACAGGATTGCTTCTTAGCATCCGTGGCCGCGACTATAATTTTTTAGGTTCGATGCAAGCCCTTCGCCTTGATCTTGATTACCGCGTGACGGAAAAAGGGAAAGTCGGTTATGGAACGTCTATTTCCTTCGATTACCCAATAGTCATGGGTGAGCTGTATTCTAATATTTCCATTAACCAAGAACTCAATATATATCCCGATCAATCACCAATTAGAAACATAAGTTCCTTAAGTTATTCAGTTAGCTATGCTGGCTGGGGCTTTCCTTTAAGCGCCAGCGTTTCACAATCCATAGCCACTAACCCTGACGGCGTTTCCTTTGATGTTGATCCGTATTTTCTTTCTACCGGCTTTGGGCTTAATTCCGCTATCGCGTTGAGCCCAAATCTTCTTGGCCTTGGCGAGCTTTTCTATTATCCTTCAGCCAACATCAATTTAGCCTGGAAACCGGATGGTCCTGTTAGAGAAGACCGCCGCGGCTATATCATTACATTAGCCCAACGTTTTGGTTGGGGGCGGGCTGATTGGATAGGAAACATGAAACGCGGCCTTGAAGCGTCCCTTTCCAATTCCAATACCTTTTTTCAGCGCGATGGCTCTTGGATAGCTGACGCTGATCTTTCGCTATCGGCCTTTTTGCCGGCGGGAGAGTATTTTTCAACAAAGATCAGACTGGAAGCGTTTAAGCGCCTTACTGGCGGCCCGCGCACCGGCATGGGCGGCAATCTTCGCGGTATTGTGAATAATCGCGTAAGCGGCGACGCCGGTATCACACTCAATGTGGATTTCCCTGTTAAATTATTCGATTTTCCGACTCATGCCATTATTAAATACGATTGGCTAGATTTTGAGCTTCAGGCGTCGCCCTTTATCGAAACCGCGTATTACCTGCCTACGGCCGGCTCCAGCCTTAACGCCGGCGCGACATGGGCATCGGGCGGTCTTGAATTTTTAGTTTTTCCAAAACGGATGCGTAGTTTTATCGTTCGGGCCAGCGTCGGCGTCGATCTACGCCATGTTTTATCAGGCAAAATGCTTGATGAGGCGACGTATGACGATTATTCCCCATTCGAATTATTCTTTGGCGTAGGGTTGCATTATTGAAAGCGAACCGTATTTTTTACCGCCGTTCCATGCTAAAGGCTTATGTATTACCGATACTCTGTTTCTTAATGCCCTTAATGACTTTGCCGCGGGCCGCCGCTATCGACCTTACCGCAGCTGGTTTGAAAAATATCAGTCAGGCGGATATAGCCATTTTAGAAAGCGGCCAAGCCCTTGTTCGACCGGTAAGAAACCGCCACGAAATTGCTTTAATCGCGCCAGGCGAACTAGCCGATACATTGCGTCATGATATAAGCGTTTTAAACCCAAACTATCTTTCAGAGGTCATTGCCCTTATACCCGCTGAAGAAAAAACCTTGGATAATCTAGCTGCTTCACTTATCGATGTGAAAGAATTCATCGGTATTCCCTATTACTCAAAACGGCAAAATACCTTTTATGACCTTTTTGACCGTATGGATATTGAGCGACAAGAACTTGGTTCAAGCGGCGGGTTTATTCAAACGCTGCAACACATGGAGCCCTTTGACGCGTATCGCGCTCGTTATGATTATGCTTTTAACGCGGCCGCCGGCCAAAACAGCGTTTTTTTCAAGGCGGCCAATTTGGAACCGCTGGTCTATTATGGCGGGATTAGCGCCGTTGGAATCGGTAATATGCTCTGGCTGCTCTACGCTTATGAATATACGGGGCATATCGTTTTTTATGGCGTCGGCGCCTTTAAAGCCTTCGATTTTTTTGGTTTGATACGCGATCGGCTTGAGACCTCTCTAATTGGCCGAGTGGACGCTTTCTTCGGCTTTATGAAAAAAACGATTGATCAAGAATTTGAGAAAAGGAGCGCAGATCAATGAAAACCGCCCTCATTACTGGAATTACCGGTCAAGACGGTTCCTATCTAGCGGAATTGCTCTTAGCTAAGGGGTATCGTGTCCATGGTATTAAACGCCGCAGCTCTTCCTTCAACACCCAGCGCATCGACCATCTTTATCAGGATCCCCATAACCCGCGAAAACTCTTCACCCTGCATTACGGCGACCTGACCGATTCCACCAATCTTATCCGCATCATCCAAGAAACACAGCCGGATGAGATCTATAATTTGGCCGCCCAAAGCCATGTTAAGGTATCTTTCGATATGCCGGAGTACACCGCCAACGCTGACGGTATTGGTACCTTAAGGCTGCTCGAAGCCATCCGAATTCTTGGGTTGAAAGATAAAACCCGTATTTATCAGGCGTCAACATCGGAATTATATGGGAAGGTTCAGACTATTCCGCAGAACGAGACAACGCCCTTTTACCCGCGCAGTCCCTACGGCGTCGCCAAATTATACGCGTACTGGATAACGGTGAATTACCGCGAAGCGTACGGCTTTTTCGCTTGCAATGGTATCTTGTTCAATCACGAATCCCCGGTTCGCGGCGAAACCTTCGTAACGCGAAAAATTACGCGGGCCGCCGCGCGTATCAAACATGGCTTGGAAAGCTGTCTTTATCTTGGCAACCTGGACGCCAAGCGCGATTGGGGCCATGCCAAGGATTATGTTGAGGGAATGTGGCGAATTTTACAGCAGGACCAAGCGGATGACTATGTCCTGGCCACTGGAAAAACCACCACTATCCGAGAATTTACCGAAAAAGCCTTCGCGCTGGCCGGTATTCGTATAGAGTGGTCAGGCTTGGGAATAGAAGAAGTCGGGCGGGACAGCGTTTCCGGAAATACCTTAGTCCGCGTCGATCCGCGCTATTTCCGGCCAGCCGAGGTCGATCTGCTTTTAGGCGACGCCAGCAAGGCAAAGACTAAACTTGGCTGGGAACCGACCCACTCATTGGACGAGCTAGTCAAGGACATGATGGAAGCCGACTTGTCCGAGGCTGAACGGGATGTGAAACTCAAACGCTCAGGCTATAAAGTGCAGGACTTTAGGGAATAGGATAATGAAAAAAAACAGTGTTATTTATGTCGCCGGCCATCGTGGTCTGGTCGGTTCGGCTATCGTCAGGCGGCTTCGCGCCGATGGCTATGAGAACGTTTTGACCCGAACTCACGCTGAATTGGATTTGACCCGCCAAGAGAATGTGGAGGCGTTTTTCGATGAAACTAAACCAGACTATGTTTTTTTAGCGGCGGCGAAGGTCGGCGGCATTCACGCTAATTCAGCTTATCCCGCCGATTTTTTCTACCTAAACATGGCGATAGCACTTAATGTGATAAACGCCACGTATAAGTACGGCGCGAAGAAACTGCTCAATTTGGGTTCTTCGTGCATCTATCCGCGTCTTGCTCCCCAGCCGCTTAAGGAAGAGTACCTCTTGTCCGCGCCGCTGGAACCGACCAATGAAGCCTACGCCGTGGCCAAGATAGCCGCCATCAAGATGTGCCGCTATTACAATGAGCAGTACGGAAGCAATTATATTTCCGCCATGCCGACCAATCTTTATGGCCTTGGCGATAATTACCACCCTGAAAACTCCCACGTTCTTCCCGCTCTTATCCGGAAGTTCCACGAAGCCAAAGTATCGGGTTCTACGGTTAAGCTCTGGGGCGACGGTTCGCCGCTCCGCGAATTCCTCCACGCCGACGACCTGGCCGCCGCCGCTGTCATGCTGATGCGCGACTGCGACTACAAAGACATCGGCGAACTTATCAATGTCGGTTCCGGCGACGAGTTGACGATCAAGGCGCTGGCCGAGCTAATAGCCGAGGTCGTCGGCTATAAGGGAAATATCAACTGGGATACGAGCAAGCCGAATGGAACGCCGCGGAAGCTATTGGATTCGTCAAAATTATTCGCGCTCGGCTGGAAGCCACGGGTGGCATTACGGCAGGGCGTGGAAGACGCGTACCGGGATTTTCTAGCACGCCGTATCATTTAATTGAACGCAATCGATCTTTTTAAGTAGAGGCGGATGATGGAAAACACCCTTTTTACGGTCGGCCCCGTCCAGATGCATGAGGATATTCTCGCGCTCGGCGGCGAACAACTGCCCTATTTCCGGACAGCCTCATTTTCCGCCATCACTCTATTTTGCGAGAAAACCATTCGGCGTCTAGCTAACGCGCCTGATGGATCTCGCGCGCTTTTTCTCACTTCCTCGGGGACCGGGGCGATGGAAGCGGCCATCATCAATCTACTAACGACGAAAGACAGCGCCTTGATCGTAAACGGCGGTAGTTTTGGTCAACGATTTTGCGACATTTGCGCCGATGACGGGATACCCTTTCACGCGCTGACGCCGGAACCAGGTACGTCGCCAGCTCCGTCAGGCTATACCGAAGACAAGCTACGTGACTATTCCGCGCTTCTCGTAAACGCCCACGAAACATCGACAGGACAACTTTTCGATATAGAAACCATGGGCAGTAATTGCCGAAAAGCGGGTTGCCTCTTCATCGTTGACGCTATCAGCTCTTTCCTCTGCGATCCTATCGATATGGATGCGATGGGCATCGACGCTCTAATCGTTAGTTCGCAAAAGGCTCTTGCCCTACCCCCCGGCTTATCCATTTTGATCTTAAGTCGAAGGGCTATTGAACGAGTCATGAAAAATAGCGTGAATTCGCATTATTTCGGCCTAAGGAAATATTTAAAGGACGCGGAACGCGGCCAGACGCCTTTCACTCCAGCGGTTGGCATACTGCTTCAATTGGAAAGACGTTTACGGCGGATAGAGGAACTTGGAGTAAGGCGCTTGATCGACTCGAGCGCCGAATCAGCGAATCGCTTCCGTTCTATGGTCGCTGCTTTACCCGTAAAAATGTTTCCCGATAAGCCCTCCAACGCCCTAAGCGCGTTGTCCCCGACCAACGGCGCTGACGCTTACGATGTTTTTACCACATTGGCGGAAAAATATGGCTTGTATGTCACCCCCAATGGCGGCGATCTTCGCCGCAAGGTATTTCGAGTCGGCCATATGGGTAATTTGACGGAAGACGATTATCGAGCTTTGGTTAAAGCACTAAGCGAGGTACTGCGATGAAAGCCATCATCTTAGCCGCTGGCCGCGGCACAAGAATCAGCCGCCATATCAACGACAAACCGAAATGCACGGTGCCCCTGCGCGAGGGGTACTCGCTTATCGAGTATAGCATCGATCTGTTGCGAAATAAGGGAATCGATGATATCAGCATCGTCCTTGGCTACCGAAGCACGGTCATTAAAGACTTGCTCAAAGACCGCGGCATAGCCTTTTATCTGAATCCCTTCTACGATATTACGAACAGTATCGCGTCGCTTTGGTTCGCCAAAGAGCGGATAGAGGGAAATGATCGGGTCATAATCATGAACGGCGACGTTTTCTTATCGGATGAAGCGATAAACCTTATTTTAGCGGAAACGAGAGATCCCGTGCTTTTTTATGACAGGTCCCGCCGCGAGGAGGCGGATTATAAGTTTTTTTGTGATGGCGACCATATCGTTAAATATGGTAAAGAGTTGTCAATAGATGAAACTTCCGGCGAATATATAGGCTGCGCCTCCTTCGGCGGCGCTTTCGTCGCTTCGTTCAAACAGCAGCTTGAGACCTTGATTATGGAAAACAAGCATTCGCTTTGGTGGGAGGACGTTCTCTATTCCATGACCAAGGACAGGAGCGTTTACGCTAAGGATATAGCCGGCGCTTTTTGGGGTGAAGTAGATTACGTGGAAGACTACGAGCGCATCATGGCCTATTACCGCGACACATCACCACAAAAAACGAAATAGACAGCGAAGGATTTTTACCTTATGAGCGATAACGACTGGACTCTCGTCCTTGAACCGAAACGCCGACTCTTTGATCTTCGGATCAGGGAAACCATCCATTACCGCGATCTTATCTACCTTTTCGTCAAGCGTGATTTCGTCACCCAGTACAAGCAGACCATCCTGGGGCCATTGTGGTTCGTTATCAATCCGCTGGTGTCCACAATCATGTACAGCTTCGTCTTCGGTAACCTCGCGAAAATCGGCACCGACGGCATTCCCTTCCTCTTGTTCTATTACGCCGGCACCATGCTGTGGACCTTCTTCACCGGCTGTTTCAACGACGCCTCCAACATCTTCATCAGCAATTCCGGCCTCTTCAGCAAGGTCTATTTCCCGCGGCTGACCGTGCCGATCAGCAATATCCTTGGCAATATCACCCGCATTGCTGTCCAATTCGCCTGTCTTTTAGCTTTTTACGCGTATTTCATCGTCATCCGCGCACCGATACGCCCAAGTTGGGCTATGGCGGCCTTCCCCCTCATCTTCGCCTGGATTGCCCTCCTCGGCACCGGCATGGGTATGATCATATCGGCGCTTACCACTAAGTACCGCGATCTGAAACACTTGGTGTCGTTCGCTTTATCGCTGGCCATGTACGCCACGCCGGTGGTGTACCCTTTATCTGAAATTCCAGCGGATTATGCCTGGGTTTTCTACATCAACCCACTGAGCGCGCCAGTGGAGCTTTTCAGGATCATGTTTTTCGGAGCTGGTTCCGTCCCTCCGGCGATGATCATCTCCAGCCTCGCCATGACGGCTCTTTTCACCGTAACGGGGCTGATCATGTTCAATCAAAACGAACGCAATTTTATCGACGTCGTATAGCGCGACGGCTAAAAGGATTCCCGATCTTGAGCGACATAGCTATTAAAGCCGAACACGTTTCCAAAATGTACCGTCTCGGCGTGATCAACAACGGCACCCTCTTCCGCGACCTCCAGACCTGGTGGGCTTTGAAACGTGGCAAAGAAGATCCCCACTCCCTAATCGGCGAAAACAAGTACTCGGGTGACGAGGACCATTTTTGGGCGCTCAAGGACCTCAACTTCGAGATTAAGCACGGCGACCGCGTCGGCATTATCGGCAAGAACGGAGCCGGCAAATCCACCCTCCTCAAAATTTTGTCGCGGGTAACGACCCAAACCGAAGGCGTCATCAAAATAAAGGGCAAGGTGGCCAGTCTCCTGGAAGTCGGTACCGGCTTCCACGGCGAACTGACCGGGCGCGAAAACATCTACCTCAACGGCGCCATCCTGGGCATGAAGCGGGTGGAAGTCACGCGCAAGCTCGATGAGATCATCGCCTTCTCCGGCATCGACTACCATATCGACACACCCGTCAAGCGCTACTCCTCAGGCATGTACGTCCGCCTGGCCTTCGCGGTGGCCGCCCATCTGGACAGCGACATCCTGATAGCCGATGAGGTGCTGGCGGTGGGGGACGCCGAGTTCCAGAAGAAGGCGATTGGAAAGATGCGCGACCTAAGTAGCGGACAGGGAAGGACAGTGTTGTTTGTGAGTCACAATCTTGCTGTTATTAAAACATTATGCAATTACGGTTTTTTACTGAGGTCAGGCAGCTTATCATTTCAGGGAAATGTTGATATTTGCATATCCAATTATATCAATGAGAGCACATTAATGAGGACTCAAGGAACAAATAAAAAAAACTACAATTCGGATGACCAGAAATATTTTAATTTTATCGATATGTTCCTCAGTGATTCAGTTGGGAAACGGTACGATTCAGTTGTCACAAATGATTCAAAAGTGTTCATCAATATTCAATTTTCAGTAACCGAATGCCACCTGGATCTCACAGTTGGTTTTACTTTATTCAATTCAAAACTCGAGAAAGTATTCCGATCCCTAAACACTGATTTAGTGGATACCATTGCAGAAATCAATAGAGGAAAAAATCATCTCATATGCAAAATCCCAGTCGATATCCTATGTCCTAGCCAGTATACAATCGCTCTTGACGTGTCGATACACAATCGTGAATGGATTATCATACCCGATGAATTTACGCATAGCATATATTTTGAAGTTGTTGATAATGTTTTCTCAACAAAATATCAGTCTTGGACTACCATTACACCTCAAATCCATTGGATGAATCACTGTATAAATTAATGGTATCAGCCTCATGAAAATTTCAATAATTATTCCCGTTTATAATTCTGCTGGGACAATCAATCATTGTATTAAATCCTGCATTGAACAAACATATAAAGACATTGAAGTGATCTGTGTTGATGACGGTTCAAAAGATGCATCAAAGGAGATAATCCAATATTATAAAGAAAGTGATAATCGAATAAATTATATAATACATGGACATAATAGAGGCCAGCTTATAGCGAGGAAAACAGGTCTGCTGTCTTCCACTGGTGATTATGTTCTTTTTCTTGATAGCGACGATTGGCTAGAGCGCAATGCTATAGAAATCATCGTCAATAACATATCTTTAGATATTGATATTGTAGAATTTCCTTATTTGATCCACCCGAAAAATGTCATCATTTATCCTAAAGAATCTGATTTGGGGAAAAGGATTCCCGAGTTACTTGCATATAGCGAATATTATCCCCAAACGATTTGGAATAAACTGTATTCCAGAAATTGCATTGCTAGAAGTCTCCCCTTCATGCATGATTTCTTTTCCAACATGGCGGAAGATGTCTATCTCTCAATTATATTCGCCAGTCAAGCTAAGAAGCAGATTTATTTGAATTTCCCGATATACAACTATTCAATAGGTAAAGGAATTTCAACAAAAAAAAAGCGCCATATAAGTGAAATAATAAAAATCATACGGTCAGTCGATAATGTAATTAAAAATATCCATGATTACTTGCTTATATTTTCCCCTGATTATATCAGTTTACTGCAGCCATTAAAAACAAGATTATATAAAGACATAGATCAACATTTCTTACCTACTAGTAATCTTTTTTTTCAATTTATCTGGAAAATACTGCAGAGAATCAAGTCCAAGAGCTATTTGAAATGAATAGTGAACATAATATCGCGATATGCATGCTTATCCATGTATACACTGAACAGCAACGACGACTAATCAAACACTTGTCCTCTGACTTTGATGTTTACATCCATATTGATAAGAAATCATCTATAGACAAAACTCAATTATATATGCCTAAAGTATATGTATATAAGGAGTATCCTGTTTATTGGGGCAGCTATAATCAGATTCTAGCGACTCTATTTCTTTTCCAGACAGCCTATAAGAAACAGTATTCACGTTATATATTGATTTCTGGAGAAGATATACCAATACGTTCAAATTTAGAAATCAAGCGTTTTTATAGTAATAATTCTTATGAGTATTTTGAATATTCAAAATTGCCACGCTCGGTATGGAACGATAATGGCGGTTATGACAGAGTCGATTTCTTTTATCCTAATTATCATCTCCGTGATAGCAAAAACAAAATACTTTTAGCGGGTTGGAATATAATAGAAAGAGCAAATATTGGATTTCTTATTCCACTACTGAAAAAATTCCATATAAGAAGGAAATCGGATCTTGAGTACTGGGGCGGAACGAATTGGATGGATTTAACTAATACCTGTATGAGCGAATTATTAGAATTCGTTAACAAGGATAACAACATCTTAAGGCGCTTCAGGAATACGCGATGTGCGGATGAAGTCTTTTTTCACACAATTATTTGTGGCTGCCTGCATGATTTGCAAATTGTTAATAAATCACTACGCTATATTGATTGGGTTCAGGGTCCAGAAGCGCCAAGAATCTTAAGAATATCTGATTATGAAAATATTGTGAATTCTGACTCGCTCTTTGCAAGAAAATTTAACCAAAATATTGATAATGAAATAATTGAGAGAATCTATGCTGATATTTCTTAATCAAAACTTTATCCCATGATTGGCTAAGCGGTATGAAAAACATCCTAATTGCGCCCTCCTGGTATCCCTCAAAAACGGATCCGATTTCTGGATCTTTTTTGAAAGAGCAAGCTGAATTGCTTTTAGATGCATATTCAATAGTTATCCTGCATAATAAACATTCGTCGCTTGGAATCTTCCGCTTTTTGCTCAATAAACTAAAAAGGGAAGCATCGATAAGAATTGAGCTGGACACGACGCTGGGACCTATCCCAGAAGTGTTCGCTTGCTATCAAAGTTTACGCTTAAACAGGTATTTGCGGAAACTGGCAAGCTTATTCAATTTTAAGCTAGACGCCTGGGAAAGAAGGCAAAAAGAACACTTTCATACAAAAATACAAACCTATTTGGAAACTACCCTGAACTTTACTATCGACCTGGTCTTTTCAATGACCGCCCAAGTAAGCGGACCAGAGATCTTTCAGTTTTCAAGGACTATCGGAAAGCCGTTGATTCTAGCCGAGCATGTCCCCTTCCCCATGGTTGGAACAGTTGTGACAGCGGAACTAAGAACAGCAATGGAAAACTGTGGCGCCGTCCTATCCGTAAGTTACGACAAAGCACGACAAATCCTGATGCAGAACATCAAGTGCCATCCGATAGTCGTTGGCAATCTCGTCGATGAAACCATTTTCACGATCCAGAGAAAAGCGAATAAAGCATCGTTTAACTTTCTGATTGTGGCTGCCTTTAATTTCTACAAGGACTATCCAACCCTGTTTCAAGCAATCGCCGAACTAAAAGAAACAGCCAGCAGCGCCTTCACTATTGCGCTTGTCGGATATGCGCCTAATCAAAGGGCGAATGAGTGGGCTTTGGGCGAAAAAAGATTTAATGATTTATTAAAGAATTATAATATCGATGATGTTGTAAAACTAGTGCCGAGGGTAGGCCGTAAGGAAATAATCACATATTATCATCATGCTGACGCCTTCATCCTCACATCGATCCAAGAAGGTTTGCCTGTATCGGCTTTAGAAGCCGCATGTTGCGGTTTACCGATTTTCGCGACACGATGCGGCGGTGTTGAGGATTTTGTCGATGATGATATCGGGCGAATTTTCAATCTGCGCGACCATCTGTCCATCGCGCGATCCTTAGACGCCTTTATGCGGGGTGAAATTAAATTCGATAGCGAGGTAATCCGGTCAAAGGTGATATCAAAATATGGAGCAGAAGCCTTTCTGCGGAGAATGACGTATATCTTCAACCAGGTGATGGACAAAGGCGCGCTGAAGCAGCTTCCTGAAGAAATGAGGATATAGCGTGTTGGGTAAAATCAAGGCGTTCGGCCGATCGATCATAAACGGCTTTGATGAACGGTATCGATCCAAAATCAGGATACTTGATGGCGAATCCGGCTATGCCAAGCGTTACAGCTACTATGCGAAACGGCTTAAATATTTGGGCAAGAATGTCGTCATTGAAACTGGCGTCTTTTTAAAGGGTTGCGAGTTTATCTCCATCGCTGATAATACCTTGATCGACAAGAACTGTATCCTCGTCGCCTCGCCGCCCAATATCGATATCTCCTCCCGCTATATCAAGGAGCGTAAGAGCGCCAGCGCAAGCACCAATAAGGGAGAGATCGTCATCGGTAGAGATTGCCACATATCTCAGAATTGCATGATATACGGCTACTGGGGCGTACGCCTAGGCGATCGCTGCGTCATGTCGGCCGACGCCAAAATCTATTCGTTGACCAGCATGTGCAACAACCCCTACAACGAATCCGAAATCGTATCGATCGTTCCCTACAGCGGGAAATCGCCGAGCCTGGTCGGATCGGTGTATCTAGACGACAATGTGTGGCTCGGAATAAACGTAATCGTCTCTCCGGGAGTCCATATCGGCAAAAACTCCTTCGTAAGAAGCAATTCCATAGTCAACGCTTCCTTCGGAGAGAATTCGTATATCGCCGGCGATCCAGCGACCGCGATACGGTCGCGGTATAAACTCTAGCGGCTTTTAGATCATGGGATTCATCAAGCGGCAACTAAAAAAAATAGCAATGATGGATTTCCATCAACCCGCATTTAAGCTTCCCGAAAATAGCATCGACGTCGGGAAATACCCGCTCATCCGTCCCGCGTCTTTCGGGGGCGCGAATCCCGATAAGAAGTTCTATGTCATATTCGGCCATAAAGCCGGCCTGTTTTCTAACCTTCAGTATGTTCTTGCCCAATTACGCTTAGCCGAACGATTGGGAATGATTCCGGTGGTCGATTACCAAAATTTTCCCAATACTTATTATGACGGTCGTGAAATCCTATCCAACGCGAATTCGTGGGAGTATTTTTTCAATCCGGTAAGCCCCTTCAAGCTTGATGAAGTCTATGTCAGCAAAAATGTCTTTTTTTGCGGCGGTTCGTACGCCTGGGATCAAGGATCGTATTTATCAAATCACGGACTATTCGATTATTACCAAAAATATATCGTTCCACGGAAAGAAATATCTGACGAGATTGACTCGTATTATCATGCTCTCATTGAAGGTCGCCGGGTATTAGGGATTCACTTTCGCGGTTATGAACAAAATATAGCACAGGGGCATCCGTTTTGTCCTACTACCGGTCAAATGCTCAAATTGACAGATGAAATTTTTGACAAATATGCGATCGACAATATTTTCCTTGTGACCGAAGAACAAGACTATCTTGACATTTTTATGAAGCGCTATGGCTCCAAGGTCTTTTTCACACCATATTACCGGACCTATAAGAAAAACGCATACTTGATCGAATCACCGAGAAAAGGTCATGTCTATCAATTGGGGAAAGAAATAATGATAGGAGCATATCTTCTCGCGCGCTGTACCGGCCTGCTACATGCTTCATCGAACGTCTCCGAATTCGCCCGTTTTATCAATAGGGGTAACTATCTTTTCCGCTATGAAGTCAAAAATGGAGTCAACTCAGACAATCCGATAATCGCCAAGTATCTATACAACTTTAAGAAACTGCTACCTCCCAGGCTCGGCGGTCTGAAGAATGAAGTAATCATCTCTGTATAAAGGAATTGGGTGAAGTGAATGGTAGAAAGAATAGTAGACGCGAATGGTAAGATTCTAGCGATCATCGTCAAGAGCGGATTCCAAAAGGACGGTATCCAGTTTTTCACCCCGGATGATTTTTCCCAGCAACTGGCCTATATGAAACACCCGGCAGGAAAATACATCATGCCTCATATCCATAACCAAGTTGAAAGAACGGTTCTATATACAAAAGAAGTTCTGGTAATCAAAAAAGGCCGAATCCGCGTCGATTTTTACAACGATGCCAAAGAATACCAAAAATCAACGGAATTATCCGATGGCGATGTTATATTGCTAGCCGCTGGCGGACATGGTTTCAAAGTCATTGAGGACATCGAAATGTATGAAATCAAACAGGGCCCCTACGCCGGCGAGAACGATAAAACCCGTTTCCAAGGAATCGACAGTGAGTGATTTTATTCCGGTCTGTGAGCCCCTGCTGATAGGAAACGAATCTAAATACGTCAACGACGCGCTCGCTTCAGGCTGGATTTCGTCAGCCGGGAAATACGTTTCCGAATTCGAGAACGCCTTCGCCGAATACTGCGATTGCCGATACGGCGTCGCTGTCTGCAACGGTACAGTCGCCATCCACCTAGCCATCACAGCTTTGGGCATCGGAAAAGGCGATGAGGTGATTATTCCCACATTCACTATGATAGCGACGGCTTTCGCTGTTTGTTATTCGGGCGCCACACCGGTGTTCGTCGATGCCGATCCTCTTACCTGGAATCTGGACACGACACAGCTAGAAAAGAAAATAACCAAGCGTACCAAAGCGATTATCCCGGTGCACATATTCGGTAACCCCTGCGATATGGATGAGATCGGCCGAATTGCCAAAAAGCATCGTTTATATATTATCGAGGATGCGGCCGAAGCTCATGGTGCCCTCTACAAAGATCGAAAGACCGGAAGTTTTTCCGATATCGCCGCTTTTAGTTTCTACGCAAATAAAAACATCACAACGGGCGAAGGCGGCATGGTTGTGACAAACAATAGAGACTACTATGATAAATGCCGCTATTTCAAAAACCTTTGTTTCCCATTGGACGCGCCTAGAACCTATCTTCATGATCATATCGGCTTTAATTATCGCATGAGCAATCTGCATGCCGCGATCGGACTAGCCCAAACGGAAAAGGCCGATGAATACCGAAAACGGCGGATCAGAAACGCTGCTTTGTATAAGCAATATCTAGCGGGTTGCGTAAATGTAGTTTTCCAGCAAGATGAAAAAGAGACGCTCAATGTTCACTGGATGAATGCGATCGCTATCAAATCCGTAATTCCTAAAACCCGTGACGTACTTATAGAATATCTCAAAGGACATGGAGTAGATACCCGACTTTTATTTGAAGGCATGCATAGGCAAAAATCATTGATAGACTTCGGTTGCGACTGTTCTGGGGATTTCCACGTCTCTGATTGGCTTTCAGCGAATGGATTGTACTTGCCGAGCGGCAGCGGTTTGAGCGAGGAACAGATAAAGCGGATATGCGCCACAATATCGTCTTTCTTCGAAAGCCGGAAATAAGGCCCTCAATATCGTGGAGATTCTTTAATGGTTGTTGGTTTTTTCACGGAAAACTATTCGCCATCAGCCGGCGGAGCTTATTCTCTGCTTACCACGATTATAGAAAAAATCCGACATACTCCTTCACGTCATAGGGTCGTCTTGATCATCGATGACACGTCTTTCGCCGAATATGATGAAAACGATGGATTCAAATTTGTGAATATCGCCGAGAGAAAAGAAAAAACCTTTATTAGTCGGTACTTAAAAAAACTAAAAGGAAAAGCGACCGGTCATCCGACCAAGAATGATCGCTTAATTGAAGCAATCAAGAAAGAGGGAATCGATTTCTTATGGCTGCTGGGTCCATATCATTGCGTAGTCGATATTCCATACGCCTTTACGGTCTGGGATCTCGGACACCGATCGCAGCCGATTTTTCCTGAAGTCCGTATAAGCGGCTGGTCATGGGAGAGTAGAGAAAAATTATACACGGATATGCTGTATAAGGCGGCTTTAGTTATTACCGGGAACTGCACAGGAAAAAAAGAAATATTGGATAATTACCCGATCAACCCTGAAAAGATAAAGATCATACCCTTCCCAATTCCGGCATTTTGTGCCGGCGAAAAAACAGACTCGATTGAATACGAAGAAATCAAGAAGCCCTTCATCTTTTATCCGGCTCAATTCTGGGCTCATAAGAACCATATCGCGATTATCGAGGCAATCGCGCTATTGAAGGAAAGGTATGAGTTGCCCATCAATTGCTATTTTGTCGGATCGGACAAAGGTAATAGAGCCTATATCGAAGAGCAGATCATTAAGCGCGGGCTAGGTGAACAAATCCGTATTCTTGGCTTTGTCAATGATGCTATCCTACTCTATCTATATCGAAACGCTGTAGCGATGACCTATGTATCCTTGCTTGGTCCCAATAATTTGCCGCCATTGGAAGCGGCTTTCTTGGGTTGTCCGCTCATCATTTCCAATTTGCCTGGCCATCTGGAACAGATGAGCGATGCCGCTTTATTTATCGATGCGACCGATCCTGAAGAATTGGCTCAAGCCATCCGCACGCTCTATTTGAATGAAACGCGGCGATCTGAATTGATCGAAAAAGGGGGAAATCTAGCCAAGACATACGAACGCCATTCATATTTTTCCGCCATTTTGGCAATACTTGATTCTATCGATCCCTTGATCAGGACTTGGAAACAATAGATTGCGGCAAAGGGAGACCCCATGAACATCACCGTCATCGGTACGGGCTATGTCGGCCTCGTGACCGGCACCTGCCTCGCGGACAGCGGCAATGACGTACTCTGCGTCGATATCGACCAAGCGAAAATCGATACGCTCCTTTCGGGCGGTGTGCCGCTTTATGAACCGGGCTTATCTGAATTGATCGCGCGGAACCGTGAGGAAAGCCGGCTGGATTTCACGACCGACCTCAAGCGCGGCGTGAAGCACGGCGACATCGTCTTTATCGCGGTCGGCACGCCGATGAGTCTGTCGGGTGAAGCGAACCTGGACTACGTCTTCGCCGCCGCCGCCGACATAGGGAAATTCATGGATCGATATAAGGTTGTGGTGGACAAATCCACCGTTCCAGTCGGAACCGCTGACCAGGTCCGGAATCGCGTTCAAGACGAGTTGACACGCCGCGGGGAAGCGATAGAGTTCGATGTGGTGTCCAATCCGGAATTTCTCAAAGAAGGCAACGCCATCGCCGACTTCATGAAACCCGACCGCGTGGTAGTCGGCGGCGACTCCAAGCGGGCTATCGAACTCATACGGGAATTGTACGAACCCTTCCTCCGGACCTTTCATCCCTTGATCGTCATGGACATCCGCAGCGCGGAAATGACGAAATACGCTGCTAATTGTTTTCTAGCCAATAAAATATCTTTTATCAATGAGATTTCGAATCTGTGTGAGGCCTCCGGCGCCGATATCGCGGCGGTTCGTGAGGGCATCGGCGCCGACCGGCGCATCGGCTACGAATTCCTATTCCCGGGTGTCGGCTACGGCGGTTCCTGCTTCCCGAAGGACGTTCAGGCGCTGATCCATACCGGCGGCTCTTTTGGGCTGGAAATGTCCCTGCTCAAGGCGGTTAACCAAGTCAACGATACTCAGAAGGCGACGCTGGTCGCTAAGATACGCCGGCATTTCAAGGGCGACACACCGACAGGTGATCTTACTGGTTTGACTTTCGCCCTATGGGGTTTAGCCTTTAAGCCACAGACCGACGATATGCGCGACGCGCCGTCGCTCGTAATAATCGAAAAATTGCTGGCCTTGGGCGCTCGGATCCGAGTCTACGACCCCGAAGCTATGGACGAAGCCCAAAAAATCCTAGGCGATACGGTAACGTATCGACAAAATATCTATGATTGCGTAGATGGCGTGGACGCCTTGATCCTAGTGACAGAATGGAACGAATTCCGCCGTCCCTCTTGGCCTAAGGTCAAAGCGGCGCTAAAACAGCCGGTCGTCTTTGATGGCCGTAACATCTGGGATCCGAAACGCCTACAAGCCGAAGGCTTCACTTATTTCGGTATGGGAAGGATCTAAAGCTCGATGATCAGCATAGTCACGATCAATAAGGGCAATGCCGCCGGCCTACGGATGACTATGGAATCGGTCCTGACCCAAACAGGAACCGATATCGAATACATTGTCATTGACGGCGGCTCGGATGACGACAGCGTTAGTGTTATAAAAGAATACGCACCGCATCTTGCGTATTGGGTATCGGAGATGGATGAGGGTATTTATCAAGCGATTAACAAAGGCCTCCAGCAGTGCCGCGGTTCACTCATAGGACTGATCCATTCGGGCGACAGTCTTCTGCCGGGAGTTCTTGAAAAGGTCCTGCCTATCCATGAATCGCATCCTGAAGCCATCCTATATGGGGCAATCAAAACCTTCAGAAACGGTCATTTTGACGAGATATGGGGGTGGAACAGCGAAAAGCTAAAAGAACGGATGCTGCCGCATCCAGCATCGTTCGTACCACGGACCATCTATGAACGTTTAGGCTATTACGACGAGTCCTATAGGATTGCCGCGGACTATGAAGCTTTTTTACGCTATAGGGCCAATGATGTCGAATTTCGCTTCATCGACCTAATTGTCGCCAATTTTCCCATGGACGGTATCAGCAACCGGGACGAAGCGCTCGGCCGTGAAACAGAAGCTGTTCAAAAAAAATACGGCCTCTACAAAGCGCCAACGGCCAGGCAACGCCTGAAGCATCAGCTCAAAACTATGTTTGGACGGTTCTTGGACTGATGACCCTTCCGTTGCATCCCGACCGAATCAGAACCGCGAGCAAACACGATAGGTGGAGCCGATGAAGCGTCTCCTCATCGTCGCCGACTATAACCGCACCGGCGGCACCGGTACCTACCTCAAGCGTTTGATCGCCTTCTTGTCACCGTGTTTTGATGTCCGTGTAAGCGTTAAGGCCGATACTAAAGATCCAGGTTTAAGCGCCGACGCTGCCGCCCAGAATTGCCGCGTCCGCTTTGATTACATTCTGCTTCCCCGTCTCTACCGTTTTCTAGTACGGGCGACGAGGCGTTTGGGCTGTCTGCTCTTCTTTTTATTCGCCTATGACGCTTTCCGCTTTTACCTTTTGCGGAAAAGGTATAGGCCCGACCTTATCATCATCTCCCAGGGTGGCGGCTTGAATTATTTCGCCGCGCTGCGTTTACCCGTCCCGATGATAATGGTTACGCATAGTCTCTTGATCCGGGCTACAACGTTCGCCGGCGTGGCCGCCTATTTTCGCTATTTAGTCGGTTTAATCCCGCGCAATAAGCTCATCATCTGCGTTTCCAGTCACGCCGCTAGCTTATACAATAAAGACCGCTATATCGACAGATTTGATATTCCAATCAGAATTGTCCCCAATTATGGCGAAACACGGTCAAGGGCGCCCAAACCCCCTGGGCCTGCGCTAGTTCTAACCATCGGGCATCTCGAAGGATATAAACAACCCCATATTTGGCTGGAAACGGCCCGACGCGTATGCGAGCTTTTCCCTGGCCTCATTCACTTCATCTGGGCTGGGGATGGCGCGTTGTTATCCGAGTATCAAAAAAAAACCGCCTCTCTACCTTATGTCGATTGCCTCGGGTTCCGCGCCAATGTCGATTCCCTTTACGCCTCCGCTTTCGCCTATTTCCAACCAAGCTTCTGGGAAAGCCAAGGCATTGCCGTGGTGGAAGCGCTCAGCGCCGGCTTGCCTTGCGTAGTAGCGGATTCGGGCGGGCTGCCAGAATCAGTGGAGAATGGCCGTGAGGGTTTTGTCTGTGCCCATGACGATATCGACGCTTATGTGCGAGCTTTTGTCACATTGCTGGATAAGCCAGATATTTACGCTGAGTTGAGCCGTAACGCGAAGTTGAAATTTGAACGCCTTTTTACACGGGAGCGATGGCAGAGCAAAATGATTGGAATAATCAACTATGCTCTAGAGGAATAAACATGAAATCATCCACTATGAAGCAAATTCTCGTCACTGGCGGATCGGGCTTTATCGGTTCTCATCTCTGCAAGCGACTGCTTGACGATGGCCACCATGTTATCTGCCTGGACAATTTTTTTACCGGCAATATCGCCAATATCCACAATCTTTTAGACAATCCCTTCTTCGAGCTGTTACGTCATGATGTGACCTTACCCTTCAGCTTTCACGTTGACGAGATCTATAATCTTGCTTGTCCCGCCAGCCCCGTCCACTACCAGCGCGATCCGGTGGCAACATTCAAAACCAGTATCCTCGGCGCCATAAACGTCCTGGATTTGGCCACCCGCTGGACGGCTAAAGTCGTCCACGCTTCCACTTCGGAGGTGTATGGCGATCCGGCCGAGCATCCTCAAACCGAAAGCTACTGGGGCAATGTCAATCCGATCGGCATCCGCAGCTGCTACGATGAGGGTAAGCGCGGCGCTGAAACCTTGTTCTTCGATTATCGCCGTCAATTAGGCACCAACGTCAAAGTTGTCCGCATTTTCAACACCTATGGTCCAAACATGAGCGTCAACGACGGCCGCGTCGTCAGCAACTTCATTGTTCAAGCCCTGCGGAACGAGGACATCACGATCTACGGCGATGGCCGGCAGACGCGGTCGTTTTGCTACGTTGACGATCTAGTTGAAGGTCTTATCCGCATGATGGCGACCGGCGATGATGTTACCGGACCGATCAACCTCGGCAATCCAGACGAATTCACCATGCTGGAGTTGGCGGAAAAGGTTGTCGCGATGACAGCGAGCGCTTCAAAAATCGTCTATTTGCCACTGCCGCGGGACGATCCGAAACAGCGGA
>CAZJJK010000017.1:0-39677 GCA_964546285.1 uncultured Treponema sp. | reverse complement strand
AAGGAAAACGTTAATATATTGAATGGCGTCGCCCCTGATTTAGAGGCCGAATGCGCCGCCTATGAAAAAAAAATAGCCTCCTATGGCGGCATTGAGCTGTTTATGGGCGGCATTGGACCGGATGGACACATCGCCTTTAACGAACCCGGTTCTTCACTCAAATCCAGAACGCGGATCAAAACACTGACTATGGATACGCGCATAGCCAATTCCCGTTTCTTTGACGGCGATATCTCCAAGGTGCCTTCCCGAGCGTTAACCGTAGGTATCGGTACCGTAACGGACGCCCGCGAGGTTCTTATTGTCGTTAACGGACACAATAAAGCCCGCGCCCTGCGTGATGGCGTGGAAGGGGCTATCAGCCATATGTGCACTATTTCCTGTCTGCAATCGCATCCTAAAGCCCTTATTGTCTGCGATGAGGCGGCTCTGGAGGAATTACGGTACGGTACAGTGCGCTATTTTAAGGATATAGAGAAGGATAATTTCGATAATCGTATATAGAGTATTAATTTAATATTTTCCCCCAAGCTTTTGGCTTAGGGTGGAAAAGCGTTCCGCGGTCCGGCCTCCGTCTCCCAAGGCAACGGTCGGGCCGTTTATTTTCACCGGATAGTAATGGAGGTATACGATCCGCCCCGCCATAAGTCCCAGCGATAGAAGTACGCTGTCCTCGGCGTTCGGCATTTCATCCATACCGGCGAAAACGAAGTTTCCCAGCGAATGACAGATAAGCTTATTGTCGCGCGCTTCCATGCCTTGAAGCACATGTGGATGGGAACCCAGGACCAAGTCCGCTCCCCTGTCTATTAGGTCTTGGTATAAAGCCCTTTGTTCTTCAGTTGGTTCATCGCGCCATTCCATGCCGCCGTGAATCATGACTATATCAAAATAGTCGGAGGTAAAGGTTCCCGCGATTAGGGCGAGGGTGCTTTCATCGGCCCAAAGAACGCCAGCCGCGTCGGGGCCTGCCTTTGTCTCCTTTTCCCCGTCAAACCCCATCCGTCCTTCAGCGGGATACGCGGCTAGTGAAAAAAGGGATATTCTCTGCCGCTGTATGATAGTCCGCCAAGGCTTCAGCGCTTCCTCAAGTTTTTTCCCCGCGCCCGAGGTGGCTAGACCGGCTTTATTAAGGGCCGCCAAGGTATCGGTGAAACCGGTCTTGCCATAGTCAAAGCTGTGATTGTTGGCGACGGAAAGGTAGTCAAAGCCGGCCGTCTTTAAAACGGGTAAAACGGCTGAAGGGAAGCGGAAGGTATAAGACTTGGAAGCCGCTTTCCCGCTTTCTGTCACCGCCCCCTCAAGATTCCCCAGAAGCAGGTCCTGTTCCTTAAATAAGGGGAGTAAATCGATAAAAACCGCTTCCGCTCCTTCCTCTTCCAGAAGCTTATCGGCGCCGCGCCCGAGCATGAGATCGCCTACGGACGCTATCCACGCCAAGGAATAGGAGGCTGGCGCGGCTTCCATAAGGCCGCTATACCAGCTTGTCAGTTCATCAAAGGCCTTGGCGGGAGGAAAGGCTTTGCCCGGCTGATAAAAAAGATAAATTTCGCGGTCCAGCGGATAATCCGCTTCCGACGCGTATACGCCATCCACAGCCAAGGCCTTACGAGGTAAGGCTATCTCGTCCAGAGGTAGCAAAAGCGCGTTTTTGATAGCATCAAACGATACGCTGATCCGCTCGTCCCAAAACGGCGCGCTTGGGGCATAGCGTTGGATGGCGAGGCGCTTTCCGTCTTGTTCCTCTCCGCGCCAGTCCGATTCTCGCCAATCCTTGGTCTGAACGAATAAAGCGGTTTCTTCCCCCGCCTTTTCCGCTAGTGCCGTTTTTTCGGTATCGTCTAAATGGACGAATACCGCGGCAATGGACGCTGGCAAGGGTGAAGCGTTAAGCAAAGCCTTGGCGGCCGCCACCGCGTATTCATCGTCAAAATAGACACGTATCGTAAGAGTTCTACGCCAGACAGCTAATAGAAAAAACGGAAGCAAGGCCGCTATGGCAAGCGCGATGAAGAGAGGGAATAGCCGGCGCCATAGGCTCCGTTTTTTATTCGGCATGGCTAGTATCCCAGCAGTGTTCTAAGTGCCGGGCCCAACAGGACATTGAAGGCTCCCGCTCCTAGCAGCGCCCAAAGGACGTTTATTTTCGTAAAAGCGCCGACAACGAACGCGCTTAGGGCATAAAGCAGCGTCAGCGGGTCTAAAGAGCTGGGGCGCAGAACCCAAAGAGTCATAATCATCATGGCTATGCTGCCCGTACGGAGTGAGTCATAGAGTCTCACGGTGTTGACGCTGATACGCTTAGCTAGGATCGTACTTAAAACGATAAGGGAGACCGGTACGCTGACAACGGCCAGAGTTGCCGCGATAGCGCCTAAAAGTCCGCTATGATTCCAGCCTATCATTGTCGCGGCATTAAGGGCGATGGGCCCAGGCGTGGATTGAGCTATGGCGATCAGTTCGCTAAATTCGGCCTCGTTTATCCATAAGGGAACGACCGCGTTCTTGATAATACCGACAGTGGACCAGCCGCCGCCAAAGGCTATAACGCCTATTTTTAAGAAGGTCCAGGCGATGTTTAGCGTTTGCATAAACCCTCTAAGAAATACATGAGCAGGATGCCGCCTAAGAGGAGGGGAAGGCTTGCCTGAGGGAATAGAATCAATAAGGAAGCGAGGCTGGCAAGCTCAATGACCCGAAGCGTGGTCCATTTCCTTCGCTTCGCGTTTTTCCATATCATGGCGGCCACTATCCCCGGAACGACGGCGCCGGCGCCCTCAAGGAAGCGTCTCACCGCCGGCAAACTGCCATAGGTTGCTAGCAGGCGGCTTACGAGTATAATTACCAGGAAGGGCGGAACGACAACGCCACAAAGGGCGGCGATAGCGCCCGCCGCGCCGCGAAGCTCGATGGATACCAAAAGAGCGGTGGATAGGGCGATCGGTCCCGGATAGGCTTGAGCGCGGGCAAAAACATCATAAAAACGCTCTTCCGTCATCCATCCGCGCTTTTCCAGGGCTCGGCCTATAGTTGGAACGATCACATAGCCGCCGCCCAGGGTGACGGTAGTGATAGACGCGAAGAGGCGGAATAGCTCAAACGGCGTGGGCTTAAGCGCGTCTCGCTCGCGCTCTATCTTTTCCTGTCGCTTCATAGCGACTATATTGTCCGATTAACGGCGCTTTTACAACAAGGCCGTGATTGGAAGGCGGGAGTCCATACCCCGGAGCTTGCTCCGGAAAAGGTGCGTCTATGAGATATGTGTTTCAATAATCTTCGTATCGGGGTATGGCCCCCGCCAGTACAATAATTTTCCTATCCAACGAAGTGTGCAGAGCGGATATGTCTATATAATACAATATAATATTTAGGTTCTGTTTATGGTTTATATCGGTTGAGGCGCTTTTAAAAGTCTTCAACTTTTGCAAGAACCTCGGTTTATATATATTATTCATAACAGCGTCTCAATTGAATATAATGGGCGGGACGTTATAAAATAGGCTTTCATTAAGAGCCGTACCTAATAAATTAGTCTTGATTAAAAAAAAGGATATAATGATAACAGCGTGCTTATCCAAAAAAGAGGAGCTTAGCTTGGATGCGGGTGATAAACCAAGTATTCTTTTAGTCAGCCGCGCTGGTGATGAAACCTGTGATCAAGAGCGGAAATTGAGGGAGCTTGGCTATACGTTTGTCGTTGCCGCTGATGGCGACGCGGCCATTTCGCTGTGTGAGCGAAACGAAAAACTGGATCTAGCGCTTATCGATATTGATTCAACGCCCGCCTTGGACGCGGCGGAAACCGCGGACCGTATCCGCCGCGCGCGGGATCTTCCCCTTATCTTTCTTGTCGGAGGCGCGGCAACAAGTGAAAAAATGAAGGAAATGGAAAACGTCGTATCCTATGGATATATCCATAAAGACTCCAGCGCGGCTCTTTACGGCGCTTCCCTTAAAACGGCTATTAGGCTTCATAAGACGCTTACCCGCAAAGCGGCGCCGAATAAACGCAATTCGGACGCTCAAATGTTCCAGGCCGTTTTGGACGCTATCCCCCAATATATATGCTGGAAGGATAGAAACTCTATTTTTCAAGGCTGTAATAAAAACCACTCCGACCTTTTCGGTTTAACGGATACCGCGTCAATCATTGGTAAATCCGATTGGGAGATGCACCGCGTCGCCGAACAGATAGAGAAATTTATACGAGACGATAGAGCGGTAATGGAAAGCGATAGCCCAAAATACCATATCTTGGAAGAAGCCAGTTACCCAAATGGAGAAACGCGCTGGCTTGAAACCAATAAAGTACCTTTACATGATGAGGATGGTAAAGTAAGCGGTATCATGATAGCGTACTCCGATATTACCGAAAAAAAGAGGATAGAAGATTCGCTGGCCCAGGAACGGTATCTTATGGGCGCTCTAATGGATAATAGTTCCGATTTAATCTACTTTAAGGACTTAAACAGTCGTTTCCTCCGGGCGAACCGCGCTATGGCGGCTTATTTTGGCCAGAGCGATCCATCAGAAATGATAGGCAAAACGGATTATGACTTTTTTACAAAAGAATACGCGGCGCAAACCTTTCAGGATGAAGCCTTTGTCGTACATACGGAGAGCGTTTTGAGAAAGGAGGAATTGAATATCCTTCTGGATGGCCGAGAAGTCTGGATGCTGACCGAAAAAATACCGCTAAAAGATAAAAACGATCTTGTGGTCGGAACCTTTGGCATATCGCGGAATATAAGCGATAGAAAACGCTCTGAAGAAACGATCAAGCGAGCTCTGGAAGAGAAAGAAACCTTATTGCGCGAATTGTATCACAGAACAAAAAACAATATGGGCGTCATTATCAGCCTGCTTAACCTACAATCCCAGAATTTCAAAGATAAAAAACTCCGCGCCGCGTTTACGGAAGCTAAGGATAGAATTTACGCTATGGCTCTCGTTCATGAAAAACTCTATGAAGCCAGGGATTTGTCAAATATCGATCTAGGCGACTATATCGGCGATCTCAGCTCCAGGCTGATACAGAGCTATAAAATTATGCCCGGAAAAATAACGATAGTGCCATCGATAGAAAGCGTAAGCGTACCCATAGATTTGGCTATTCCCTGCGGTTTGATATTGAATGAGTTGATGTCAAACGCCCTAAAATACGCCTTTCCTAAGGGGCGGGTTGGCTCTATTTTTGTCTCTTTAAAAAGGCTTGAGAACAATGAGATTGAACTTAGCGTCCGCGACAACGGAATTGGCGTTCGTCGTGGTTTTAATCTGGCTAAGGATGGTCTTATGGGACTTCAGACGGTACAGGCTCTAACGGAAAACCAATTAAGAGGACAGCTTGGATTCAATATATTCAGCGGCGTGGAATGCGTGGTTAAATTTAAGTTAAACCATTATCAAGCTAGGGTTTAAAATATTTATGCGTCTTGGCTGAATTCTCACGGCGGCTAAGGATCGCTTTTTTATCACGCAAGGCCAAAAAAAGAAGGCTATCCAAAAAAGTGGATAGCCTTCTTTTTGCCGGCGATGAGACTTGAACTCATACGCTTTTTAGGGCAGTGGATTTTGAGTCCACCGTGTCTGCCATTCCACCACGCCGGCCCTTTACCGATACTATCCGAAAAGCTTGCGACATTCAAGATAGAAACGCTTTTCGCTGGCTTCTCCCATGGAAAAACTTTTACGGGGCAGGGGGCCGCCCTTGGCTATTGTGGCGAAGAGCGTGTTTTTTGATACCGGCGGAAGCAGTATTCCCGCCGCGTCGGGTTTTTGTCCTATCCGTATCACTTCTTCCGCTCCATGCACATAGTCAATCAAGCGACGGCTGTCAGCCGCGATAAAGTCGTCCAGGAGCGGCTGGAGAGCTATGGTCGCTACGCCGATCGCGTCGGTTTCCAGTAAGACGCAGCCTTCAGCGGAAACCACGCCATAGCGGGTTCGCGGGGCGCCTCGGTCCGCGACTAAGGCCGCTAGTTTTTCCGGGTTGTCGACAGAGGTCGCGCCGAAACCGCCTTGACGCGTTAAAGCCGTGATTAACGACGAGGGCTGAATATGGTAAAGAAGCCGATGTATCGGCTCAAAAACTATGGCTTCGTCGTATATGTTTTCCACCTCAACCAAAGCGCGGCGGGCGGGGTGTTCGGCTAAGCCCGCGTCGTTTTTGTGAGCCGCCTTGTATTCCTCCCATACGGCCTTTGCCGTGGCTAAAGAATGGTTGCCATCGCCAACGGCATAAAGGAAGGGGGCGGCGTCAGCGCCATAGCCAGTGCGGGACCGTTCGCGCAGCCGCGTCAATTCCGCGTTTAGGAAGCCGAGTTTCGCAGCGTCTTCCACCGCCCAAGCGCTAAGCGTTCCCGAATTCTCCATCAATTCAGCTCGATAACGCGGCGGCGTTCCGCTGACTAAGGCGCCGACACCTTCCACAAGCCGGCGTTCCTTATCATCAATCAGGAGAAGAACATGGGGCGTTTCTAAGGGGGCAAGGCGCCGTACCAGCATTCGGGGGGGGAGTCGTTCCGCCACCGTATCTTCGGTCGCTCGGATCTCGGTTTTAGCGCCAGGCGACCAGTCATAGCTTTCCAGGTCAACCGCTAAAACCAAGCCGCGCCGTTTGCGGCGGTAGGGGGTGTCTCGCTCCACATAAACAAGGCCGTGAATGGGCGGCGCGAACACGCCGTTTTTTAGGTACGCGCGCATAGCCGCATGGATGGCGCGCACCCGTTCGGCTTTATCGCTGTCTTCTAAAAACACCTCCGGCAACACGAGATGCAGCGTGGATGGAGCGTCGCCGACAAAGTCCTCCACGCGCTTCCAATAAGAGCGATCTTGCGTGTATTGATCGCAGGCTATAGTTGCCCATTTGCTTAGGTTTACGTTTTCAGCCGGCAGAAGTATATCGGCCGCGGCAAGCTTGGCGGTGCTTGTTTCTATGTCATTATCGCGCATGCTTTGACTATAGGTGAGCGGGATCGCGTGGTCAATCTGTTTGGCTTCTTCTTTTTTCTCTCTGGTTCTCATCTCGCCTTTGGCGAACATCCTTGACAAAGCCTCCTAGCGCGACAATAGTTTTAAGCGCGGCTTATAAGCCTCCGTTCATTTTTTTGTGTTTCCCAGGAGTTTCGCGTGCAATTTCAGCGGCCATCGTTTGTGCAGGAACAGCGCCTTAAAATGAATCCTCAGCTATTCCAGTCCATAAAACTCATGGCCCTGCCCGTAGTGGATTTGCGTGAAAAAATAGAGGAAGAACTGGAACGTAATCCGGCGCTGGAAGTGTTGGAGGACAAAACAACGGTTTCGCTTGACGACTATAAACCGGCCAACGAGGAGGACGATTATTTTGAGGCTAGCTCCGATTCCGGCTTTACCCGCCGCGGCGGCGAAGAGGATTCCGATGAGCAAAGGAAGTTCATTGAGGGCGTGCTGAGTCGTCCGGAAACCCTGCACGAGCATCTGTTATGGCAGTTCCGTCTTCAACCGATTGATGAGGAGCAACGACAAGTTGGTGAACTCCTTATCCAAAATTTAGACGCCGATGGTTTTCATAAAGAGGATCCGGCGTTGCTCTGTAAGGATACGAAGCCCCTTTTGCTTGAGCGGACTATGGAATTGATTCGGGCTTTAGATCCTCAAGGAACCTGTGTCTTCGATTATCGAGAATCCTTGTTGTCTCAAGCGCGCTTATTGGTGGATCCCCCGGATGGGATAATCCAAGTGCTCAGTCAGTATTTCCCTCTTCTGGAACGGGGAAAAATTTCGGAAATTTCAAAGAAACTAAAAAAAACCGAAGCCGAGGTCCAGCTTATCGTTGAGCGCATTAAGGAACTGACTCCCTTTCCTGGCCGTCAATTTGATACCTCGGAGACTCGGTATGTCGTGCCGGATCTCCAGGTGATTAGGAAGGAAAGCGAGTTTGTTATTATACTTAACGAGGAAGAAATTCCTGTCCTCGGGATCAACCCCTTTTTTATGAAAATACAGGAAGGGAAAAACGGGGAAAAGCCGGTGCGCGATTTTGTTAAGGAAAACATTAAGGAGGCTAGGTGGTTTATACGATCCATCAATCAACGTAACCATACCCTGCTCCGCGTGGTTAGGGCTATAGTGGAGTTTCAGCGCAGTTTTTTCGCCAATGGACCAAAGTACTTAGCTCCGCTTACGCTTAAGGATATCGCCCAGGAAATCGGCGTGCATGAAACCACTGTTTCTCGCATCGCCAATGGCAAATACGTGCAATGTGAATGGGGTATCTACGAGATACGGCATTTTTTTACTAATTCCATAAGCGGTACGGGGTCCGGCGGTTCGCGCTTTTCAAAAGAAGGCGTTAAGGAGATTATCCGGGAAATCATAGAAGCGGAGGATCGGAAATTCTCGGATCAGGAGATCGCTGATCTTCTCATTCGTAAAGGAATACCGTTGGCTCGGCGCACTGTCGCGAAGTACCGGAAGGAACTGTCTCTCGGATCTTCGTACAAGCGCTGAAGCCCGGAAAAACACAGGAGGTACGCATGAACATCGATGTGAAAGCGGTTCACTTCAGCTTGAGAGAGGAAACTCGCGAATTCCTGGATAAAAAAATAGAACGAATTCCAAACGCGGAAAATATGATTGTCGATATGCTGTTCACCTTTACAAAAGAAAAAGAATTTTCGGTTGAGGCGACGGTTAATTTCCGTTGGGGAGTATCGATACACGTTTCGGATAGAGATTTCGATCTTCATCCCGCCATCGATAAACTAATAGATAAACTGGAAAAAAAGATCGTTAAGGAAAAGGAAAAAGTTAAAGCCAAACACTAAAGCGCTTCTTTCAAAAAGACATGGACTTTTGAAAGAAGCGCTGAAAGCTTAAGCTTATCATATAAAAAGCCGCCCGCTTAGCCGGGCGGCTTTCCTATGTATCAACTGATGCGCTTTCAAAAGGCTCAAACCGCTAAACCCCAACATTTCAGGCTAACGCGGATTTGTTTTTAGGCCTACGCGAGACCCTGGGTCAGGAGAAGCTATTCGCCTTCCTTAATAATCTCTATCTTAATGCCTTCCTGGGTGGTGAAATCATCTTTTGGAGGGACGCTTACCTTAAGGATGCCATTGCGATAGAGCGCTTTGACATCTTCCTGCGCGAACTTGTCCAGAGGCACGTAATATTTTTGTTTTTCTATATCCTTTAGTTTTAAGCGCCGCTTAAAATAGCGGACATTTTCCTCTTCCGATGGCGGATTGGTCATCCGAGCGGAAAATACCATGTAATCGCCCTGGAAGGTCAGATTGATGTCCTTTTCGTCAAAGCCCGCCAAAGCGAATTCGAAAACCAAACTGCGGTCGCTAGTCATATACACGTTCATGGGCGGATAGGAGAAATTGGGATAATAATCCGTGGTTTCATCCTGAGTAAAACCGAAGGGGTTTCGCTGCCCATGGCGAAACGGCCTTTCCTCGGCCTTTTCATTTCCATTGGAATCGTTTTCCCCAAATTTATTAAAACTTTTCTGAAATTCCTCGCCCAGATCCCTGGCCGCGTCAAAAATTTCATCAAATACCGTACCTAAATCTAAAAAAACCTTGTTGCCTTTCATTAGAGGCTCCTTTAACGCCGTCCAGTCGGCCCGGCTCTGCTTGACCCCCCTTATGGAGCGGTCCGCCTCCGTTACCATTACGGAAGCTTATGGTTCTAATATAATGGCTTAGCAGTCGCTGATCAAGCGCGCCGCCCTGTTCCTCTTTGCCGTCTCGTTTTGGCGCGGCCATCTTGTTTAGCGCTGGAAGACCGTGGGCTTATACGATATAGTTAACAAGGGAGGAAGCCATGGAGACCGTCGCCGAGCTTAATGACTCCGGTATTGTGCTGACTGAAGCGAACCGACCGACCGACGCTATCCCTCTTTTCAGGCGGGCTCTTATTATGGAGCCGGAAAATCCCCTGCTTTGGTTAAATCTCGGCGTCGCCCAACATAGAAGCGGCGATTATGACGAAGCCGAGTTTTGTTTGGATCGATGCCGTTCCATAGACGATACGCGGGCTGAAGCCTGGGCGGCGCTGGGTTTAGTGTATTATGAACAGGAACGCTTTGATGAGGCCGAAAATTGCTATCAAGGTGCCTTGGTTCGTGATCCTAACTTGTCCCACTGTTGGAACAATCTTGGCGTCTTGTATTTTCAAGAAGGCTCCTATAATGAGGCGCGCGAGTGCTTTGAACGGGCTATCAATCTTAACCCCTGGTATTATGACGCCGTTTATAATCTTCGTGATACCTGCGCCGAACTTGGCGACAGTCGGGCGGCTGATGAGTTTTCCCGGCTTTTAGCTACCCTGTCCAATAGAAAGGGGCCAATCGTCGGCCGTCGTTGAATCATTCTTTCAGAGGAAAAACGTTTGAGGATTCTTTATATCGCGGAAATTGTCGGCAAAGCTGGCATCTATGTTCTTAAATCGCTTCTTAATGATGTAAAAAAAGAATTAAATATCGATTTTATTATCGCTTGCGGCGATGGCGCTACTGGCGGGTATGGAATGGGCCGCAATCACGCGGCGTATTTGCGAAAGCTTGGCGTTCAGGCCTTGACGACCGGGGAGTGCTGTTTTTATAAAAAGGATCTTGTCGCTGAGCTGGATAGACTGCCCTATGTTTTGCGGCCGTTCAATCTTCCTCCAGGCGCGCCAGGCTATGGTAGCCGAGTTTTTACCGTTGGCGCGCGTAAAATCGCGGTCGCTTCATTGCTTGGGCAGACCGGTTTTGATCGGATTCACGCCGATAGTCCCTTTGTCGTATTGCCTGAGTTGTTAGAGCGCTTGAGCAGGGAAAGTCCCATTGTTTTTCTGGATTTTCATGCCCAAGCCACCGCTGAGAAACTTTCGTTGTTTCATCTAGCCGATGGCCGATGCACGGCGCTTATAGGTTCTCATACGCGGGTGCGAACGGCCGACGCGAGAATTCTGGAAGGCGGAACCGCCGTTATTTGTGATGCCGGCCGCACGGGAAGCCAGGACTCGGTTGGCGGAACGGACCCGGTTTCGCGTATCGCGGAATACCGTAGCGGCATACCTGATTGGTCGCGGGACGCTTGGGCTCGGCTGGAGCTTCAGGCCGTTGTTATAGAAGCGGCGGATGATGGCCGCGCTCTATCGATTGAAAGCGTGGTTCGATCGGTAAACGCTCCGGAGGCGGCGGGTGAGAGAAATAGCTAGGGTAGAGAAGATAGAGGGAGAAAACATTACGATTAGGGGCGGACAGTTCAACGCCTGTATCGGCTGCGTTAATCAAGAATGTCAGGCAGATTGCAAGCGCTTTATCGCCATTAATCGGCTTGGCTTGGATTTAAAGCTTGGTCAAAGAGTTGAACTTGAGGTGCCAATAGCTGCCGCCGCGGCTCAAGCCGCGCTTGTGTTTTTACCCCCTCTTTTTGGCTTTGCGGCTTTTTATACCGCTGTTTCCGTGTTTTTTCCCGTTTCGGGCGAGCCGGCTCGGGCTATGGGCGGGGTGTTTGGTATGGCTTTGGGCTTTTTAGCCGTATTCTTTCTCCGTCGCATAAAGCTGACAAAGGCGGCGCCAACCATACTCTCCACCCTTCCCTCTGGCGACTATGAAAAAGCGGAAGCCGAGACTGAATACGTCTAGTTTTTTTCTGAAGGAAGCCGCGCGATAACGTTAATGTCGCTCTTCTTTCGCTAATTCGCAGATACGCGCCGCCATTTTCGCTAAGGGAACCTGTTCCATAACATGTCCCAATTCCCAGGCGACGCGCGGCATGCCGTATACCACTGAGCTGCTCTCATCCTGGCCGAGCGTTATGCCGCCTTCTCGGTAAATGCTGCCTAGTTCCCGGGCTCCATCGCGGCCCATCCCGGTCATTATGACGCCTAAGGCCTTATTGCCGTACTGTTTGGCCACCGACGCGAAAAGAACATCGGCGGATGGCCTGTGGCCGTTAACCGTGGGACTATCGGATATATGGGCGATGGTCGCTAGCGGCCGTTTTTCTAGCTCTAAGTGACGGTCGCCTGGCGCGATTAGGATACGTCCCGGAAGGACTAAATCGCCCTCAGCCGCTTCCTTAACCTCTAAAGGGCAGATCCTATCCAAGCTTTTAGCGAATTCGGCGGTAAACCCTGGCGGCATATGTTGCACAACCAAAATTGGCCGGTCCAAGTCCGCATCCAAGGCGGAAAATATTTCACGCAGAGCATTAGGGCCACCGGTTGAAATGCCGATAGCGATCAGTTCGGTCGGGCCTGGTTTTCGTAAGGGCGTTGGCGGGGGCAGCGGTTTAGGCCGTTGTTCCCATCGCGTTTTGGCTGGCGCTTCCAACTTTACGCTCTGACTTGGCGTTTCGCGATCCTGTCGCCACTCATCCTCGTTAATAAGGCTCCGAGGTTTTGCCTCTTCGTTTCTCCGCTCCAGCCGCGTGAACTCTTCCAAACTTGGTTTGGGAACTAGAACTCCATGTTTTAATCGATATTGCGCGCCATAGGCGAGTAAGCGATCGGCTAATTGATCCTTGACGCAGTGAATGTCTTGGGAGATCGATCCCGACGGCTTCATGATAAAGTCGCTAGCCCCCAGCGCCAACGCTTCCATCGTTATTTCCGCGCCGCGCCTAGCTAGCGAGGATAGAATTATAACCGGAATATCTATGCCCAAACGCTTTCGCTCGCGAAGAAAGCCGATGCCGTCTAGTTGCGGCATTTCCAGATCCAGCACGATAACGTCAGGATGACAGCGAGGTATTTTTTGAAGGGCGAAAAGTCCGTTCATGGCGCGGTCCACGACCGCCAAGCCCGGAACGCTTTCTATCATTTTTGTGATTAGGCTACGCATTAAGGCCGAGTCGTCGACCACTAATACGCCTAGGGCCTCATTCATATCCATCCCTCAAGGTTCTAGCCCACGTGTTTTCGGTAGAAACAAGCCCATTCCGTTTTTACGAATTCAAATCTGGTGTTCATTCCAAACAACGATTCCGAATGGCCAATAAAAAGAAAAGATCTTGGCGACATCGCGTCCCAAAAACGCTCTACCGTCGCCCTTTGGGCTGATTCATCAAAATAAATCAAGACATTGCGGCAGAACACCACATCAAGGTTCCTTAAGCCGGAATCGTTCTTTAAATTGTGATAGTCAAAGCGGATCAAACGCTTTATTTCATCACCTACGCGGTAACCGCCCTCTACCCGCTCAAAAAATCGGTTTAACAAAAGGTTTGGAATACCGCTTACCCGCGTGTCATTATAAAAACCCTCTTTGCCGACCATCAATGATTTTAAGCTGATATCGCTGGCGACTATCTCAAACTGCCAAGAAGGAGGCAACAAGGTTTTTAGCAACATAGCGATGGTATAGGGCTCTTCCCCGGTGGAACAGCCGGCGCTCCAAACCCGAAGCTTCTTTTCCCCGCCTTCGTGAACCTTTAAAAGCTCCGGGATCACATATTTTTCAAACGCGTCAAAATGGGCTTGGTTTCTAAAAAAGCGCGTAAGGTTTGTGGTGACCGAGTCCAGAAGAACCTTCATTTCTTCCTTGTCGCTGGTGATTAGGGAATAATATTCGCGGACCGAACCAAGCTTCTTATCACGGAGACGTTCACGGAGCCGACTTTCCAAAATGGAACGATTGGTATCGGAGAAATGTATTCCACTCTCGTTATAAATGAGCGTACTATAAAGTTTGAAGTCACCGTCGCTTAGGAAATCACCCATGAATTACCCGCCGTTTTCGGCTCAAGCTTAAGCTTTATCGCCTTATGTCGTCGCTTCCAAGTGTATGGATGGTATCGCTTGCTGTCAATCGAGATGCCGCCGAAAGTCGGACGTCATCGCTTTTGTCATGAAGCGCTAAGGCCCAGTAAGCCAAAATTCTGTAAAACCATCATTATTTGAACGGCTCTTTTCGGTTTATTCTTGTCAGCGTGCTATATTTATTCTCATGATGCCGAATACCGTAAATTTAAGAGTCGCGGGAGTCGTTCTTGATAAGGAATCGGACGTGCCCTTTGTTTTGCTTCGTGACTCCGAAGGCGTTTCCTTGCTGATGGTTCCGGTCGGGCCCTGTGAGGCTAGTTCCATCATTATGGAGGTTGAGGGCATTAAGCCGACTCAACTCCTTACCCATGATTTACTTGCCGAACTATTTATTCGGCATCGCTACCGCTTGGAAGAATTCGCTTTATATGATCGTGAAGCGGAATCGTATTTAGGCCGGCTCCACTACAGAAAGGGCTTGCGCCGTTTTACCATGGAAGTTAGACCGTCAGACGGTATAGCCTTGGCGTTGCGTTTGGGCGCTCCTATTCTCGCCGCTAAAAGCCTTACCGAACGCTCCTCGTCCAACGTCCCGGATTATCGCGATACAGCCTTTGTATCCGATTCGGTTTTATATTTAGGCGCGGAGGAATGCGGCGTCCGTTTGTGATTGGTATCGCTATTTACCCTAGCTAAGAGCGCTAAAATTTTCGTATATTAAGTCAAGGCCGTTGCCTGTCGGCTATTGGAATGGACGCTTCTATCCGATTATAAAGGGGAAGCGTGTTTTCATCGCCTTTTGGCCCCTGAGAAACGTTTCTTTGGGAATAGCCGTTAATGCTACGCGCGATACTACGGAAGAAGCACTATGCGCCGACCTGTTTTCAGATTGCCTAAAATACGCTCGTTCTGTCCACCTCCGCGGTGCTTGCGCGGCTTTGTTGTGGCGCAGCTATTATTTTCCGCTTGTTCTTTTAGCTATGATACCACTGTATTAACCGATGAAAGCGAAAGACCAGATATAACGATGAACTCCGTGGAATACGTCCGCGTCAGGGACGGCGAACCAATTGTTAGGATTCAAGCCGATAAAGCGGAACGCTATGAGAAAGATCAGGTCATGATTGTGGATTCGTTGGCTTTCGCCCAGTATGGCAAAAAAAGCCAGGAAGCCGATAGCGCCAGCGCTGTCGGCGCCGTTGGCGCGGCTGGCGCCTCGCGAGTGGATTTAGTGTCAGGGGACGTGGATCTGTATGGCGGGGTCCAAATTGTAATTGAGCAAGAAGACCTGGAAATAGATACGCTGGCGCTTAGCTGGCGGAATGATGAGCGAATACTGCTTGGCGGCGATGATATTCCCGTTTCCATTACACGGGGGGATGGTTCTTCCGTCAGCGGTACCGGCTTTGGCGTTTCCGCGCGTGAGCGGGCTTTTGAATTCACCGGAAGCGTTAGCGGGGTTTATGTGGACGCCGAAACGAAAGATGATGAAAAACCCGCCGAAAACGAGGGAGGCTCGGCCTCGGAAGCTCCTTCCGACTCTTATACCACTTCTCCGTCAGGAGCAGCGGTCTCGGTCGCGGAAGATGAGCCGCTTGGCGAGGCCGCGGACCCGCTGATTGAGGAAAATATCGATACAGAAAGCGAACCGGCTGAGCTTGACACTCCAATAGAGGCGCCGCTAAGAGCCCCTCCTCCTGAAAACGAGGTGGTTTTAGAGGAATTGTCGCCGTGATCGCTCGTGGAATAAGCGCTGTCTGTCTTTTTTTCACGGCCCTCATTCAGGTTAATGCCGATAGTTTCCAATTTAAGGCCGATAAATTGACCGGGGATAGATCAACCGGTCAGGAGCGGACCGTGCTTGAAGGCAAAGCCGAGGTAGTCTCTGACAGTCTCACTCTTAAAGCCGATGTTTTAGTGTTGCTTGGCGAAAATAACCGCTTTATTGAAGGGACTGGCAATGTCATAGGCGTTGATGAAGGGAAGGGGATCCGCTTTGAAACCGAGCGATTGCGTTATGATAGGATAGCCAAGGTCGCCCGGCTGGAGGGTGTCTCAAGCTTGGAAGATAAGGAAAACGGTGTCATCGCCAGGGGGCGCTTTATCGAGTATAATGACAGCGCCGGTACCGCTTTGCTACAGATAGGCGTCCGTTTGTTTAAGGGCGAGCTGGTGTGTCGTTCGGAATACGCGCTGTACCGCAGGGAAGAGCAGACTCTGGAATTATCCGGTTTGCCCGTGGTGTATAAGGACGGCGATGAATTCCGCGCTGATCGTATCAGCATAGATTTGGAAACGGACGAGGTGCGTATGGAAGGCGGCGTGACTGGCCGGATTGAGGGAACAAAGGCCAATGCCGAGTCCCAATGAGCACGAATTAGCGGTAGAGGGCTTGTGTAAACGCTTTGGTCGTAAAGAAGTAGTCCGAGGCGTAGACTTTTCCATGAAAAATGGCGAGGTGGCTGGTCTCCTGGGGCCAAACGGGGCTGGGAAAACCACCGTTTTCTATATGATCGTCGGTTTTTATAAGCCTTCTCGCGGCATCGTACGATTGAATGGCAAGAATATTACACATCAAGCTATGTATCGCCGCGCGCGTGAGGGGATAGCCTATCTGCCTCAAGAAGCGTCTATTTTTCGTAAACTGACGGTGGAGCAGAATATTTGGGCCATTATGGAAACTCGGCGCGATATCCCCTATGTGGAAAAAAGGCGTAAAACAAAAGAACTTATGGAAGAATTCGGCATAGAACGTTTACGGAAACAACCGGGGTATACGCTTTCCGGCGGAGAAAGACGGCGGACGGAGATAGCCCGCGCCCTAGCGGCCGAGCCGAAATTCTTACTGCTTGACGAGCCCTTTGCCGGCATTGATCCTATCGCCGTTTTCGAAATTAAAAACATCGTTCGCCGGCTAGCCAGCCAGGGTATCGGCGTGCTGATAACCGACCATAATGTCCGCGATACGCTGGAGATTACGACGAAGGCCTTTGTCATAAACGAAGGTTTGATCGTTTCTCAGGGGGACAGGGATACGATACTTGAGGATGAACTTGCCAGAAAAGTCTATTTAGGTGAAGAATTTCGTATGTAAGTTGGCCCTTACATATCCTTTTTCTTTAATGGGCCGGGTCGGCTTAAAACAGCATAATTCATTCATTTTCAATGATTTGCTTGACAAGTTCCACCGTTTTGTTATAATCGTGATGAGAGAGTTATTTCAGGTAGGAGGGTCCCATGGGACTATGGATGGCAATCCTTCCTCTTACCGGGTTAATCCTAGGCTGGATAATTAGATGGCTGTATGCCAGATTCCAAATTTCGGCTTCCGAACAGCAAGCCGAGCGCATCAGAGAAGGTGCGATAAAAGAAGCTGAGGCCAAGAAGAAAGAGATCCTACTCGAGGCGAAGGATTCGCTGCTTCGGGAAAGGACCCAGCAAGAAAGGGAAATCCGGGAGCGACGGGGAGAACTGCAGCGCTATGAACGGCGCGTGGTTCAAAAAGAAGAGGCACTTGATAAAAAAGTCGCCCAATTAGAAAGGCAAGAAGAACAACTAGTAGAACGTTCTCAGAAAATTACTGAACGTGAGCAGTCTTTAAGCGAAGAAGAGGATCACTGCCGACAAGAGTTGGAACGGGTTTCGGGAATGACTCAGGATGAGGCTAAAGCTGTCATCATTCAAAGTCTAGAGAATGAGGCGAAACGAGACGCTCAAACCCTGCTGAATAAGATTGAGGTGGAAGCGAATCTATCGGCTGAAAAAAAGGCCCGAGATATCCTTGTGGGAACGGTTCAGCGTTTAGCGACTGATGTTATCAGTGAGGTGACAGTCGCTACGGTAAGCCTGCCTAACGATGAAATGAAGGGTAGGATAATTGGCCGCGAAGGGCGGAATATCCGGACTCTGGAGACCCTTACGGGCGTTGACATCATCATTGACGATACGCCAGAAGCGGTGGTTATTTCCTGTTTTGATCCGGTTCGGCGAGAGATCGCTAAGGTATCACTGGAACGGCTTATCATTGATGGGCGTATTCATCCGGCCAGGATAGAGGAAATAGTCCAAAAGGTTAGCCGGGAAATATCGCAAAAGATTTATGATGAAGGAGAGAAGGTTCTGTTTGACCTTGGTCTCCATAACATGAATCAGGAATTGATTCGCCATTTAGGTCGTCTATATTTTAGAACCAGCTACGGCCAGAATGTGCTCTATCATTCTAAGGAAGTGGCGATTCTTGCCGGTATGTTGGCGGCGGAAGTTGGCGCCAATCGCGATATCGCCAAACGAGGCGCTTTATTACACGATATCGGCAAGGGGGTGGAATCGGATTCCGATCTCAACCATGCCGAAATTGGTATGGAGATGGCGCGTAAGTTAGGTGAGGATCCTAGGGTTATCAACGCCATAGGCAGCCACCATAGCGATATAGAGCCTTCATGCGTTGAATCTATAATAGTGCAGATCGCGGACGCGATCTCGGCCGCGCGGCCGGGCGCTCGGCGCGAGACTCTGGATAATTATATCAAGCGCTTGGAAAATCTGGAAAATATAGCGGAAAGCTTTACCGGCGTTGACAAAGCTTTCGCCATTCAAGCGGGACGTGAATTGCGTATTTTAGTCAACAACGAGGCCGTCAACGACGATCAGTCCAAGGACTTGGCCAAGTCCATCGCCAAGAAGATAGAAACCGATCTACGTTATCCGGGGCGTATAAAAGTGACGATTATCCGCGAGACTCGGATAGTCGAGTACGCCCGCTAGGGCAATGCCGCGTGAGTACCGCTACGGTATTGATGCTCGGCGATGTGGTCGGCGAGGGCGGTTTAGACGCGGTCGAAAGAGTTTTACCGTCATTAAAAGCCGAAACCGGCGCCGTTTTCGTTGTCGCTAACGGCGAAAACGCCGCCGCCGGTTTTGGTCTTAGCTCCGCGACTATGGAACGGCTTTTAGCCGCCGGCGTGGATGTGATCAGTTCTGGCAACCATATTTGGGAAAAACGCGATTTTTGGCCAAGCTTAGAATCCGATGACAGGGTTATTCGGCCCGCCAATTATCCCGATCCGGCGCCCGGCCGCGGATGGACCGTTAAAAGCGCTGGCGGCGTGACTTGGACGGTTATTAATCTTCAAGGCCGCGAGGGGATGACGGCGATTGACTGTCCTTTTCGTTGGATAGAGCAATTTCGCGCCGCTGCCCTATCTGACGCGCCCGAAAAAGAAGCCGCCGAAAAGGTCGCCGTAAAGGGAAGGGCCGCGAGCGGCGTTACCGAAACGGAAAGAGCAGTGACCGCCAATATCGTTCTTATCGATTTTCACGCTGAATCCACCCAGGAAAAAGAAGCGCTTGGTTTGTTTGCCGATGGCTGGGCTGGCGCTTTTGTGGGTACGCATACCCATGTGGCCACGGCGGATGAAAGGCTTTTACCCGCGGGGACGGCATATATAACGGATTTGGGTATGACAGGGGTTCAGACTGGGGTGATAGGCATGGATGCCGCGATCTGTCTGGATCGTATGAAAACGGCGGTGCCCAGGCGAATGGAATGCGCGGCTGGACTTGGGGAATTACGAGGCGTGCTTATAGATTTCGATATAGAGAGCGCGCGAGCCATATCAATACGGCGCTTCGCTCGAAAAGCCGCTTCTTTATAGCGAGTCCCGATTTAGCGGGCTGCCTATCCAAATACCTTCGCCTAGATAATCCACCCGGCGGCCTTCAATTAAAATCTGAACCTTTTGGATATTAGGGAATTCGGTGGCTGTCCAAATGATTTGGCGCAGTTGTCCGGCGTAGCCTTCAATCCCGAAAGGATTGAAATGAAAGTTTTCATTAAAACTCAAATAAGCCGTATCGCCTCTGACCAAAGCGGATAATAGAGCGGTTCCCGGTGGGATAAGGCTAGTTAGGTCCTTAGCCGCCTCAAGTTTTGATGGTCCTTTCAAGAGAGCCTCAATCGCGTCGCTTAGCGGGGAATCAGAGGCGGGCAGAGAGCGTTGAATCTTATACTGCCCTATATGGCCATCGTCATCAACTTTTGAGAACCATAAAGCCCATTCTCGGTAGCTGGTCCTGTCCTCTATGATCTCCGATGCCGCTGGAGGGGCGGGCGCTCCATCAGCGGAAGAGGGCGTTTCATCGGGCGGCGGCGCGGCCGCTGTCCCTTCTTCATTCAATAAAGCGTTTTCCGTTTGATCCGAGGTGTTAGTCCTGGCCGCGCCAGCCTCTGTCTGGACAGCCGTTTGAGTCTGGCTGCCGCCATCCGTCAGCTCATTCGCGTCAATGGACCTTAGTGGGCTTGAATTGGGGCTTGGCGGGCTTGATGGGCCGTCTAAAGACGGCTCGGGGCTGCCGTCAGGGGATGAGCTGGCGTTTGGCTGTCTGCCTAATTTCTCGAAGAAACCGGTCTTGTCTATCGTCTCGCGTATAGTATCGCGATAGGCTAAAAATAAAACGATGATAAGCACAAAGAAAAAAATCCAAAACAGCGGAGCGGCAAATGAGGCGCGTTTTGAAGCTGTTGCCTTTTTGGCGTTCTTTGGATCGCTTGTCCGTGAATTATTACCCTTGGTCTTCCTATTGGAAATGTTTTGGGCCATATCCAGATGATACGGCGAAGCGGCCCGGCGGTCAACGGCGGCTTTCGCTGTCTATGTTGCTCCTTCCATATTTGACAGCTAACCAGCTTTAAGCTATTCTTCGCGCGATGTTGATTTTACTTGGCATTCCCGCCTCGCCTGGTTTAGCCGCCGGTAAGGCCTTTATTTACACTGACTCGGCTCCTATGGTGCCTCGATACGAGGTAGAGGATACGGAGCTAGACTCTGAGCGGCGGCGTTTACGGGAAGCGCTATCCTTAGCGGAACAGGAGGTGCGCGAGCTGCGCGACCGGGCCGCTGATGAAATGGGCTTGGATCATGCCAAAATCTTTGAGGCGCATCTTTTGATGTTGTCTGACGCCGAGTTGCTGGAAGAGATCGATGGGCGGCTGGTTTCCGAAAAACTGAATATTGAATGGATAATATGGGATACCACCCAAGAATTGGTTCAACGTTTATCCCAAGCGGCTGATCCCAATCTGCGCGAACGTAGCATCGATATTCATGATGTTTCTCGTCGCTTGCTTTCCCACCTTTTACGCGTTAACCATATGTCCTTGTCCAGTCTGGATGAGGATGTCGTGCTTGTGGCTCATAATCTCCTGCCATCGGATGTTCTTATGATGGACAGGAAGCGGGTTAAGGCCTTGGTTCTAGATGTTGGCGGCCGAACCTCCCATACCGCTATTCTAGCCAGGGCTTTTGAGATTCCGGCGGTTTTAGGTTTATCAGACGCTACCAAGACCATTAAGCCCGGCAGTCCGTTGATTGTTGACGGCGGTACGGGAAAGGTAGCGCTTGATCCCGATCAGGCGCTGATAAAACGCTACCGTTGTTTAGCGGCTCGCTTGCGTTCTAACCAGTCGGCTCAGTTGGCGGAGCGCGATTTACCGGCTGAGACGACTGATGGCAGGCGCGTCGCGCTTAAGGCTAATATCGAAATACCGGATGAAGCGGCCCACGCCTTGGAATTTGGGGCGGAAGGTATAGGTTTATATCGATCCGAATTCTTATTCCTAACACCGGGACGGATAGCGGGAGAGGAAGAGCAGTATAAGGCTTACCGCGGGGTGTTGGAGGCTATGGCGGATCGGCCGGTCACTATCCGCACCCTGGATCTTGGGGGGGATAAGCTTATTCCCGAATTGCAAAACGACAGGGAAAACAACCCTTTGCTGGGCTGGCGGGCTATACGTTTCTGTCTGTCCAACCGCGAATTATTTAAAACACAGTTGAGGGCTCTCTTGCGCGCCGGCACCGTTGGCGATTTGCGGGTAATGTTCCCCATGATTTCCGGCGTAGAAGAATTGGAGGATGTGTTTGCCTTATGGGAAGAAGCCAAAGCCGAATGCGCGGCCCGCGCTTGCCAGTATAAGGCGGAGTTGCCTTTAGGCATTATGATAGAAGTGCCGTCCGCGGCGATGACCGCCGATATTTTAGCTAAGCATGCCGCCTTTTTTTCTATAGGCACAAACGACCTTGTTCAATACAGCGTCGCGGCTGATCGAGGTAATGAGCGAGTCGCTTATTTGGCGCGGCCCTTCCATCCCGCGGTACTGCGCTTTATAAAGCGGATTATCGATGCCGCAAGGGAAAAAGGCATTAGCAGCGCCATGTGTGGGGAAATGGCCGGCGATCCCTATGCCGCGCCGCTGCTCCTCGGTTTGGGCTTGGATGAATTCAGTATGACCGCCTTTGCTTTGCCAATTATTCGCCGTATTATTCGCGGCGTTTCTTATGAAGAATGCCGTTCTCTAGCCGAGGAAGCTTTCCGTTTAGAATCATACCGTGATATTAACACCCTCGTTCACGGCTGGGTGGACTCGCGCTTCCCTGGATTGGAGACGGGGCTTTAATGGACGACGAAAAGAACAATTTTGACAGTAAAGAATATGACGAACAAGCGCGCTACCAGGGGACCTCTCTGGTGGCTTTGGTTGGGCGGCCTAATGTTGGCAAGTCAACCCTGTTCAACCGGCTTTTGCATTCCAGGCGTGCAATAACCGATCCAACGCCAGGCGTTACGCGCGATCCAGTGGTAGCGAACGCGTTTATTCTTGGCAAACCCTTGCGCCTTGTGGATACGGGCGGTTTTAAGCTGGAAGGTGATGAACTAGATAGCTTGGTGCGCGACAAAGCTTTGGAAACGGTAAAAAACGCCGATTTAGTGGTTTTGGTTCTGGAAGCCGGCGATCCCACGCCGGAGGACGAGCGTTTTATTGAGCTTCTTCGGCCGTATCAAAACAAATTATTGGTCGCTGTCAATAAGACAGAGGGCGGCCGACGCGAGGCCGACGCTTGGAATTATCTCCGCTATGGTTTTGCCTCCATCCTTCCTATTTCGGCTGAGCATGGCGACCATATTGGGGATTTAGAGGAAGCTATCATCTCCCGTTTGGATTTTGCCTCCGTTGAGATGGCGCCCGCTGAAAGGCCCTCTGTTCGCGTCGCCTTAATCGGTAAGCCGAATACCGGGAAGTCTACCTTAGCGAACTATCTAACTAAAAGCGGCTCCTCAATAGTAAGCGATAAGCCGGGGACGACCCGTGATGTGGTGGAGGGCTGCTTTGTTCATAAGGGGCACGATTTTCTTATCCTGGATACGGCGGGGATACGGCGAAAAAGCAGGGTAAGCGAAAATATTGAGTATTATTCGGTTAATAGAGCCGTAAAGAGTTTGGCTGACGCCGACCTTGTTTTTCTTCTGATAGATGCGCGGGAAGGCTTAACGGACCAAGATAAAAAAATAGCGGCCTTGGCTCATGAGCGGGGGCGGGGCCTGATATTTGTCCTAAATAAATGGGATATTATGCCCCAGATAAAAAATAGTTTTGAGGCGGCCTGTGATCGGCTTCGCTTTATGTTTGGGCAGGCCGATTACGCGCCAATTTTAGCCTTGTCAGCCATGGACGGGACGGGTGTGGAAAAGCTTCTAGAAACGGCGCTTCGGATGTTTGGCCAACTAACGCGAAAAATAGATACCGGACCCCTTAACCAAGCGCTGGAGCGCTGGCTTGCCGAAAATCCGCCGCCAATTGGACCACGGACTCGGTTTAAAATTCGGTACGCGACCCAGCTATCCGTGAATCCGGTGCGCTTTGTTTTTTTCGCGTCGCGCGTGGAAGCGGTAACGGAGCCGTATCTGGCTTATCTGAGAAATAGGATTAGGAAGGATCTTGGCTTTTTTTCTATCCCTATATTGATCGATATAAAAGCCTCCCGAAAGGACCCGGCCGCGGTCCGGCGATCAATAGAGGAAAAGCGCGTTGCCGCCAAGGGCGGGTCGCGTGACAGCGTCCGTGGCTCAAGGCGCGGCGCTGGGCATACCGGTCCGCGAAAAAAGTGACGGTCCGCTGATGGAACTGTATACGATAGGCGAGATGGAAAAACTTTTAGGCGTAAAGGCGTATATATTGCGCTATTGGGAGCGGGAAATTCCCCTTATCAGCCCGCGCAAAGACGATTACGGCAGGAGAATTTATGACTCCGCGGACGCTCGTTTATTGATACGTTTGCGTTATCTCCTTTATATCAGAAAATTTACGATAGAGGGCGCAAAGAACGAGCTGCTTAAGGAACGTAGCGGCGCTCAGGATCTTCAATCACATATCGACGCCTTAAGAACAGAGTTGCTCAACGCGTATGTTCGGTGCCGGCGCCTGATAGAGCGCGGCGGCGGTACGCCGCGGCCATATACCGATCCGCTTCCCAAGCGTCAAAGCGATGAATAAAAAAGACTCGTGGAAACGGCCAATACGGCCAAAGCCTTATATGGCGGAGCGCTGCCCGCTTCCTCAAAATCCTCCAGTGATAGACGCCCTATTTCATGACGCCAATCCGGATTCGCTTTCTTTACTGATGAAAGCTATCGATCTTAGTTTTCCCTTACAGCAACGCCATCGAGCCGAGCTGCCTAAAAATGTATACGCTTTATCGCGGTCTCTTACCGCTGAGAAGGAGAGACGCGACGAAGGCTATTTGGGCCGGCCGGAAGTTTTATCGGCCTATGTTCATTATTTTTTGCCTTGGAATGTGTATCGGCTTAGTCGTTTATTGCCCGCTTTACGCATAAACCCGAAGACGGATGGGGTGCTTTTGGATCTTGGTTCCGGGCCATTAACTTTTCCCATAGCCTTATGGTTATCCAGGCCTGATTTACGTGCTTTGCCCTTGGAGCTGCGCTGTTTGGATCGTAACGCGAAAGCTTTGGAAGCCGGTTCTCGTCTGTTTGAAACGCTCCTGGCCTTAAGCGGTGAGTCCGCGAGCCCTTGGCGGCTTAAAACCATACGCGCGCCGCTTGGCGCACGGATTGAAGGCGAGAAAGCCTCCCTTGTTGTCGCCGCGAATCTACTGAACGAACTATTTTGGAACGAACGCGAAAGGCTCGCGTCGCAGGCGGCGAAGAAAGCGGCTTTGTTTTCCGCCCTGACTGACGCCTCTGGTTCTATCCTGCTGATAGAGCCTGGTGTGCCGCGTTCGTCTGAATTGCTGGCGGCTCTGCGGACGGCTTTTTTGGAGTCCGGGCATAGTCCGCTAGCGCCCTGCCCCACGGCCGGACCCTGCCCTATGCCGGGTGGCCGCGGCGCTAAATGGTGCCATTTCGCTTGCGACGCTGACGGGGCGCCGGAACGTTTGCGGTCTTTATCCGAGGCCGCCGGGCTTCCAAAGGATAGGGTTGTTTTAAGCTTTCTCCACATGGGTCCCCTTGCCGATAAGGTCGCCGCTGTGCCGGAGGGTTTAGGCCTGCGTATCGTTTCTGACGCTTTTCCCTTGCCGCTTGGCGGTGTGGGGCGTTACGCTTGTTCGGCTAGGGGCCTGGTTTTAGTGCGCGGCCCGATGGGGCTTATCGGCGCTTATCCATCAGGCTCTTTTATTTTCGCTCCGCCCGGCGCTATCCTGGAGGAGCGGGATCAAAAGAGCGGGGCTCTTGTGGTTCAGCTTGGCGCCGTCAATCAGCGCCCGCGCCCCGCGGCTTTAAAACGACGTTAGCTCCAAAAAATTCTCCTCCGACGCTTTCTCCAGTTGCCTTATCAGAGCGGAAATATCGCGCGGCGCGGGAGCTTTCAACGTAGTGTAGGCTTTATCCGTCTGGGGCGGCTGATCGCTGGCGTCTGTTTTGGCGGACGCGAAATAACCAAACAAAAGCATTGATGGTATAGATATAGATTCGGCATGCAAGGCTAAGCGCTCAATCAGGGGCTTTTCTTCATAGGGGTTTCCCCGCCAGCCGCGCTTAAAAGACGACAACAGTATCGGTTTGGCGTTGCCGTATAAGGGATCGCACACAATAGGGTGGCCAAGAGCCGATAAGTGAACCCGAATTTGGTGGGTGCGGCCGCTCTCGGGCATAGCCTCTACCACGGCGTAATGAGCGGCTGAGCCCAATAGGCGGAACTTTGTGGAACTGGCTTTTCCCGTTGCCATATCGATAATAGTCCGATGGTAGCGGTCGCCATCGGCCTTTAAGGGCAAATCGCAGCGCTCTTCCCGCCAGCTGGGAATACCGTGAACCACCGCGATATAGCGCTTCTTTATCTGGTGCGCTTCAAAGGCTAAAGATAGAGCTTTATGAGCGGGCGCCGTTTTCGCGAAAATCACGATACCGGAGGTATCGCGGTCAAGCCGATGCACCACTAAAATCCGATTAAGCGAGGAAGCGGAACTTCCCGTTTGGGAAACGGCGGGACGGCTTTTCAATAAGTTATCAAGCCGGGGAGCCGAGTCGTCCCAACGATCGGCGACTACATTGATGCCAGCCGCTTTGTTTACCGCGATAAGGCTATCGTTTTCAAACACAAGCTGATAGGGAAGGGGGGTTTTCATAGCGCGCTTAGTGTAATCATCGCCGCCCGCTGTCGCAAGGGCAAAGCGGCGCTGTTGTCCAAGCTTCTCGCGAAAGCCGATTGGTTTTGTGAAAAATTTCGTGGTTTTATCACGTCTATTTCTGTATATCTGTATACAATACATATAATAGTGATAAAAGCGCGCTTGACGGTTTTTTTGGCTTTTTACAGTTTGAGACCTTTGATGGAGCCTCAGGTATTAAACAGCTGCCGGCCAGAGCTAAAGGAAAATAGGCGGCCTTGTTTTTTTTATGCCCTCGTGTAAAATACCGCTCACGTCCGGGGCTATAATTTTCCGGTCCATTCGGCCAAGGGCTTAGGTTTTTTAGGCTTAAGGCCAGGGTTTTTGAGGTTTTCATGGAGTTTACGCAAGAGTTTATAGACGCCTTAAATGTTAATGAAGTCGATATTATGAAGGCGCTTGCCGCTCAGTTGTCCATTAAGCTTGGGCAAGTTTCCACTGTTGTCGGTCTTTTGGCGGACGGCTGTACGGTTCCTTTTATTTCACGGTACCGGAAAGAGATGACTGGAAGTTTGGATGAGGTTCAAGTTAGGGATATTGAGCATGGCTTTGCTAGCCGTAAAAATGTTGAAACGCGGCGTCTCGAAATAATCAAAGGTATCTTTGATCAAGGGAAATTGAATGACGTTTTGTATGAAAACATAAAAAAGGCGACCTCTTTAGCTGAATTAGAAGATATTTACTTGCCTTATAAGAAAAAGAAAAAAACGCGCGGAATGGTGGCCCAGGAAAGGGGCTTGGAACCCTTGGCGGAGGCTATGACGCGGCTTGACGCGGCCGCTTTAACCATAGAAGCCGCCGCTTTCGTTAGGGAAGACGCGGAAGATCCGGCCTTGATCGTTCCCGATGTGGCCGCCGCCCTGCAGGGCGCTATGGATATTTTAGCCGAGCGGGTGGCCCAAGATAGCGAAAATCGTTCTTTGGTTAAAGCTTTTTATTTGAACGACGGCAGGCTTATCGTAAAAGGTCTGGGAGACGAGGAAAAGAAAAAAACATCGACCTATCAGATGTACTGGGATTACACCGAGCCCCTGTCTCAGGTAAAGCCGCACCGTATCCTAGCTGTAAACCGAGGCGAGCGGGAAGCTCAGCTGGAAGTCATTATGGATGTGGATGAAAATACCGCCGTGGAACGTCTGTGCCGCCGTTATGAACTCAACAACGACTATCACGCGACGGCCATAGAGGATGGACTTAAGCGCCTGCTGTCTCCCGCCGTACTACGGGAATTGCGCGGCGACCAGACGGAGCTGGCCGATGATCATGGTATTTCTGTTTTTAGCCAAAACTTAAAAAATCTGCTGATGCAGCGGCCCATTAAGGGGACGCGGGTCCTTGGCATGGACCCCGGTATCAGGACCGGCACCAAATGCGCGGCTTTGGACGAAACTGGCAAATATTTGGGACATTTCGTGATTTATCAACATAAAAGTGAGGAAGCCAAGCGCCTGCTTCTGCAAAATATCAAGGCTTACAATCTACGGCTTGTGGCGGTGGGTAGCGGCACGGGAACCCGTGAAGTTCAGGAACAAGTAGCCTCGGTGATCGCGGAGAATAAGCTGGACGTGTTTTATACGGTGGTTGATGAGGACGGCGCGTCCGTTTATTCGGCGGGGGATATAGCCCGTGAGGAATTCCCCGATTTGGATCTTACTATTCGCGGCGCTATCTCTATTGGCCGCCGTCTCCAAGATCCCCTGTCGGAATTGGTGAAGATCGATCCAAAATCGATTGGGGTCGGGCTCTACCAGCATGACGTCAATCAAAAGAAGCTATCGGAGGCCTTGGATGAGGTGGTTTCGTCGGTGGTTAATAATGTCGGCGTTTCGCTCAACACCGCCAGCGCCTCTCTACTTCGTTATGTGTCCGGCATAAACGGTTCTTTGGCTAAAAAAATAGTGCGATATCGTGAGGAGAAAGGCCCTATCGCCGATCGTTCAGCCTTAATGAGCGTCACGGGAATGGGGCCAAAAAGCTATGAGCAATGCGCCGGCTTTTTAAAAATTCCGGAAAGTTCAGAACCTTTGGATAATAGCTGGGTACATCCGGAAAACTACGCCGTCGCGCGGGAGCTTCGCGCTTTGCTTAACGCCACCGGGGATTTACCCGCTGAAAAAGCGCTTGAGTTGAAAACGAAGTATATGGTTGGCGATACGACCCTTAGCGATCTTGTGGATGAGCTTAAAAAGCCTAATCGCGATCCGCGCGACGCGTATCCTAAGCCTATAGTCCGTCAAGGCGTAATCGGCTTTGACGATCTCCATGATGGTATGATGGTGGAGGGTAAGGTAAAAAACGTGGTGGACTTTGGCGCCTTTATCGATCTTGGAATTAAGGAAACCGCTTTGCTCCATATCTCGGAGATGAGCGACCACTTTATTAAAGATCCTATGTCCGTCCTTAAGGTAGGCGATGTTAAACTTTTTCGTATTATCGCTTTGGACAGAGACCGGCGCCGTATCAGCGTCTCCCTAAAAACGCCGGATTCGGAGCCGTCCAGCTCCGCCTTTTCCACTGGTACGGCCAGCGGCGGCGCTAAGCCTGGTGCGCCAATAGCGGAACGCCAGAAGCGGCCTAAGCCCGTAGTCCGGGCCGCGAACAATAACGAGCGTCAGAGCGCGCGGTTTGAGGATAAAGGAAACAACGACGGCACCATGTACAACCCCTTCGCGGAAGCGCTTAAGAAATATAAGGATGTTAAGAAAGGCGGATGAAAACAGAGGATAAGCTTGAAGCCGGGCTTGAGCGGCTTCAAGCCGCTGGCTTGAACACGCCGCCAAACTTGGCCGCCTCACTTAGGCGCTATATCGCCGATATAGAATTATACAATCCTAGATACGCTTTGGTCGGCGCCAAGGACCGCGACGAGCTTGTCGTTAAACATATTTTGGATAGCCTGACGCCCCTGCCTTTGTTGCGCGCTTTGCCGGAGGTAAGGCTCGCCGGTGATTCGCTGGAAGTCGCCGACCTTGGATCAGGCGCCGGACTGCCCGGAATTCCCTTAGCCTTAGCGTGGCCGCAAGCGCGCTTTACCCTGATTGAGCGGATGGGGCGGCGCGCCGTTTTTCTGGAAAACGCCTTGGCGAACCTTGGCCTAAAAAGGGTTTCGGTGGAAAGAGCGGAAGCCGAAAAAGCGGAGCCCGGTCGGTTCCATTTGCTTACCAGCAGAGCTTTTCGGCCCTTGGACACGACGATTCTCGCGGTAGAACGGCGCCTCTTGAAGGCTGGGGGCGTTATCGCCGCTTATAAAGGCCGCCGCGAGCGCGTGGAAGAAGAAAGGGCTGGCTTGGGGCGCGTTGATCTATCTTGGACCGTGGAAAGCTTGGCGGTGCCGTTTTTGGAAGAAGAGCGGCACCTCGTTTTAATCCGTTTTATTTAGCTATCCGCCAAAGATCTCGCGCTGGTATCAACAGAGTCCAGGATCTTGCCCAAGCGTTCTTTTTCCACCAAGTCTATCAGCCTAGCCTCAACGAATTTCCTGGCTTCATCGGTGAACGTTCCCGTTGTTAGGCAAAACCCCTTACCGGCTTTTAATTCTTTTATCCGCGAGTAAAGGTCGCGGAGTATCAATTCCCCTATTTGTCCCTGCGTGCGGATAAAGCGGAAAAGTACGGTATCCTGCCAGCGCCTTGTCTCCACCTCGGCGACGATATCCGCCCATTCATTTTTATTTACGGTGATATCCAGAATCTTTATTTTCGCGTGAGGGAAGTATGAGAACACTATTTTACGGCAAAGGGTAACAAAATCGCCGGTTGGCGATAAAAGGAAAATCTGCAGATTCTTATTAGCGTTCAGTTCTTGATATTTTGAGATAAGGGCGGAAACATCCTTAAACCCTGGTTGTAGGGATTGAACATCGCGAAAGTGGCTGAGTGCTTTGCCTATTTCCTGCGTTCGGATTAGGGCCAAGGCCAAGCGATATTTTAGTTCTACTAGGGTCTGCGGCTTTAAATTTTGGTGCTTTAGGCCTATTTCAAAATCCATTACCGCTTTGTCATATTGATGTTGATTCATGTTTATAGTGCCGGCGAATAGAGCGGCATTTGGTCCTAACTCGGGATCGGCTCGTAGATGAGTGAATATTTTCACTGCTTGATCGGTTTGGTTCAGTTCGAAATAACACTCGGCGATAGTGTATAGCGTGTTCTTATCGTCCGGTAGCAGGTCTATCGCTTTGCGCAGCATGGCCATAGCTTCTTTATACCGACGAAGCCGAAAATAGGCGTGTCCCAGTAGACGGAGCGTCTGCGGATGCTCAGGATCCAAGGAACGGGCTTGCTGAAGGATTTGAGCCGCTTTTTCAAAATTGCGGCTGTTGAATTCCAAAACGCCTAAATTATAGTTTACCTCAAAATTTGACTGCTTGATCGTCCGCGCGATCATAAGGCTCTTATACGCGTCTTCTTTCTTGCCTGACTTGATCGCCGATAAGCCCAGGCGCATATTTATCTCGAATTCATCTAAATCATGGTTGATCGCGCTCAATTCGGCCAGCAACGAATAACTTTTATAAGCCTTGTCCCAGGCTTCATCTTGATAATAAATATCGCCCAACGCCAATAAGGCTTCAGCGTCTTTCGGGTTTTGAGACAAGCGGCGCGTCGCCTCTTTGAAAATAGCATCCCGTCCCTTGTTAGGTTTTTTACGCCGCGCGTGAGCCGCGTCGCCCTTCTTTTTCCCGCTCAGCAACATCAAAACGATAACGACCGCGGCGAGAAAAATAATGACTATCAGGATGGGAAAGAAGGAAGACATAATTTCATTATCTATTATGGTCTTGAGCGCTGTCAAGAAACGGCTTTCCTTTGGCCGGCGCCATGCTTTGGATACGGGCTGAATGGTCTATTTTGACAAAGTATTAAATACTGTGATACTGTTTTAGAACCACGGCCTTTTACGCCACGGTACTAGCATGGAGTTCTAAGGAGAGCGACCCATATGGAACGAACCCTGCCTTTGATGATTCGCGCCCGCGCCGCGGCCCATCCTGAAATTATCGCGCAGTATTCCAAGGACGCGAACGGCGTATTTCGCCCAACCAGTTTTAAGGATTTCTATCAAGAAATTCTTATCGCGGCCGCCGGTCTTTTAGAGCTAGGCGTTGTCCGCGGCGATCATATCGGTCTTATCTCCGATAACCGTCGGGAATGGCTTGTAACGGATCTCGCGGTGCTCAGTATAGGCGCGGCCGACGTTCCCAGGGGAAATGATTCAACCGCCCGCGAGATCGCCTATATTTTGGGTTTTTCAGACTGCAAGGTCAGCTTTGCCGAAAATAAACGGCAAGCGGAAAAGATACTCAGCCATAAAGAGGAATTGCCCCTGCTAAGCACCTTGGTTTTGTTTGATAAGCTTAGCGATGAGGATATTACCGCCGCCTCCGCCGCGGGCGTACGGATTTTGGATTATGTGGAACTCCTAAAATTGGGTACTACCCGCCGCTCTTTCAATAGGGATGAGGTGGAAGCGGAAATGGATAAAGGTCAAAGAGATGATTTGGCCACTATTATCTTTACCAGCGGTACTACCGGAGAGCCAAAGGGTGTTTGCCTTAGCCATGGGAATTTTTTACACCAGCTCCCCAGTCTCCCAGGCATAATAGATGTAAAACCTGGAGATGTTTGGCTTACGGTCCTGCCAGTATGGCATAGTTTTGAGCGTATTATGGAATATGTCGCCCCGGAACGTTCCAGCGCCTTAGCTTATTCAAAACCGATAGGGGCGGTCATGCTGCCGGATTTTGAGACGATTAAACCTCAGTGGATGGCCAGCGTTCCGAGAATCTGGGAATCGGTACGGGATGGCGTGTATCGTAATATCCGCCAGCATGGCGGGATTAAGAAAGTGTTATTCAACTTTTTCGTTAGAATAGGCGCGATTCACCAATTCTTCAAAAATATGACCTTTGGCCTATTGCCGAACTTCCATGGCCGCAACCGGATTTTGGATTCCGTGATTGGCTTCCTGCCTTGGCTTTTGCTACTACCCTTACGCGCTCTAGGGAACGCGCTGGTGTTTGGCAAAATTAAAGCGAAACTTGGCGGGCGTTTTCAGGCGGGTATTTCCGGCGGAGGCGCCCTGCCGTCGCAGGTGGACGAATTCTTCAGCGCTGTCGGGGTTACCTTGCTTGAGGGCTATGGCTTGACTGAAACAGCGCCAGTTATCGCCGTGCGGAAGCAATCCAAGCCGCGTCCGGGCTGCGTCGGTCAGATCATTCAAGATACGGAAGTAAAAATTGTGGATGACGATGGCAAGACCCTATCTTCCGGCCATAAGGGGCTTATCATGGTTAGGGGCGGGCAAGTAATGAAGGGCTATCTTAAGAAGCCGGAAGCTACCGCTCGCGTTTTATCCAGCGATGGCTGGTTTAATACCGGCGATCTAGGAATGTTGACCCATGACTATGAGATAAAAATTACGGGCAGGGCTAAGGATACTATCGTTCTGCGCGGCGGCGAGAATGTTGAACCGGCGCCAATAGAGGAAAAGATACGGGAAAGCGATTATGTCTTCCAATGTATGGTTATAGGACAGGATCAGAAATATTTGGCGGCCTTGATAGTACCCAGTCAAGACAATATCGCCGCCTTCGCTAAGGAAAACAATATCGCTGGATCGGATTATGAAGGCTTGCTTACTCAGCCAGAGGTTAACGAGCTAATCGCCAACGAGATTTCATCCCTAATAAGCGCCCAAAACGGCTTTAAGCCGTTTGAGCGAGTGTTTAAGTTTCATTTGCTGCCAAAGGTTTTTGAGGTTGGTGTTGAGTTGTCCCATAAACAGGAAGTTATGAGGCATAAGGTAGTGGAATTATACGCTAAGGAAGTGAGAGAACTCTTTTCCTAATGTACAAACGGTATGAGGGGGCTGACGCGTCAAGGCCGTCAGCCCCGGACCTTTTTGGCGAAGACCCAGGGAAAACTCCGGCAGTCCTCGTTGGCTTATATTTTTGGCTGTAGAGGTATGGCTCCGTTTCTAATCAAAGTCTGGAAGCAACATTCCATCGCGCTCTATTATCGTCTCTTGGCCGTTTTCGTCATAAACGCTTATAGTCGGCTTAAGAACCAAGCCATCTAAATGAATGAGGGCGGGCGCGTCATCATCGTAATTATGACCAATAGCGAAATGGCAGGTCTTAAAAGCCTTCTCATCCTCAAGCATATTACCGGTAACCTGAGCCGCGGGGTTTAGCCCAATACCAAGCTCTCCTATATTGGCGGCGTTTCGGGCGAAAATCTCGCCATAGCCGGCCGGTAATTTTCCTTCTTTTTCATAGTCCAGCGCGTTTTTTTTCGCTAGCTCGATGGTCGCGCGAAGAGCGTCGGCTTCCTCTCCACCGGAAAGATCAACGACAAAACCGCCTTCGATGCGGCAATCAATCGGCTGAGCTATGATTATGTCACGATCATGGAGACTGATAGAGCCATCAAAAACCAGCCGGCCATTGGCGCTGTTGTTTTCTGGGCTGATAAAGGTTTCGCCGGCCGGAAGATTGCCGCTTGAGCCCGGGTTTTCAAAACGGCCATTATCAAGCTTGGCCGCGCGTCCTCTGAGCCCAAGAACTAGATCGGTCCCGCCGGGGGCTCTAACGTGTGCCTTAAGCGCCCGATCAAGCGCCCTCTTTATGGCGGCGCAGCGCCGCTCTAAGGCGGCGTAATCTATAGGAACCGTCCTAATGAACGAATCCAGCGTAACGGACGGCGACCAGAAGGCTCGGCAACTCTTCTCTCCATAGAGATTAAGATGGAATATATGGTCCCAGCTGCCACCGTTGAGGGTATAGGGTTCGGCGCTGCCGGCTCGGTCCTTACCCATCTTTTCGGCGCTTAAAGAAATAATGACACTGGGCTTAGCTTTCATGGCGGCGATCACGGCGTCTTCCGCGAAGTCCATTTGGGTTTTTACTGGCTGGTATATTAAAACCGGCCGCGCCCGCGCGTCTATGACAGCATCGTAGAGCGCCTTCGATATGAGGTCCACATCGTGATCGGGATTGGTGATGATGAGCACCGTTTCGCCATTCTTGATCCGTAGGACCTGATTGACGGCGATGGACGCGGCTTCCACGAGGGGTGCCGCGGTTTCACGGCTGTCTCTAAACCGAGGCGGGTGTTTTACGCTAATAGACATGGTTGGAGTATGACGCCGAGCTTGCCTCGCGGTCAAGGCCAGAGGCTAGAGCTTTGTTTTTTTTTAGACTGCGGATATAATTATTCTCATGAGAAGAAGTGGAATAAAGCGCGCTGTCGCTCTGTGTCTTGTCCTAATGACCGCCGTATCCCTGCTTAGCGCCTCGGATTGGGAAGAGCGTCTAGCCCGCCTGGATGCGCATCTGAGCGCTATTAAGGACGAAAGCTTTTTTACGCGAAATATTAGCGGGGGCATACTGGCGGCTGGCGGCGGACTTATGGTAGCCGTATCTGCGTTTTACGCCATAAACGCGAAACCGCTTGATATTTTTGGCACTTATGTGGATTTAAAACCCTTGTATTTGTTTGGCGTGATAGGCGGAGCCAGCTTTGCGGTACCTGGAGTCCTATTGCTCGCGATCAAGCCAGAGACGGAAAGCCTCCCGGAACGCTTCGCCGCGATTGTGGCGACAGACGCCGAAACCGCCGCGTGGAAAATAGCCAGCGGCGAAGCGTATTTAGGGAGTCTTGCCAAAAAGGAGCGCGATAAACGCTTGATTGGCGGCGGTATCGGCCTAGCGCTTGGATTTTTAAGCTTATACTTGAATGGGATATTTGACCCGCTTTTACCCGACAGTTTAAAAATTCAGTCGGATTATCTATATGGGGATATCTATAGTGGACAGCGCGATTATTCCATCGGCCTATCTATGATCGCTTCGGGACTTGGCTCAATGATACTTAAGTCGCGCGCGGAAAGGGAATTTGAGTCATACGAGGCATGGCGGGAAAGCTATAGGTGAATTTAGCGCTGTTTGAGAAGCATGAACTGGATCGTCCTCTTCCCGCCGGCGATGAACGGGTCCGTCATTTAAAGCGGGTTCTTGGCAAAAAAGCTGGCGATACGTTTGAAGCCGGCGTGATAGACGGTAAATTAGGCCGCGGCTATTTAAAAGAGCAATCGGCCGATGGCGGGCTAATTATTGGGTTTGAGCCTCTTTCCAATCCGCCGCCGCGTCTGGCTCTTCGCGTGGCGGTGGGCTTCCCGCGGCCTATTCAACTTAGGCGGCTACTCCGCGATCTATCCTCTCTTGGGGTAGCCGGAATAGACCTGGTGGGGACGGATTTAGGGGAAAAATCCTACCGCGATACTAAGTTGCTTAGCGATGGCGGCGCCCGCGCCGCGCTAGTGGAGGGCGCCGCGCAAGCCCGCGATACCAGGCTGCCTGAATTATCGGTATTCAAGTCTTTGGAAGCGTGGTTGTCCGCTCAGCCCTGGCCGCCGGGAGCTGTTTTGGTGGCGCCGGACAATGTTAGACCTTCCGGTAGCTTTTTTCAGTTGACCGTGAAAAAAGAGCTAGCGCATAGCGGCTTTGTTCTTTGCGTCGGTTCCGAGCGGGGTTGGACGGACAGAGAACGAACGCTTCTGGAAGAGCGCGGATTTAAGCGCTTATCCATGGGCGGCCGGGCGCTTAGGACGGAAACAGCCTGCGTCGCCGCCGTTGTTCTGGGCTTGGAACGTCTTGACTCTTCGGTTTAATATCTGGACATGAATCAAGACAGCGTTAAGGAACTTTTATTGCGCGTAGAAGACGCGCCCATGGAGTTTTCCGTGGTGTTCAGCGGAAAGGCCAGTAAGAAGCTTAATGGGCTCTATAAGGGCGATACCTCGGAAATTCTTATACACAATAGAAATTTTAATGACGATAACATGCTCGTGTATACGGCCTTACATGAATACGCTCACCACCTTATTCACTGCCGCTATGGCGTACAGACGGCTCGGCGGGCGCATAGCGCCGAATTTTGGGCCTTGTTTCATGGACTTCTTCAGAAAGCCGAAAGTCTAGGCGTATATCGTGACGTCTTTGTCGGGGTGCCAGAATTGGAAGCCCTAACTGAAACCATCCGGAAAAGCTGTCTGTATGAAAACGGCAACGTGGTTAAAGAGTTAGGCCGCCTTTTGCTTCAGGCCGATGAACTTTGCCGGCGCGTCGGCGGCCGTTTTGAGGATTATATCGATAGAGTTCTTTGTATACCAAGGCTGGCGGCGAAAACCGCCATGAAAATTTACCAGTATAACGTTAACCCATCCATGGGCGCTGACAACATGAAAATTGTCGCCGGTATTCGTGACCCGGAAAAACGACAAGCCGCGGAAGGCGCCCTCTTATCCGGAAAAAGTCCAGATGAGGTAAAGACCAGCATCGTTCGGCCTAAAGCCGATCAAGAGCCAAAAGAACGCTTGGAGCGTGAAAAACGCCGTCTGGAGCGGACGATTGAATCCTTAACGCGACGGCTGGAGCAAGTGGAGCGCGAACTGGAAAACGAGTAAGATATAAGGGTCGTCCCGCCGATATATCGATTACAGCTTGATCTGATTATGGATCTAGATATACGCGTCTTCGGAGTACCGCATGCGACATCGATATACCTTAATTCTCTGCTTAACGATGGCGGTCACGGGCGCTGTTCGCGCTATACCCCTATACGCGTCCGATGACGCGGCGGCTCCTCCCTCTGGGGAGAGGGCCGTGATAAATAAGAACCCGGCTTTTCCCGGGCTGTACTATACCGAGTGGATAGAAAAGGCTAAACGAGATGAGCGCGGCCGGCTTTACGGTGTTCAAGCGGCGAGCCCTATCGTCTTGGAGGACTATTCCGCCTTATCCACGGTATCCCCTGAACTGGATAGCGCGCCGCTGCCGCCGTCGGAAAGCGCCCAAGGCCCAGCTACCGCGGCTGACGGAAGCGCGGAAAGTCCGCCAAAGGCGGTCGTTTCGCTTCTTCAGCATGACGATATCGTAGCTTTTTATGGATCGCCCATGACGGATAAGATGGGAATTTTAGGAGCCTACTCTATTCCGGACTTAGCCCAACTTCTAAGCGAATGCGGAGCCTTGTATGACGCTGCCAATGGCGATCGCGGCATTCGTTTGGCTTTTTATCTCGTATATGGTACCGTGTGGCCTGAGGGTGAGATTGGGCTGCTTAAGGATGAGCTGGTAAAACGCTATATCGATTTTGCCTTGGCTAACGATATGCTCGTTTTCTTAGACCACCAGATAGGGAAATATACGGTGGAAGAGGCTGTGGACAAGCTCCTGCCGTATCTGGACTATCCCAATGTCCACCTGGCGCTTGATCCCGAATGGCGGACGGATAAACCGATGCTGGAAATAGGTTCCGTCAGCGCTGAAGAGCTAAATGAGGCTCAAAGCCGCATAGAGGCGCATTTAATCGCGAACTCTCTGCCGGGAGAGCGGCTTTTGATCATCCACCAATTCAATTGGCGTATGATTAGGGAGCGTGACCAAGTTAAGGCCGATTTTGACCTGGTCCGTCTTGTGCACTGCGCTGATGGTTTTGGTCCGCCTCAGATGAAGCGCGAAGCGTATCGATATAACGCGGAAGCCGACAATCTGCCCGTTAAGGGCTTTAAGCTTTTCCTGAACCGGGGCCTACCTGGCGCCGGTTTTGATGAGCCGCTGATGCTTCCCGAAGAGGTTATGAAGCTTGATCCCCCGCCCACTGTAATAATGTACCAGTAGGGCAAGCTTGCTCGGCCAGCGAAGCTCCCTAGTTATTTGACAATATTGACTTTTGTCGCAATTATTGGAGCTGGGGGGAAGCGATGTGGAAAGAATTTGGTCGTATCCTGTTTAAGGCTAATACGGCTATCGATATTGAGGAATATTTTGACCTGCGGCGCAAGCGTGTCAGCTTAATCTTTGTCTTGGTTATTTTCGCGGCGGTCCTTGTTATCGTTCCCGTTTCTTTTTTAGTGATAGATAATCCTGTTTCCGGTTTTGGGACCTTTGGTATAGGAATACTCGCGGCGTTAAGCGCCATATTGGTGGCGCGTGGCCGTGATCGCTTGGGCAGCGCTCTATTGTTGATCGGTATAGCCGCTATTTTTTCGGCTATTTTAGGCATCCCGGCGTTTAGGCGCTCCGCGGACTTCCATACGGTTCATACCTCCCTGCTTGGTCTTTCTGTCGTAATGTTGGTTCCTTCCGGAATTATGGTAAACGGTTTTTTCGCGGTGGGCGTGAGCCTGTATGATGCCGCATTATTTACACTCTGCACCACTATCAGCGGGCGCGAAGACCTAATGGGACGGAGAGCTATAATCGTCGTGGTTCTGCTTGTCGGCGGCGCGGTAGTCGCCTATGTTACGCGGCTACAGGATGAGCTTTTAAAGCGGGCTTTGGAGCAGTCAAAAAAGAGCGCTGAGGCCTTATCATCTCTGTCCTCTATCGTGTCTAAGGTAAACGGGTTAAAAAAGGAAGCGGATCAGTCAAACAGCGCTATCAAAACGGCGTTTTCTTCTGTCGGCCAGACTGTGCGTTTATTTACGGAACGGGGGAATCACTTGTCGGAGGCTTCTGAAGCCCTTGGCTGCGCTTCCGCTAACGCTCACAAGAACCTAGGCGTTTTGCGCAACGCGGTTTCGGAGATTAGCCAGTCCGCTGACCGGCAAAGAGCTTTGGCGAAAACTCAGGAAGATACACAGAATCGCATCAATATGGCGTTTCAAAGAATAGGCGATGAAATGGTGGAAGCCGATCAGGTCACCGGCCGTCTCGCGGCCATAGCCGAGGATGGTCGCGGCTCTATTGAGAAAGCGACGGCGGCCATAAAGAGCTTGGTGGATTATCAGTCAAAAACCTTGGAGATAGTCGGCACACTCGCCAAAATTTCCAGCCAAACTAACCTACTAGCCATGAACGCCGCTATAGAGGCGGCTCACGCCGGTTCCACCGGCGCCGGCTTTGCTGTTGTCGCGGAAGCGGTCAGGGATCTGGCGGATTCGTCGCGAATCGGTACCAAGGAAATTTCTGATTTGATTAAAACGATGAATGAGGGTATTAGCGTTGGTTCAAACCAGATCCAAGAGGTGGCTTCTACCCTGTTCCATGTTATAGAGGAAGCCAAGCGCAGCTATGAGCTTATTGATGGGGTTCGCCGTTCGGTGGATAGTTTCGCCTCTGAAAATCAGACCGCTTTGGAAAATATCCAGACCCTTTCAAGCTTAGCCGCCGCTATCACCGCTCACGCGGAAGAACAACATCGCGTTACGGAAGAATACGCGGCTTCCTTTTCCACCCTTGCCGATAATTGCCATTCCATACTGAGCGGTATTGTGGATTTAAACCAAGATACTCAGCGTTCGGCGGCCTTGCTTAATGAAACGGAAGCGGCTGCCGATAACAGCGACGCGGTCAATAAAGCTATTGACGGACTTTTACGCGGTACCGCCAATTCATCTTCGGAAGAAAGCGCATGATGCCACTGGCTATCCCGCTTTTCGCGGTCGCTTCGGTTTTCGCCGCCC
>CAZJJK010000016.1:31559-39855 GCA_964546285.1 uncultured Treponema sp. | reverse complement strand
AGGCATCTAGCGGTTTAGGCTTGATTGCTCGGCTTCAACAGAATTGGCAGCAGTTGGTATGGGCTGTCACGAAAGACGCTTGGAGAACATCCTGTGACTTTTTTAAAAACCCGGCAAAAGTACGCTTGATCTTGAAAGCCGCATTTTGCGGCGATAATCCGAACGCTATCGCTACCTCCGCGCAGTAGAAGCGAGGCGGCATGTACACGCAATCTGGTTAGATAATCCCAGGGCGACATACCCAATTCCTTACGGAAAACACGGGTAAGGTAATCCTCGCTGACATTTACGGCTTCTGCCAGCTTCCAGCGTGAAATAGCGGAAGCTAGGTGGACATTCATATAACGAATAGCGTTTTTAACGATGGCGCCGGTATATGGAGGAAGTATAGGCCTTCCGGCAGCTAATGATCTTACAAAAACTCTCAATTCAGATGGATTAAGCACGCCTTCGTTTAAAAGGATGGTCTTTGGCGATCGTAAATATTGATCCAGCTCCGCTTCAATATCTAGTGGAGATCCAAGTACCAATAAAACGGCCGAATCTATTCCATTCTCAACGATAGTAGATGGATTATCTGGATCATCGCGAAGTGCGTGGAAAAAGCTGCGGTTTCCGGATCTCACAATGGCTAATGATGGGTTGAGTCCTTGGCGCAAAGCGCAAAACTCCTGAACTGAACCTATCCCGATAATTTCATAAGGCAAGCCATCACGTAAATCTTCCATTAGCAAGTCACGTCGATTCCTGTCCAGGTCGCAAATTAAAATGGCGCCAGTCCCGGCTTTCCCAGCTAAAGCTTCAACGGCACAACGCGGCGACGAGAATCGACCCAGCTCAGGGAAAGGTACAGGCGGAAAAAGAAGGAAGGGTCGGCGGCCAAAATCGAATTTTCTATTCAAGGCTAGAATAACAAGAGCTTCCGCGCCTCCGTTTAATCCAGCGGCCCAAACCAGCGCGCGCTTAGGCGACGGGCCTTCAGTGCTATTAAGAAGGGTTTCGGCATCTTGGACTACAGTTGCGCCCTTTAAAATGGGTAAATCCTGGACCGATTCGGTAGTCCCGCCCGTGGAAAGAAAAAGGGCGGGCAATCCGTCTTCATCCGACTGGGCTGGTCCTCCGCTAAAGCTCGGATAAGGTAGATTGACACGCCAGCCGACACGCTTCCCTTTAGAAACCAATTCATCCAAATGCCCATAATGTGCGGAGATAAGACGCTTCGCCAGTGTCAAACCTGGCCGTAAACTATTTTTATTTATGGGATTATGCGTTTCGTTTTCAATCTCTAAGCCGTCGTCTATGACGTAAAACCCTTCCTGTGCGGATGTGGCTAAACAAGCTTTTTCCATAGCTTGACAAGAATCGACATTATCGCCTTTAGCCTCCGAACGGCGTAGTTCTATCGTTAACTCTCTTGCTCCGCTATATATCGTCAGTTCAGCGGGAACCACTGTTTCTATCAATATCGCCAAGGAGCGAACCAAGCGGCTTTCGTCGCCGGTTAAACAGGGCAGGGCTAGTGTCTCCGACGCGACAGAGGCTAAACCGCCAGCAGCTTCTATAGCGTGAGCGATTACCCTAAGCGGATCGACCAAGCGAGGCTCAAGATCCAATTCACCAACCTCGGAGCGGGAAAGGTCCAGAAGATCATCCGTTAGTCGGAGTTGTTGGCGTGCGTTTGAACGTATCGCTTCCAAAGCCGCATGTAGATTAGCGCCGCGTTGACGACCGGCTGTCGTCAAAGTCCATTCAACATTCGCGATAATGTCTTTAAGGGGAGAACGAAATTCGGCGCTGACGTTCGCGAGAAAGCGTGTTTTCAAAGCTTCAGCCCTAAGGGCCGCGGCCTTTGCCTCTCGGAGTATATCGATCCCGTGAAGCCCTTGAAGAGCGCTGGTTATAGCGCCCCTAAGTTCCTCGTACACCGTTCCATCGCTGATACCGGCGCGCAGTACAATATACCCGTAATATCGATCCGCGGTTGTAAGCGGCTCCACTATCCAGGTTCTGCCAGGTGACGGTGGCGCTACCCCCCGCGGCAGGAGAGGGCCCCGCGCGAAAGTTTCATGGTTTTCCACACGAAGAACCCCGCGTTCGTCAAAACCCGCTATCAGGCGCGCGTGGTCCTTTCCAATTTCCTCCACAACATAAGCGGCATCAATATCCAGATCCGGTAGATGAGCCATCAGCGCGGCGCTGAGAAGGGTTCTTTCATCAACAAGGATCAGGTCTTTTTCAAGATCACGAACCGCTTGAGCAGCCTTTCCACTCTTCCAAACACCATATGAATGAGCTTGTTCAAGACCCTCCGCCGCCACCACCCTAGCCTGACCGATCAAATCCTCAATGGCTAAAGCCGATTCCTCGGAAAAACAAACCAGAGCCTCATGGCGTAGCGCGGATAATACATCCTGCCAAGGCTCTAAGGATAATTCCATATGGATCAGGCGTTCCATAATGCGCTCTATAGTCCGTAAAAAAATAAAGGCCGCGTTTTCGCGATCGCCATCGGTTTTGGCGGACTGGACACGGTCCAAAGCCGCTAAAAAATTATCGGCAAGCGGATCAAGCCAAGCTGACCGGTCGTCATCCCCAACTTTCCCGTGAAGAGCCGCGGCATTCAAAACAGCGTATCGTAAACGGTGACGTATATCAGAATTCTTCTCGTCTTCCGTTTCCTTAACTTCCCGCTTTGGCGCCCAAGAGGCGGCGTTTCGAACTGAAGGAGATAGGCAGCCACAAGAACGTCGAATCACCAAGTCTGAGGGGAGAACTAAATCCGCCTTTGTTTCATCGCCAACCAATAAAGAGGAAAGCGCTGAGAAAGCTAAGCCAGCCTGCTGTGAAAACGGAATACGCACCGTAGTGATAGCCGGCGACAAAATTCTGCTTTCCAAATTATCGTTGAACCCGGCTACTAATAGATCTTTTGGGATAACAAAGCCCCGCTCACGCAGAGCCAAAACCGCTTCATAGAGAGACAGGTCGCTGGCTGATATCAGTGCCTTAAAATCCCTGCCAGGCATTAAGGCTCGCGCGTCCAATAATTCTTCCAACGCTTCCCGTCCCTCGTTCCAGGGATGAGGCGAGGAGACAAGCCGCTCATCCAATACTAAATTATTAGCTCTATGAAAATCGATAAACGCTCGCCAGCGATCACTTGCCGATTCATGTTCAAGCGGGCCCCGAAGGAAAGCGAAACGCCGGACAGAGTGAATTTCTAGAAAATGCGAAAGAAGCCGTGTCATACCGGTATAGGAGTCTATGCGAACCACCGGCCTATCTGGAACGCGGTGGGACATGGCGACCAAGGGCAATTTCCCCCAACGCTCATGAAACGAGTCTAATTCCGATAGTTCGATGAACCCGCCCAGGGCTGAAGCCCAACTGAGGACGCCATCAACATTGGCTGGCGACACTAGATCAAATAGTCTATTGCGCCGTGCCTCCCCAGGCTCGGCGGCATTAAGCCGCCCGCCTGGGAAAATAAACAACTCAACTCCATAACGTTCAGCGGCGGCGAGAAGCGGCGGCCATAGCTGTATCGCCGATCCAGAATGGATGCTCGCTAAAGCCAAACCAATACGCTTGCCCCTGAGTTGTCGCGCTTTTTTTCGTTCGGTCATCGCATTACCCACCGCATCCTATAAATCTGGTATAACCAAAAGGCATTATTGATAGGGCCGCTTTAAGAAATCCTTTAGGTAAAAAGAATACTCATGGCCGATCAAACGGCTTTACTATAAGCCTACTATACAAGTCTAGTCAGCATCCGATATTTCTCAAGCTCAAAGGCTCTCTTAAAAAAACTAGCTTTCGAAAGAATCGCTCACAACGTAATTCTGAGTATTATCTATATACGATATATATAATAATAAAATAGCGTTTGCCATCCCTGTCGTACTTATAAGCTTTGATCCTTTTGAATTCACCACATTATGAAAAACATACTCTCGTGGTATGATAGCACTAGAAATGGTCCATAGGGGACACTATGTCGTCTAGTCTGAGCTACCGTAATCCAATAATTCGTGGATTCAATCCAGATCCATCAGTTATTCGTGTTGGTGAGCATTATTATTTAGCTACATCGAGTTTCCACTATTTTCCCGCCATTCCGCTCTATGAGTCCCAGGATCTGATTCATTGGCGGGCGCTTGGCCATGTTGTCACTCGCGACGATCAATTGGATCTTCGCGGACTTGCTGATTCTCACGGTATATGGGCTCCGGATTTATCCTATAATGACGGAGTTTTTTATTGTATCGCCACCTTGCGTCTAAACGGCTCCGCCTCTGAATCAACGATCCGAATGATCCGTCGCCAAACGCTATTTAGGGCTCTAAAACCGGAAGGCCCCTGGGAAGGTCCCCAATTCATCGATATAGACGGTATAGACCCATCGTTGTTTTTTGATGAAGATAATCGCCCATATCTCTGCTTAGAGCCTGGCCTCAGACTGATTCCCCTTTCGGCTCACAGCTTTACGCCTATCGGCCCGCCAGAAACGCTCTGGCCGGGCACTGGAGCGCGTTGCCCAGAGGCTCCGCGCCTATTCAAACGTGGGCCATGGTACTACGCTTTATTGGCGGAAGGCGGAACCGGTTACGGTCACAGGATTAGCGCCGCTCGCGCCCCTTATCTGCGCGGACCTTATGAGCCAAGCCCATACAACCCGGTTCTTATCCAAAACGATCCCGCTTCGCCTATTCAGCGCGTCGGCCATGGCCAGTTTGTGGAGGATCTTGAAGGGCGTTGGTGGTGCGTCTATCTTTGTGGGAGGCAAAACCAAGGGCGCTACAGCACTCTTGGCCGCGAGACCGCTTTGGACGAGCTTAGCTGGACGGAAGATGGCTGGTTTCTTATAAACGGCGGCGGAGGTCCCAGCCTTGAAGCGAAAAGCCCCAGTTTACAGCCTCAATTCATGAAAAGCGTTGACGCTAAGGGGGCTATCGCGGGTAGCGATCCTAACGGGACTCATTTTGATCGTTTTGATGCTCAGACTCTATCGCCCGCTTGGTGCTGGCTTCGCAATCCACGGCCAAATTCCTGGTTCTTATCGTTAGGGGGTCTCGTCTTGCTTGCCGGAAACCATAGCTTGGACTCCATTCATATCGATAATGTACTCCTGCGCCGAGAAACGGAATTCGTTTATGACGCGGAAAGCCTGGTAAGTTTTGAACCTGACCAGGACCGCGCCGAAGCTGGCTTAGTCTGCTATCTTGGCGTTTATGATTGGATAGCTTGCGGCGTTAGCGTTAAAGATGGCGCTCCGATTATACGGCTGAGTGTCAGCCGCTCTGGAATGATTCAGGTGCTTCGTGAAATAGAAGCTCCAGACGAAGCTCGTGAGCTTGGGGAATCATGGTTTCGCCTCCGCCTTTCGGTTCGCGCTCAAAAACGGAGTTTTTGCGTCAATGTCAGCAACGACGCCTCATCCGCGCCCTTTCGTCAAGTCGGCGCCTTGGATGATTGCCGCTTTCTTTCCGACGAGGCGGTCAGTATCGGTAAAGCCCATACCGGGACTATGCTTGGGCTCTATGCGGTAAACGGCGGCACGGGTTGTCGTTTGTCGGCTCTTTTCCGGGAATTTCGATACACGCCATATCCAGAGGCGGCGACGTCTGATCAGAGTATACCCTATGCTCTTGACGTACAAGAAAAATCCCATGATAGTGGAATGACATTTCAGAATTAAAAAACAAAAAGGAAAAGACCAACAGAACGATGAAACGAGGGCCGTGTGAAATGCCGCTTTCTAAGTAGGCTCAAAGTGTTTCTAAAATCGGTATTGAATGGATAACTCACGATAAGAACACAAACTAGCTGGGAGGACAGCGTGAAAGATTTTATGGGTACGGATTTTTTATTAGACAACGAAACAGCTCGGCGTCTCTATCATGAGGTCGCCGCCGCTCAGCCAATTTTTGATTATCATTGCCATCTTGCGCCAAAGGAGATAGCCGAAAACAAGCGTTTTGCCAACCTTGCCGATGTTTGGCTGGGCGGCGATCATTATAAATGGCGCCTGATGCGTTCAAATGGCGTGGACGAGCGTTATATCACTGGTGACGCCGAGCCTTACGAGAAATTCTTGGCATGGACTAAAACTATACAGAGGGCCATTGGCAACCCGCTATACCATTGGTCCCATCTAGAGCTGCGGAGGTATTTTGGCATTCATGAGGCCTTAAACGAAAATACCGCCCCCCTTGTCTGGGAAAAAGCCAACGCGCGTTTGGCCGAACCTGAATTGTCGGTAAGCGGTATTTTTAAAGGCTTTTCCGTTTACGCTGTCGGAACCACCGACGACCCCGCTGACAGTCTGGAATGGCATAAGGCGATAAAAGCGGCTGGAGCGATTGAAACCAAGGTTCTTCCTTCCTTCCGTCCGGACAAAGCTATTCATTTAGACAAGCCGGGTTACTCCACGTATATAGAAACCTTGGGCAAAGCCGCGGATGTAAAAATCTCTTGTCTTGATGATCTTTTGGAGGCTTTACGCAAACGAGTTGATTATTTTGATAAACTTGGCTGCCGCGCTTCAGACCATGCCTTGGAATACCCGCCTTGCCGTTTCGCTAAAGATGGATCTAGCGGATCCGCCTGGCAAGCCGAAGCGGACGCAAGCTTTAAGGCGGCGCTTGACGGCGCCAGCCTTGGCAAGCCTGAAGCGGACGCTTTTAAAACCTTTGTATTGGTATATCTAGGGAAATTATACGCCGAACGCGCTTGGGCCATGCAGCTTCATCTTGCCGCCATTCGTAACAACAACGGAAGGATGATGAAAGTGTTAGGCCCTGATTCAGGTTATGACGCGGTAAATGACCAAGAAGTCGCCGCGGCCTTGGCCGGTTTGCTTAATGTGATGGAAGAAAGGGGAGAATTGCCCAGGACCATACTCTATAGCCTTAATCCAAAGGATTATTATAGTCTTGGAACTTTGATGGGCTGCTTCCAAGGTGATATCCCCGGCAAAATCCAATTAGGATCGGCCTGGTGGTTTTGCGATCACCGCGATGGGATGACAGAACAACTCAAGGTATTAGGGAATCTTGGGCTTCTATCCCGCTTTATCGGTATGTTGACGGATTCACGCAGCTTTTTGTCCTACCCTCGGCATGAATACTTTAGGCGTATTCTTTGCTCTTTGATCGGTTCCTGGGCGGAAGCTGGAGAAATTCCAGACTCGCGCACTTTGTTGGACCAAATAGTGGCTGATATCTCCTTCGGTAACGCACGGCGATATTTTGAAGGCTAAGGAGCCGCCTGTGTCAAAAAAAGATCAAAGCGCGATAAAGAAGAATAGCGCTAAAACGATCAGCGCCGTCTCCCGTGTCTTGCTGATTTTGGAAAAACTCGCTGGTGTTTCCAGCGCTAATTTAGAGGAATTATCTAGTGTCGTTTGTCTGGCAAAACCGACGGTTTATCGTTTTTTAGGAACCCTGCGCGAACTCGGCTATATCCGAAAGGACGAACACGATCGCTATTTTTTAACAATGAAATTATTCGCCATTGGCTCTAAAGCCTTGGATCATATTGAACTTCCTACTGTAGCCAGACCGGTGGCGGAACAGTTGTCCGCTGATCTCGGCGAAACTGTTCATATGGGGGTATTGGATGACGGGGAAGCTCTCTATGTTCTAAAAATTGAATCGAAATACACTATCAGAATGCATTCCAGGGTGGGGAAAAAAATCCCGCTCTACTGCACGGCTATCGGCAAGGTTTTACTGGCCGGTTTGGGTAAGGAAGAAAAGGAAAACGTGCTTAGAGATACACCTTTTATTCCTTATACGCCAAATACCGTAAAAACACGCGCCGCCTTGGAAAAGATTTTAGAGAAAGCCCGCGTTGAGGGCCTTGCCGTAGACGCCGAGGAACACGAAGAGGGCGTTACCTGTTTAGCCGCTCCTATACGCGACTATAGCGGCGCGGTTATCGCGGCCTTATCCGTATCATGGCCTCGCTTTCGCTTTGACGAGGAGCATAGAGAACGCTATGCCCAACGTATACGGATAGCGGCCGCTGAAATTTCATCTATTCTGGGCGCGGAAACTAAAGCCTAGCGAAGCGGTTGATAAAGCTTAGCGCCGGAATGGCCACAGCTTGTGAAAACGGCGTAATCATGCGAAACTAAATTAGAAAAAAGAAGCTCCGTGGAGCGAGCATCTTACGAAAGTGTGGAGGTTTTTGTGTCTTTATTAAAGGACGCTGACGCTAACGCGTTAATCCGAGAAATCTTAACACGGGCCGTACACGGAACGGATACTCGCGATTTAGAACAATATCGACG
>CAZJJK010000016.1:26589-31459 GCA_964546285.1 uncultured Treponema sp. | reverse complement strand
AGCGCCGGAAGGAATAGACGGGCTTATCCAAGAGAGATTATCGCGCTGTTAACCTCAGGCGGCGCTATATCAAAAGATGACATTGGGGAAATTCGAATTCTGGATAATTTCTCTTTTATACAAGTGCGCCGGAGTCAGGTGGATAAAATCATCAGCGCGGTTGAGGGCAAGCTGTTTCGTGGTCGGCCGGTTTCCATCGGTTTAGCTAAGCCTAAAAAGGGAGAAGACGATGCGGCTTTGCCGTCCAATGATGTAGCTGGCGGACGCGAACAGGAAGACGAGAAGGCTAAGCCCTTACCGATAGATGATTTTGACGCTTCATTGGATTCTGATACGGATATATAGGCGAGTTATTTGATAAGCCGTATTAGGGCAACCCCTAGTATGGCATTTATGGTTAAGCCCAGGCAGAAAACCAAGCCAGCGGCAAGCTCGTAGCTCCTGGCCTTAAGCACATAGCGCTTAGCGAGGCTCAATGGATCGCCGTCTATAATAGCGAAAACCGCCGTAGGGTCTTTAGGCATACGCGGAAAGCCTGAACCCAAAGCGCCATACCAGCGAGCGGTTCCGTCACTTTTAACCAGTTTTTTAGTCTCGGCCTCTGGCGGTAAGCTTGGAACAAAGGAAGCTTCAGGCGGCGGGGAAGAGGCCAGCGGGACATAGCCATAAGCGCTACCATCCGGCAAAAGACCACTTTCAGCGTCAAGAGGCAGGTGCCTGAGCGGTAAACGAACCAAATCACGACAAGCCCTTAAATAACGACCGCGTTCCCAAAGATTCCGATAAAGAGTCGTAAAAAAAACGCCAGGCGGCAGTAAGGGTAAAAGCGGAATAGATGCGGCGATCATAGCCGCGGTAAAGGCTAGGCTATAAAGCGGTCTGTAAACATAAAAAAGAGCCAGAAATAATTCCACAAAGATGCCAGCGGCCAAAGAAACCGGAGTAAGCGGGTTCCAGAATTCATTCTTTTGCCGACCGACTTGAACGGTTCTTGTCAACATGGATCGCTCAGATCCATCATACAGTATAATCAATAAGGGTTTGTTCTTAGACGAGACGAAACGTACTGTACCGCCATAAAATTTTACCTGCCCGCCGATAAATACTCCAGCGCCCTCACTTAAGGCCGATACTTGATCCCATCCTATTTTTGCGGGCGAAGCGTCCACATCACGCGCTCCACTTTCAAGCGGCAGTAGATAGATATGCGCGTCTTTAATATCAATCGCGGCGGTACATAACTCGTTTCGAACCCAAAGGGTTTTGTCATCGGTTACGGATTCAAAGCCGCCAAAAAAGCGGAATTCGCGTCCATCGGAGACAGCCTGCCGGGCCGAACGGTAATCCAGAAGCGGAGCCAAACGCAGTTCCTCAAAACGCGCACGGAAACGACGCCAAGATCGACGGATAATAAAACCGCCCAAGACCGGGAGCATCAAAAAAAACAAGAGGGCAGGCAGGCCTATCACTAGCAGATCCTGAAAACGCAGGGTATGATCCTCCCAATGTTGGATTCTATTATTGTCGGCGACCTAGCCACTAACTGCTATCTGTTGCCTTTAGGAACGGAAAACGCATGTTCCTGCGTAGTGGTGGATCCGGGCGGGGACGCCGATCGTATTATAACACGCTTACGTCAGCGACGCTGGCGGCCGGAGCTAATAGCGCTTACTCACGGTCATTTTGACCATATAGCGGCTCTCGCTGAACTGATGAAAGCCTTTAGCGGCGGCGGCTTCTCCCCAATTATCGCTATTCACGCGCTGGATGCCGAATATTTGGGAAAAGAGGCTAAACAAAAACACCTCCGGGATTTCGCGGTAGCCGGCGCCGCCGCCTTTGTGGAAAACTTATGGCGCGCGCCCCCGCCTCCGACTTGGTTGCTCGCTGAAGGGGATATGTTAGGTTTATACCGTGTGCTTCATGTCCCGGGCCATACGCCTGGCAGCGTCGCTTTCTATAATGAAGCCGATGGCGTCATTATACTGGGCGATCTACTATTCGCCGACGGTGTTGGCCGAACCGATCTACCCGGCGGGGACGACGCCGCGCTTAATCGCGGGATTAACCGTATATTAGCGTTGCCGCCCTCTGTCACGTTGTATCCAGGGCATGGAAGAAGCGTGCGAGTAAGCGAGCGCGCCCGTTTCCCACGTTGACGGACCTCATTACGGCTCATATAGTTAGCTTGTGGGACCCTCATTGTTTCAATATTATTTTTTTCTTTTTCTCGCTGTAGCACTGGCTTTAGCGCTAGCGGGAATTTCAATCTTCTCTATCATTAAACCAAAATCAATAAGGCACAAGGAGATAAGTTTATATCTTTTCACGGTCCTCGGATATTTGCTAGTAAATTCCTTAGAGCTGCTTTCCACTTCAGAGGAGTTAACCTTATTATTCGCTAAGTCTTGTTATCTTTTTTTTGGTTTTTTGCCTACGTGGTGGCTTGTATTTACTTTAGCTTATGTTGGTGAGAAGAGAGCGGTAAAATATTTCCGTTATGTATTGGTTATTCTCCCGTTAGTTTCGGTAGCGCTCGCCTTGAGCAATGAACAGCATCACCTAATATGGAAAGAATGGACCTTTAAACTGGTAGGTCCTTTCACCACGATGAAGCCCCTGGCTTATGGCCCGGCTTTTTGGTCAATTTTGGCGTATGGGCAGTTAGTGGCGATCGCGGGAACCGTGATTATCCTTAGGGACCAATTTAGGAAATCATTGGCGTTTAGTAGCCAATCCCTGATCATCTTCATCGCTGTTTTAATACCGTTTATAACCAACCTTCTCTATATCACACGCGCTATTCCAGGCTTCGTTAAGGATTACTCTCCTCTCGCCTACTCTCTTTCCGGTATTCTAGTCACTATTGGGGTCTATTATGACCGGCTTTTCGATTTACCCCCAATAGCTCGACGTGTTTTGATTGAAGCCACAAACGATCCCCTGATCGTTATAGATGATCGCCGGCGTATTGTCGTCGTAAACCGTTCAGGCCGCGGTCTTGATCCGTCAAGTGGCATAGAAATAGGCGCTTCCATAGACAGTATCCCTTTGCTATCGCGCTTAGATAGCTTGTTGCGTGGCGATGAAACGCGGCCCGCTGAAATTTCTTCCGGCGAACTTTGGTATGAAGCGAGCGTATCATTGATTCCCGCTCCTGGCAGAACGCTTAAACTGTATTCCTTACGGGACATCACCCTTAGACGCCGTCTCTTGGAAGAAAAAACCGCTCTAGTGGCGGAGCTGACTGAGGCGTTAAGCCGTATCAAAACACTGGAAGGGATTATCCCAATCTGCGCTTCCTGTAAAAAAGTAAGAGACGACAAAGGGTTTTGGCAGCAGGTGGAAGGATATTTAGCTTCAAGGACATCGGTTGAATTTTCCCATGGGCTTTGCCCGGAATGCAAAGAACGTTTATATCCAGACTTAAGCGAGGAAGAAAACCGCGAAAAAAGGAGACGAAGACTATGATTACACATCGGCATGAAATGAGGATCGAGTCTAAAGAACGAATGCGTGACGGCGAAGGCGTAACCCAACTCATCCACTTAAGCGATGGATCTAAAATGAAAAATGCCCGTTTGTTGGCGGAAGTGACGCTACCTCCCGGAGCTTCCATTGGCGCGCATCGGCATGACTCGGAAACGGAATATTACATCATTCTGGAGGGAGAAGGTTCTGTCGATGATGATGGCGAGGTAAAACCGATAAAAGCGGGGGACGTAATTTCCACCGGTGACGGAGCCTCCCACAGTATAGCCAATACGGGCAAGCTTCCTCTAAAATTCATCGCTCTTATTATTACCTATTGAAGGTAGCTTTACCCCAACGTCTAAACGTAGTGTTAGCTGTTCATCACGCGGAGGCTGTATGATTAGGCCCGTGACGCTCGCGGACGCCCAGGCAATTAACTCTATTTATAATTATTATATAGAGAATACCGCTATTACCTTTGAAGAGGAAACGCTTGATTCATCGGAGATGAAGAAACGAATTCTGGAATATACTGAAGATTACCCCTGGCTTGTATATGAAGAAAATGGCGGTATTGTAGCTTATTGCTACGCCGCGAAATGGAGAACCCGCTCGGCGTATCGATATTCAGTGGAAACATCGGTATATGTTGATAAAGATCTTCAGGGGAAGGGTATCGGCTTTGCGCTATATACCGCGTTACTTAACGAATTGAAGAAAAAACGCGTCCACGCGGTGATAGCGGGAATTACCTTACCGAACGAAAGAAGCCAAAAACTGCATGAAAAACTAGGCTTTATAAAAATAGCCCAGTTTGAGGAAGTTGGGTTTAAATTCCAAAGCTGGTTCGATGTTGGCTATTGGGAATTACAAATATAAACCGTTTGCGCTCCTCTTATTTCCAAACGGCGGGCTTTTATATAAGCCGGCGTGATCCCGGCTTGACGACTGGAACGCCTTGTCCGCAAAGAGCGCAATCCGCTGGTTCCCAGTTCCCGGCTTCTAGAACGACGGCCGGATACAGCGGCCACGCGCATTTGGCCCCGGGAGAACGGCGGTCCACGACGCAGGCTAAGGCTGTGATCGCGGCACCTTCCGCCTCTAGAGCGGCGGCGCTTTCCAACGAAGACTTGCCCGTTGTTACGACATCCTCGGCGATAAGCAGCTTCATGCCCTTTTCAACGGAAAAACCGCGTCGCAGCGTCATTTTTCCGGAATCATCTCGTTCGGTAAAAAAAGCGGGCAGGCCAAGTTGACGGCCTAATTCGTAGGCTACAATAATGCCACCCATAGCGGGCCCAACAATGGCGTCTATCGCTAAAACCCCATTTTTTATATCGCTTTTAAGCCGATTCGCGACAAGGCTAAGCACCGCTTCCGCTTTATCGGGATATTG
>CAZJJK010000016.1:20881-26489 GCA_964546285.1 uncultured Treponema sp. | reverse complement strand
AGGCCGGCTAAAGGTGGCGGTTCCAACTTGAACAGCGCGGGCTCCCGCCATAAGGAATTCAAGGGCGTCGGGCGTGGTCGCTATTCCGCCTAAGCCGATAACGGGAATGCTTACCGCATCAACGACTTCCCACACCATCCTTAGGGCGATGGGCTTGATAGCCGGCCCTGATAGGCCGGCGCTGATATTATCAAAAACCGGTCGACCGGTCTGGATATCTATGGCTAAAGCCTTAAAGGTATTCACTAAAGACAAGGCATCGGCGCCGGCTCTCTCGCAGGCGCGGGCGACAGCGGGAAGATCAGCCGCGTTGGGCGATAACTTAACAATTAACGGCTTGTCGCTGCGCGGTCGGACAGCGGCCACAACCGAGGCGGCGTCATCGGCGTTCAAACCAAAGGCCATACCCCCAGCTGTAACATTTGGGCAGGATATGTTCAATTCGATCATATCGATGCCGTCAACGGACAAGGCGGCCGCGCCCTGGGCGTAATCCAGCAGGCTAAAGCCCGATAAATTAGCGATGACGACCGGACCCAACGCTCTAAGCGCCGGCAATTCGTCACGAAGGAAAATATCGATCCCGGGGTTTTCCAAGCCGATGGAATTCATAAGGCCGGCGGCGCATTCATGGAGGCGGCGGCCGCGATTGCCAGACCTTGGCTTTAGGGTTAGTCCCTTTGTGCAAATGCCTCCCAATAGTCCCACATCCATCAATTCTTGGTACTCGCGGCCGTACCCAAAGGTGCCGGAAGCGGCGATTATCGGATTAGCTAAACGTACGCCGGCGATCTCCACCGAAAGGTCAACGCCGGCTAGCTTGGCGGCTTGTTTTTCATTCATCAAACAAAAGTTCCTCGGCGTCAAAAATTGGGCCATCCACACAGCAGCGCCGGTTGCCATTTACGGTTCTAACGGTACAGCCTAAACAGGCTCCGGCGCCGCAGGCCATACGCCGTTCAAGGCTTAAGTAACACTGAACCCCAGCGCGACGGCAGGCTTCGGCGATCACTCTCAACATGGCATCGGGTCCGCAGGCATATACGCGATCATAGCGGGACGCATCGAAATAATCGGGGATACGGCCGCGCTCCCCGGCTGAGCCATCCTCGCTCGCTATAACCAGGCGCCGAGCGGCGACAGCTTCCAGGCAGTAGGGCGTGGAACGGAAACCGGCGTAAAAGTCATAGGTCAACGGCGGTAAGCTTTCCGCCAAAAACACCAAGGGAGCTAGGCCTATACCGCCGCCAATTAAAGCGATCCCGCTTTCACTGAGCGGCCAGCTCTTCCCGATAGGACCATTAAGTTCAAGGCTATCGCCAACCCGTGTTTCGGCGAGCTCAGCGGTGCCGCGGCCGCGCCTGGCGATAAGAAACCTCAAGCGGCCCGCCTGTCCGCGCCCCTCAGGAGGCGACCAGCCTAAGACGCTGATTGGGCGGCCAAGCAGGACCGAAGAACGGCACGGCCTCAACATGAAGAACTGACCGGGCTGGGGCGCTGGACCTGACCAGGCGCACTCCAAGAGTACAAGCTCCTCATTAAGCCGCTTAATCGACAATAGCGCTTCTGTGGCGAAACATTGATTCTTCTTATGCCGTATGCTCACGGGCAAGCGCTCCCCGCTGCTAAAATGGCGTCTCGCATGGCTATGGCGGCGGCGCGGCCAGCCGCCGCGGCTTGGTCCAAATCCGCGTCTTGTCGCGGCGCGGTCTTCTCCGCCATGTGTGTCGCCCTATCGCCTTGAGCGGCATTGGCTACGAGCTTCCAGGCCTTAAGGATGGAACGCGACGCGTTGACGATGCCGCCGTTCCCCCCGCGCAATAGCCGCGCGGCGTCCTCAGCCGCCCCGCCTTGAGCGCCGTATCCCGGAATCAGGAAAAACATGTTCGCGTAGCGGAGACGGAGGGCGGCTGCCTCTTCAGCCTCCGTGCAGCCGACAACGGCGCCGACAGCGCCATAACCGCGCTCGCCCGGATATTTATCCGCCAGTTCGCGTAATTTATCCCCAACCGCGTTATAGAGATGCCGGCCATCGCCAAGGTTGAGATACTGGAAATCGCGCATGCCCACGTTTGAGGTTCGTAGTAACACAAAAGCTCCCTTATCGCCGGTCTTTATACGCTCAAGCCAAGGATCCAACGAATCAATGCCCATATAGGGCGATAGCGTAACGAAATCAGCGGCGAAATCGCCGTCAAAATGCGCCTGTGCGTAACGAGCGGCCGTATCGGCTATATCGCCCCGCTTGATATCGGCGATGGCTAAGGCACCCTTACTCTTGATGTAACGCAAGGTATCGGCGTAAACGTTAAGCCCAGCTAAGCCCAGCGCTTCATAATAGGCGATCTGGACCTTATAGCAGGCGCACACATCTATAGTCGCGTCCACAAGGGCCGCGTTGAAACGGCCGACAGCGGCGGCGTCTGAAGAAGCGCGGCGACGGCTGTTTTCCGGTACATATTCAGGGGCGGTATCCAAACCGACACAGACCGGTCCCTTAGCGGCGACTGCGGCATAAAGCGAGTCCATCTGATGCATTAGAGCGCTCCATCATAAACAACACGGCCGCCATGGATAGTCGCCGTGACGCGGCCGCGAAGGCGACGGCCGATAAAAGGTGAGTTGGATGAGCGCGAAAGAAAAAACCGCTCATCAACGGTCCAAACAGCATCCAGATCAATAAGGGCGAAATCAGCGCGAAGATCGACACGGAGCAAGCCCCTGTCCTTAAGGCCAAGAACTCGTGCGGGGACAGCGCTCATAAGCGCCGATAAGGCCGATAAGCTAAAGCGCTTTTTTGCCCTATATAGTCCGGTTTTTAGCCTTCCGGCCAGTTCCTCGGCCTTATCCTCAGTTGCCCCTTCTGGTTCGCATAGTAGAGTGTGGCAGACGGCGAAGGCGCTTTCAAGCCCGATAAAGCCTGGCGCGCCAGCTTCTTTGGCCGCTTTGGTATGCGGCGCGTGATCGGTGGCGATCACGTCTATGGTTCCCTCATATAAAGCGTCTATAAGGGCTTCACGGTCAGCTTCGCTAGCCAAAGGCGGATGTACCCGCCCAAAGCTGGAAAGGCCTAAGCGTTTGGCGTCAGCGTCTGTCAAAGCCAGATGATGGGGTGTCGCCTCCGCGCTGACTCGCGGCCTTAGCCCTAGGGCGGCTTGCCGCTTTGCCGCGCGTACAGCCTCCACGGATTCTCGCGTGGAAACATGGGCGATATGAACCGGCGCGCCCGCCTCCTTTGCTAAGCTGAGCGCCCGACGCACAGCCTCGGCCTCCGATCCTAAATCGCAATGGCAGGAAACCAAGAGCCCCCGTGCCGCCGCCGCCTTAAAAACGGCGGTAAAAACGGCGGCATCCGCCACATCTTTTCCATCGTCTGAAACGACAGGTGTTATTTCGCTACTAACTTCTCTATCCAGATGAGAATAATCCTTGCCGCCAAGACCGCGAGTCGCAGCGAGAGCGGGGTATAGATCGATAAAGCCCAGACTATCAGAACGAGCTTTAAGAGCGGCGGCCGCGGCGGGATCATCCATTACCGGATCGGTATTCGCCATGCAGACAACGCTGCCATACCCCCCAGCCGCAGCCGCGAGGCTCCCAGATTCCACTGTTTCTTTTTCAGGCCAACCGGGATCCCGAAAATGGGCGTGCGTTTCCACAAAAGCCGGTAATAAAGCCAGAGCGCCCTTATCCTTCTGGCCGTCAAAAACGCGTAAAAAAGGACCAGCCTTGGGACTAATATCCGAAGGATTAACATCCGGAGGCAGAATAGCCGCTATACGGCCATCTTCCACAAGGACAGAACCCAGCTCGTCTTTTAGCTCGTCTACCAAACGGAAGTTTCGGAATAAGCTCCTCACCTAAAATCCTCCGCGTTCCGAGTTTCGTCACAATACTCGCAACGATAAATTCCCGTGCTTTCATCCACAAGATGGAAAATATGCGGCGCGTATTTTTCCGTGGAAGTTACGCAGCGCGGATTTCGGCAGATAAGGACGTTTTCCACCCGTTCCGGTAATTTCAAGCCAATCTTATCGATAATTCGCTCATCCTCAATCACGTTGACCGTGATATTTGGATCAATCAAACCTAGGATGGCGGTATCCACGGTAATAACATTATCGATTTTAATAATATCTTTGCGGCCGTACCGTTCGGAAATAGCGTTGACGACAAAGGCCACGGTATACGGGGAACGGCCCAAGCCAAGCCAATTGAATATGCGGATGCCTTGGCCGGCCTTTATATGATCTATAACAATACCGTTTCTAATTTTGGCGATATTCAACATTTGTCGCCTCCCAGTATGGAGGAAATAAGAGCCATACGGATAAACATGCCATAGCGCGCCTGTTTAAAGTAGGCGGCCCTAGGATCAACATCCACTTCCATCGCTATTTCATTAACGCGCGGCAAGGGGTGAAGAATGATCAGCTCCTTTTTCGCTTTTTTTAATTTATCGCCGTCTAAAATATAGCTATCCTTTAACCTAACATAATCCTCCTCATTAAAAAAACGTTCGCGCTGGACCCTGGTCATATACAAGACATCCAAATCGCCAATTACCTTATCCAGTTTATCTGTCTCTTGATAAGCGACATTTTCTTTTCTCAGCACATCGCGGGTTATATAATCCGGTATACGCAATTCATCCGGCGAAATGAACATCATACGGTTGCCGTTATAGCGGGCAAGCGCCTTAGCCAAGGAATGCACGGTTCTGCCGAATTTAAGATCGCCGCAAAACCCTATACAAAGATTGCTGAAAGCGCCGCGTAGGAGCTTGATAGTAAAAAGATCCGTAAGTGTTTGTGTTGGATGGTGATGACCGCCATCTCCGGCGTTTATAACAGGTACGGACGAAAAACGGGAAGCTAGTAAAGCGGCGCCTTCCTTAGGATTACGCATAACGATAAGATCGGAGTAGCCGGCCACAGTCCGCACCGTATCGGCTAGACTTTCTCCTTTTGAGACGGAACTTGACCCCGGTTCGGCGAAACCTAGACAGGCACCGCCTAAACGGAGCATAGCCGCCTCAAAGCTAAGCCGGGTACGAGTACTCGGTTCAAAAAACAGGCTTGCCATTAGTCTCCCTCGGCAAGCGTCCCGCCAGTCTCTTGGGGCGCTTTCTATACGCTCTGCAAGACCGAACAAGTCTTCCAATTCCGCGACCGTAAAATCGCGCGGCTCGATTAAACTCTTTCCTTCCAGCATTTGCCCTCCTTAAAAAAAAAGCCGCCCCAAAGGGCGGCTTAAAATATTTCATTGTGATGCCTTGGCGCATAGCGGCGATTCTTTGAAATACGAGATCCTAAGAGCGCGTTCATAATTTCTGGCACACAATAACACGCTTAAAACCATTCGGCAATAGCCGCGGAAGCCGCGTTGGCGACATTTTATCTCTATCACTCACGCCTCCAAAAAACGCCAAGTCATAAGAGTTTTATACTGCTACCAATTTTGTTGAATATTTACTATTATTATTTTAATACTCAAAATGGGCTTACAAAAAACTCATATGCGCGACTTAATGCGAGTCAAGCTTGATAAGGACCTTTTTCGTTCAATAATGGATTTATAGAATCACCAGCCCCCGCTTAATGAAGAA
>CAZJJK010000016.1:0-20781 GCA_964546285.1 uncultured Treponema sp. | reverse complement strand
TTGTAAAAGTAGAAACCCCTTTAAAGCGCCTCATTTAATAAAAATTAAAACGTATGCCGGCGAATACGCTAAGGTCGTTAAGGTCAATAGCCGAACGCTCATTCCCCTCTGTATCAAAAATATAACTATCCTCAAGCAGCGATTTGTGGCTTAGCTTGTTGAATACGCATTGCCGAATTCCAATATACGCGTCAAGCTTATCGCGCCAGGGCAAGCGGAACGTCATTTCAGCACCTATATCAACAGCGGGTATCCAAACGTTTGAAAGAATTAGGCTATTCAAGAGATAGTCCTCATCCGAGCCGACTTTAGAATTGGATATCATAAGCGGGCGGCTGCTTATTCCAGCTGATAAGCTCAGTTCGCAGAAATCGTTTATGGGTACGTTATAATAAAGATTCGTAAAGCCTTTCAGGTAAAATAGATCAAAATCCTTTTCGCTTTCTGGCTTGTCTAGGTAGTAACGTTTCAAAACAGCCGATAGCTCTGGATCTATCATCCCTTTGTGCCACGATATATCTAAACCGGTAGAGTACGAGAAAGCCTTTCTCCTATTTGAATCCAAAGCGACCATGAAACCTAGACCAGAAGAAGCGCGGGGAAGCAAATAGCCTGTGAATGGGTTAAAACCGATGTATTCAAGTACATAATTATTGGAAACCAAGAAAGCGTCTTTCGTGAAGCCATTTATAAAACCCGAAAATACGGGCCCCAGCCTTAACGCGACCGGCAATAAAATGTTATCGCTTTGTTTGATAACATTCGCTTTTTGTTCCTTCGTCGTTTCCTTCTTTTCCAAGATAATCCCGCTTAATTTTTCTGGCAATGAGTAAGCTAAATTCCAATTAGGATCGATACCCAGTACGCGATTGTGTAGGCTTATGGGGGAATTCAATTCAGGCGCTATGAAGCTTGGCGATACTAGACTCCAAGACAAGTATTTGCATAAAGCTGACAGGACGATTCCACCTAAAAACCAATAAGGGCCAGGATCGGAGTCCGCATCTCCTGTATAGACAGTTGAAGAATAATACACGCTGCCAATCATGGCTCCAGTGCCAGCAATATCTAGGGCTCCAAGTATCCAAGGAAGTTGTTTTGCCGGGTATTTATCTTTATTAAACAGAATATTGCCGTTATAGAGATAGCCCAGGGCTAAGCCGGAATTTAAGATTGGTAGGATTTGAGCAAGCCCTAAATTCTTTTTTATAAAATTCTTTTGGCCGGGTAGGGGAGACAGGCCTTTTTCCTTCAAGATTTCATTTATTAATAAATATTTAACTAATTCATGCACATTTGAGAATACGCCGGGCACAAGGGTGCTTACTTCCAGATGGGTATCGGCTTCGCTTATGTGATAATCAAAGAAATTTAATTGAATAGGGAGGCTATCCGAATAAGTCACGTTAAGCTTTTTAGCTACCGCTTCCATCGCTATTTCCAGCTTGTCGCGCGGGTAGCTTAACTTGAGCGTTTCAACAGAAGAGCAAGCGAATACAAGCGCGATAAAAGCGAATAAAAAACCTCTTTTCGCTAAAGAAATAATTATCCCTTGGACAAACCCCGGTATATCTCTGTTGGATAAAGAATAAATTGCGCAAAAGGGGGACAGTCCCCAGTGTGAAGATGGCTGAACCAGATATCCCATATTTGTACCTTTCCTAGGCACGCCCTAAGGTCTGTTCTCTAGCTTCTTATCCGAGGGCGCGCCTTTTTAGCGACAAGTATGGTGAAAAGCAATTAGTGAAGCCGCCATATTGTACCACAAAATTCGCGTATTGAAGAGCCACTATTATTTCCGTACAATGACCCGCCAATATAGGCAGGGAGCTATTGAAGATGAGCGACAACGAACTTGAAAATAGAGAAGCGGAAAACGCGGAACTTGATATGCGGAGGGATTTATCCGAGCAACAGCGAATTAGGCGGGAAAAGCTTGTCCGTCTTCAAGAAGAGGGCCATGATCCCTTCGCGGTGGTTAAAGCCGATCAGTCTTGGCATTCGGCGGAAATAAAGGCGAACTTTGAGAAATTTGAAAACACCGATGTCGCGGTAGCCGGCCGCATAATGACCTTCAGGGATATTGGCAAAGCTTCGTTCATTGACCTAAGGGATCGCGATGGGCGGATTCAACTTTACGCTAAGGCGGATGATTTGGGGGAGGAAGCCTACGGAAGGCTTAAGAATTGCGATCATGGTGATATCATTGCCGTAAAAGGCTTTGTCTTTAAGACGCGGCGCGGCGAAATATCGATCCACACAAAAGAAATAACGCTTTTAGCAAAGGCCTTGGAGCCTCTGCCCGAAAAATACCATGGCCTTAAGGACCCGGAACTCCGTTATAGGCGGCGCTATCTGGATTTGATAATGAACCCGGAAGTTATGGAGACCTTTAAAAAGCGAACCCGCATTATCGCCGCTATCCGTGAATTTCTAGATGAACGGTCTTTTCTTGAAGTGGAAACGCCGGTTTTATCAACCATCGCTTCCGGCGCGGCAGCGCGTCCCTTTGTGACCAAGTCAAATGCCCTGGGACTCCAGCTCTATCTCCGTATAGCCACGGAGCTTCACCTGAAGCGCTGTATCGTTGGCGGTATGGAGCGCGTGTACGATATGGGAAAGAATTTCCGCAATGAGGGCATCGATATTCGGCACAATCCTGAATTCACCATGATAGAACTCTACCAGGCGTACGCGGATTACACGGATATGATGGAATTATGCGAAAAGCTCTGCGCCTACGCCGCTGTAAAGGCGACCGGCGGCACTAAGCTGCTTTATCAGGGAACGGAACTGGAATTCGCGCCTCCCTGGCGGCGTATTACCATGATCGATGCCGTTAAGGAATACGGTGGGCCGGATTTTACGGACATCAGCTCCGATGAAGCGGCGCGCGAGGCGGCGGTGAAATATGGTTTGGTGGATGAGCTTAAGAAGAAACTTAAGGATTGCGGGCGTGGCGATATTCTCAACGCCGCCTTTGAAAAGTACGCTGAAAAAAATCTGATCCAACCTACCTTCGTAATGGATTATCCGACAGATATTTCACCGCTTACCAAACAAAAACCCGGCGACCCCAGCATGACGGAACGTTTTGAGGCTTTTATCTATGGCCGAGAGCTGGCTAACGCTTATTCCGAGCTAAATGACCCTATCGTACAGATGGAACGTTTTAAACAGCAGGAACGTGAGCGTGAATTAGGCGACGACGAGGCTTATATGCTGGATGAGGATTTTGTGTCCAGTTTGGAGATTGGCATGCCGCCAACGGGCGGTATGGGCATTGGTATAGACCGCTTAGTCATGTTCTTGACCGACGCCTATTCCATCCGTGACGTTATCCTTTTTCCCACGATGAAACCAGTCGGTACGCAAAAGCAAGAAGAGGAAAACGCGCCCTCTACTCATTAAGCGAAAAAACGAAGGGAACGATCAGTACCGATTTGACGGCGACGCCATCGTGCGTCGCCGCTCGATAATTGACAAGCTTAACAGCCGCTAGCGCGGCCGCGTCCAAATACGTATCACCTGAGCTAAGGCTTACCCGCGCTGAAGTCAAACGTCCGTCAGCGGCGATAAGCGCCGTTATCTCAACCGTACCCTCAGCGCCTCGGGCGCGTGCGGCGAAGGGGTAGATTACGCTTATCGGCGAAAGAGGCCGCGCGTCAATTATGACTTTTAGATTTGAAGCTGAAATAGCAGGGGGCTTATCCATATGCGGCGTTGCGTCTATTTCGCCGGAACCGGAACCTGGCCCCGCTCTTTTAGCTGGAAGCTCGTCACCCGGCGCGCCTAAACCGGTCGGGATGGCGCCTCTTTCTGGATAGCCAAGCGCTCCCATCTCCACGCGCGGGGAAGGCTCCTTGGTCGGCGTTTCTCCGCTTCCCGCTGTAGGCGATGAGGTGTTTCCCTCCGGTAAGGGTAAATTCCTCAGCGCGTCCGTCTCTTCCCCGTCAATAGGCGGAGCTCTTGGAGTTTGGGACACAGAGGGCCATTCCCAAAGCGGTGGTTTCGGTTCTAAAAGATCGGACAACTCTGGCGGCGGCAGAGGCAGAACACGCTTGGAAGCGACGATAACTATTTCTCCCAGCGTCACGGGAATCGGTTCTTCCAGAGCGGCTGTAAGTATGTCTGCTTCCCTCTCAGGCGCTGGAACAGGCGGAGAAGGATCTGGCTTATCGAGCAAAGGCGAAGAGACAGTCGCGGCGGCGGGAGCGGAAGCCGCCGTAGGCTTATCGGCGGGCGGTGCCGGGCGGTTTGGTTTTTCCTCCGGCGGAGTCGGCAAAACTGGAGTGGGAATAATTGGAACTTCGGTATTCGTTCGTCCCGCTTCTGGCGCGTATGATTCCAGGATTATCGATAAAGTTGGCCAATACGCTCTTTTTAACTTGGGGAACCAAGGCGATGGCAGTAAAAGTATGAGCAAGAAAGCGAACAAATCAACTATAAGGCTAACGATGACGGCGAAACGATAGCGCTCACGGCTATTAAAGGTGGCGGCGTGAAAAACCTTATCGTCCATTCCAGGAAACTCCTAGATCAACATGGAAGGGACCACTCGCGAGCGAGCGAGTGAACGGTGGGGCTTCAACGCTGGGGGAAGGCGCGTCAAGCGTCGCTGATAAACATAAACCCCCGCCAGGTGAATAGGAAAATCGCGCGTCCAAGGAAGCGCCCGGGCCCAGCCTATCATCGCCAATTGCGCCTAAGGCCGCGCCGCCTTCCACCCGCAGACCGACCGACAGGCTAAACAGGGTGTTACTATAAAAAAGAGAACAAGCCCCCGAATATAGGGCTAAACCTGGTAAGGGTGGGGCGGAAACAAGCGCGTAGGAAGCAGCAAGATCACGCAAAATAAAAGAGGGCGTTAGAGTGGAACATAGCAGAAAACGCCAAGTGTCCCCATAGGTCCCAGAAAAGGAAAACGATACGGCCGGAACAAACGCTTCAGGCACATTCCGTGTCTTGAACGCGTTTATTGAACGGTCATAATAACAAGCGAAAGCGTTTAGCCGATAATGGGCAGCGAGTTCCCCATTAAGATTGAGGTGAAAAGCGGCGGGATGATAATTTAGTAGCTCCAATCCAAGCGCCGCGCTTATATCGCGTTCCGGTATGAGCGATGTGTTCCCGAAAAAGCGGCCATCTAAAGTACCCTCCCTATCGCTATAGGAAGGGCTGGCGGAGCTTGAGGATAAAATTAACCTTAGCCGATGAATCTGAGTTGGAACGAGAAAGAAGGACAGAGACGCTCCCGGAATAAAAGCGCCATCAGCCGCCCTATCCAGCCTAAAGCTTGGAAAGAGCAATGAACGATGAAAGGCGATAGGCGTTTGAAGGGAAAAACCGGCTTCCAAGTCCGGAACGCCGCCGTCGGAAAAATCCAAAGCTGAAGCCTCATAACGTAAACCCAACGACGCTCTAGCGATCAGAGAAAAAATCCCATTTAGCGGCGCCCTAAAATCCACCGCCGCGTCCAAAGTTCTTCGGCTTTGATTAGTACTTAAACCGGAAAAAGTTAGCTTTTCTCGCCATTCAACCAAAGCTATCGCCGATTCTAAACGCGACCCCGCCAGAAATAGATCGCCTTGCTCCCACAGCGCCGCTCCCGCGTGTCCTTCTCTATCAACAACGGTGGCTTGCTGATTGAGAGTAAAGGCGTCTCTATCTCGGCTATCGCGATAATTAAACGAAACGCGGCCGCCATCGTACTCATAGCGGCCCGATAAGGCCGCTGCCAGAGAAAAGCGCCCGCTATCGGAGGTCGTCGTTTCCTCCGTGACTAACCAAGTGTCAGCCGCCCTCAGAAAAGACGCGGCCGCTTTCAAGCCAAAAGAACCCAAGTTTCTCACTATTTGGAAGGCGCCGCGCTGCTGATCAAACCATAAAGGAAAATTCGCCGTTTGCGCGCCGGTTGGGGTTATATCGATTGGATAGGCGCCGTTGATTAAACCGATATCGATACGATCTTCCCCCACAGCGTCTGACCAGAAGCTCAACGAGCCGGCTGACGCTCCGGAAACATCGATTATGGAAGATCGACTCCTAAGCTCCACCCTGTCAAACCCGATGGCTGGAGACAACGCCAAATCGCTATTGAAGAGCCGGTACGGTAGAAGCCCATACATAAGGACAGTGGATCGTAAACCGGAAAAAGCGGCGTATGAGGGAACACCCGATAATCCGGCGATAGCGAGACGAGGCGACAAGGCTTTGGCGACAAATAAGCCTAATTCATACGCGCCCGCGTCGTAAGAATCCCGCTCCAAGCGTTCCGCCGTAAAGGGTTCGCCCTCCAAGCCGAGACCAGCCCTGTCCGCCTGGACATATATTTCTTCCAACCTAACGGCTTCATCGCCTGGCGGCCCTCCTTGAACGGCGGGCCTATCAGTGCTGCCAGAAGCGAAAAGCGGTAAGGGCAGAAGGAGGAAAGCGGCGGCTATAATTTTGGCCGCGTGTGCCATAAGCCTATTGTGAAGCATATTAGCGCGCAAAGCTATACCCGTTAATAAGCCTAAACGCGGTATATTAGGGTTATGGGTAAAACTATATACGCGCTTTGTTTTTTCACGCTTATCGTACCAGCGCTTTTCTCGGCTCCCCGGTATGATGTAATCAACCCTGAAACATGGACGCCGGCATCTAAAGAATATCGGCAGTACTATGGATGGGATGATGAAGAAGGATCCTGGGATTGGCGGCTGCGACGCTCTACGATGGAAGACGAAATTGCCCTTCATATATGGCGTCCCTCCAATAAGAAAACACGTGGCACCGTTTTTATTTTCCATGGCTATCTGGAGCATTCCGCTTCGCGCGCCCCTGTAGCGGCGCGCATAACGGCGGATAGTTGGCTCTGCGTCGCTATCGACCTGCCTGGGCATGGCCTGTCTTCCGGTCCGCGCGGCGAGGTCGATGATTTTTCGCGTTATGCCGCCGCTGTAGAGGTTCTGGCTGAAAACGCCGCTATGGAAGCTTGGCCACGGCCTTGGATCGTTCTAGCTCATTCAACCGGCTGCGCCGCCACACTTTCGTATATCGCCGAAAACCCCTGTCCTTTTGATCACATTATTTTCGAAAGTCCTTTGGTTCGGTCCTTTCTTTGGGACTTATCGATGTTTGGAAACGCTGTCTTAGGCGGAATTATCCCCTATCTGCCAATACGTTATTCAGTAGGTCCTAGCGATCCGGCTTTTGTTTCCTTCCTAAAACGTGACCCTCTCAATGTTGGGCGCTATCCGGTGTCATGGACGCGGGCTCTGATACAATATGAAAAAAAAACACATTTATGGCCGGCTCAAAGCGTTCCCTTATTGGTACTTCAAGGCGAAAAGGACAGCGCCGTGGACAGTGCCTACAATCTGCCCTTTCTAAGCGGGTTGTTTCCCAATATCGAGATACAAATGATACCTAATGGCGGGCACCATCTGCTTCGGGGCGCAGAACAAGCGCGGGCAAAAAGCTGGGGAATCGTTAACTCTAAACTGAGGGAGCTTTTGTGTACTTATAAATAAAACGTGCTTGCCCCTGATTTTATGTTTTATAAGGGCAGCCTTATGAAATCGCTTCTTCTCTGAATAAACGCTGCCCGCCAGCCAGTTCCACACAGCTTGCGCGGCAATAGTCTAGCGCGGTAACCCGATGCGTATCCATTTTTCATTCAGCATCCGAACGTCAACGCTTAGCGCGTGTTTTTCCGGGGAATAATTGACAGAAAAGTTGGCTCTTATAGGTTCAACCCAATATCGCCTATTGCCGTCTAGCGCTAAATATTCCAACGCGATGCCTAAGGCTTTTACGGAATAAGCCTGTGGCGCGAAGGGGCCATATACGATAATCGGAGATCGATATTCGCTGTATTCGCATTCAATGACGACAAAAGCGGAACCGTCATTCGCAACGATTCCATACGAGCTTCTGCTCCAATCAATCCAAGCTGACCACTCGGATTCCGTTTCTCCAACCCGATACATTCGGGCCTCAATGGTTCCGACTGATTTTTCGCTCAAGTAAATATAGTGGCTTTTGTCTTTAGAATACACACGTGTATTGATAGACAAAATATCTTGAGCCGCTGCGTTTTGGAAAGCGAGCCATAAAAACACGGCGCCGAAGGCGAAAAAGCGTTTCATGGCGCCTCCTTCGGATAGGGAGAGACTATCCACCTTTAATAATACGGGTTTTTATAGGATATGCAAAATGCCTGTACTGCTGCCAATTCTGTTGAAAAAATTAATAAGCTTCTTTTCATATCCGATATGGGTTTATAAAATTTCATTTACAGATCTACAGACAGAACCGGCTCTAGCTAGGCCTTTTTTGTCCCCTAATTAATCTGTAGAACCTAACATTCAGGATTGGTTGGCCGCATATTTATGTTGACACAGAGTACTGGAAGAACAAATGTGGCTTAATGTTAAGCTGTGATGCAATTATAAATCGCCACCAAAGTATAGTGTGCGCCTATATTAAAACCGTATTCCTTTTTTATATAAATGAACGGCACTAGGTTGCAACAAAATTGGCAGCAGTTAGGAAAGCTTTAGTCTTTTTCGTAGCCAATATCGCGGCGGTAGCTAAGTCCTTGAAAAGCGATCCCGTCTATAGCCGCGTACGCGCGTTCAAAAGCCTTATCAGCGCTTTCCGCCAAGACCGATACGGCCGCCACGCGGCCGCCGGTGGTACACAAGCTTGGAGCGTCATCAGCTTTATCCAGTTTCGCGCCCGCCACAAAAAGTTTAGCCCCGGAAGCCTCAAGAAGAGCCCTATCCACGGCTATTTGGTCACCCCGTCTATACTCGCCAGGATAACCGTCAGCGACCAGGACCGGAGCGCAGACCGCGCCAGAGTCCCATATAGGCGGATAACGATGAAGCTCATTGTTAATAATGGCCTGGCAAAAATCATAAAAATCGCTTCGCAAAAGCGGAAGAACCGCCTGGGTTTCCGGATCGCCTAAACGAACATTGTATTCAAGCAATGAGCAACGGCCCTTATCCACCATCAGGCCGAAAAAAATGAAACCGCGATAGTCGTAGCCCTCATCTATTAAACCGGTCAGGGTTGGACTTAGGATAGAAGAGCGGAAATCGACCATGGCACTTTCGTCAAAATCAGGAACGGGAGCTATCGCGCCCATGCCGCCGGTATTTGGGCCTTTGCCCCCCTCATAACGCCGTTTATGATCTCTGGAAGGAATAAAGCACTCTATAACTGGATTTTCGCAGCCCGGCCTAACGCTAACCGCGGCTAAAATCGAAACCTCAACGCCACTCAAAAATTCCTCTAAAACGACCTTTAAGCCGGAATCGCCCAAGCTTCCGTCCACCATAAACGAACGCAGGGTAGCTTCCGCTTGAGAAAGGTTTTCCGCCACGACAACGCCCTTGCCGGCGGCTAAGCCGTCAGCTTTTATAACCAAAGGCGGAGGGACGTCTTGGTTGACGGGAGCTTTTTCCTTATTGGTGGAGAAATGACGACGACACGCGGCCAAGGCGCTGTCCAGATCGGTGTAGGTTTCGCTCTGAGCACCGCGAACACCATGTCGGCGCATAAAATCTTTAGAATAAGCCTTGCTCGCTTCAAGTTGCGCGGCGCGGCGATCCGCCCCTAGCGTTCTTAACCCAGCGTCTCTAAAGACGTCCACAATCCCAGCGGCTAGCGGCGCCTCCGGCCCAATAACGACAAGATCTACCCCTTCGCTTTTAGCGAAAGCGGCTAATACCTTTTGGCCTTCAGCCCGCGTGGGATCGGCGTTAGGCAATTCCACATTACGGCATTTAGCTTCCAACGCCGTTCCGCCGTTCCCCGGCGCGACAAAAACGACATCGACCTTATCGGATTGGGCTAATTTCCACGCTAAGGCATGTTCGCGGCCGCCTGAACCGATAACCATGATGTTCATCAAGCGCTCCTAGTGCTTAAAATGACGGGTGCCAGTAAAGATCATGGCCAAACCGTGACGATCGCAAGCTTCAATTGACTCTTTATCGCGAATAGATCCGCCGGGCTGAATTATCGCCTTGATTCCGGCCGCGGCCGCCGCCTCAACTACATCAGCGAAGGGGAAATAAGCGTCAGAGGCTAAGACCCTGGCCGGCTTTCCGTCTCCCCGTCCGTTTTTCTTAGCCGCGGCGATGTTTTCCGCGGAGCGTTCCAAAGCTTGCCGAGCCGCCCAAATACGATTTGTCTGTCCGCCCGCTATCCCCACGGCGGCCTTATCCTTAGCCACAACGATGGCGTTGGATTTTACATAAACGACCGTCCTAAGACCGAAAAACAAATCTTCTAGGTCAGCCGGGTCTGGCGACGCCTTAGTCACGACCTCCCATTTCTCAAGCAGTTTCCGATCACTGGATTGAGCGAGAAGACCACCCGCCACCGAGATAGTCTCCATCCGATCATCGGGAGCCTTAGCGGCTTCCAATACGCGTAGATTTTTCTTAGTCCTAAACAATTCAAGCGCCCCGGGAGTAAAGGATGGCGCCACGACGATTTCTAAAAATAAGCCCGTCAGTTTTTGAGCGACCGCCTCATCCACTTCAACGGTACAAGCGACGATTCCGCCAAAAATCGATAAGGGGTCACAATCGTAAGCCGCCTGGTACGCGTCCACCAAGCTCGGGCCAAGACCGACGCCACAGGGAGTATTATGCTTAACGGCCACACAGCACGCGCTGATTCTCTCTCTTGCCGCGCTGAGCCCAGCCTCTTTTAAGCGGCCTAACTCATCATCCCAGCCAAGAGGAGCTATCCCTTTTGAAGCAATCCCGAAAGCGCTCGCCGCCTTCCAAGCCAGGTCTAGGTCACGTATGTTGTTATAGCTTAAGTCTTTGCCCTGAAGTTGCTTCATCGCGCCGATAGCGCCTTGCCTATCCGCGTCCAAATATAAGGCGGCGCTTTGATGAGCGTTCTCCCCGTATCGTAGCTCCTGGGCTTTAAATAAGGAATGTGGCCAGAATTCTGGAAAACTCTCATCAAGGAGGTAGCGGGAAACAGCCCCGTCATAGGCCGAAGTTAGATTAAACACCTTGCCTGCTAAACGTTTTCTCGCTTCAAGGCTAAGACCGCCAGCTTTCATTCCGCTTATAGCCTCGTCATAATCTGACGGATCCGTAAGGACAATAACATCCCTGAAATTTTTGGCCGCCGAACGTAGCATCGTGGGCCCGCCAATATCGATAAATTCCACTGTTTCTTCTAGTCCCAGACCGGCTTGGACTTTCTCAAAAAACGGGTAAAGATTAACGCAAACAAGATCGATGGTATCAAGGCCCAGCTGAGCCAGCGTCCGCATATGGGACTCGTCCTCCCGACGGGCGAGAAGCCCGGCATGGATAGCGGGGTGTAGTGTTTTTACACGACCGTCCAAACATTCCGGAAAAGATGTTACTGAGGATACATCGGTGACAGCCATACCCTTGTCTTTTAAAAAGCGCGCCGTTCCCCCGGTAGAAAGGAGCTCCCAGCCCGCGCTAACCAAATAAGCCGCGAATTCTTCCAAACCATCTTTTCGGTATACGCTGATCAGGGCACGTCTAGACATTAACAACCTCCGGGTTTACTTTGGCCGACCCTTTTTTGTGGGCGGCCCTTTCTTTTACAAACTTTTTCGCGAACTTCTCAACCGCGCTGGTTAAGGCGCGGTGTTCCTCGCTATGTATACGTTCAGCTAGAGTCGCGGGCGTGTCGTCGGTATACACCGGCACACGGCGTTGAAGAATGACCGGGCCTGTATCGGTACCAGCGTCTACTAGATGGACGGAACAGCCAGATTCTTTTTCGCCGGCGGCTAGAACGGCGGCGTGAACCCGTTCGCCGTACATTCCCTGCCCCCCGAATTTTGGTAAAAGCGAAGGGTGGATGTTGATGATGCGTCCACTGTAAACGTCCAATATTGCTCCTCGTAAAAGGGACAAAAACCCGGCAAGGATAATCAAGTCCGCGTCAAGCTCACGGGCTCGGTGTAAAAGCCGTTCCGATAAATCAAGCCGGCGTTCATCCTTTTTAAGAGCTGGATCGGCTTCCTCAAGCCAAGCGGAAACGCCGGCTAGCCGAGCCCGCTCCAGAGCGAAGGCCCCCGCCCGGTCCGATACAACCCCGACAACGTGAGCCGGCCAAGACAAGCGTCGCTCCGCGTCTAATAGAGCTTGAAGATTGGATCCATTGCCTGATACCAGGACAAGGAGCCGACAACAGCCTTCTTTCATCAGTCCAGAGCCTGGATAACGACAGAACCCAAATGGCTTTTTCCTCCGCTCGCCGCCTCTTCCTCCGTGAACGCGCTTTTTTGAACAACGCCTATCGGGTAGGCGGGATAATTGAGCTTGTCTAAAATCGATATTGTTTCCTCGACCGCCTCAGGTGACACCGCTAAAACAAAGCCTATACCCATATTGAAGGTATTGAAAAAACGTCGGCGTAGCTCAACCTTGTCCTTAAGGAACCGGGCTCCGGCCTTCTCCGCTTCGCGGCCTTTCAGGGCGCCGCCTTCGGCGGCGCCATAGGCGAGCCTGGAAAAAATTGGTGGTATCGGCCAGGAGCCATCGTGAATAAGCGCGGTAAGAGGGCGAGAGAACATACGAGGAATGTTTTCATAAAACCCGCCGCCGGTAATATGGGCCATGCCTTTAACGCTAATTTTTTCCATTAGGCCCTGAATCGCCTTAACATAAATTCTAGTAGGCTCCAACAGAACCAGACCTATCGGGGAACCGCCAAAATCCTCATCAAGATCGGGCAATACGCCGCGAATAAGCGAAAAACCGTTTGAATGAACGCCAGAAGAAGCGAGGCCGATAAGGGTATCACCGGGCTCTATAGCCGAACCGTCTATAATCCGCGGTCGGTCTACCAGGCCAACGGCGAAACCGGCTATATCATATTTTCCCCGGTCGTAGAAACCAGGCATTTCAGCCGTTTCGCCGCCTAAAAGGGCGCAACCGCTTTCCCTGCAGCCGAGCGCAACGCCTTTCACCAATTCAGCCGCTATACCCGCGTCAAGTTTTCCGCAGGCCAGATAGTCCAAGAAAAATAAAGGTCGAGCGCCATGACAGAGGATATCGTTTACGCACATGGCGACACAATCGATCCCAACGCTGTCGTATTTTTTTAACCGAAAAGCGACATCCAGTTTTGTCCCGACTCCATCCGTTCCGGAAACCAATACGGGGTCGGATAAGCTTGAATCGATAAATTCTTTAAGCGAAAACATACCGGCAAAGCTGCCAATACCGTTTATAACAGCCTGATTCATGGTGGAAGCCGTAAATTCTCGGTACTTTTCCACCGCTTTATAGCCTTCCTCAATATCGACGCCGGCTTCTTTATAATCCATTCGTCGCTCCTCGGTCTCCGTCCTGCCTTTGGGCATAGGACTCAGATGGCACCGGAACCGGATATTCCCCGGTGAAACAGCCTAAACAATAACCGCCCTCGCCGCCTAAGGCTTCCAGCAAGCCTTCCGTAGAAATAAAGGCCAAGCTATCCGCGCCGATAGCGTCACGGATTTCCGTAACGCTAGACTCATTTCCTAAAAGATCACGGCGATGCGGGGTATCAATACCGAAATAACAGGGGTACCTGACAGGCGGCGAACAAACGCGGAAATGCACTTCCTTAGCGCCCGCATCACGCAGAAGGCTAACCAGACGGCGGCTGGTAGTTCCTCTGACTATAGAATCGTCGATAATGACCACACGCTTTCCTTCCACTTCGCTTCTGATAACATTGAGCTTAACGGAAACGGCTCGTTCTCTCAGTTCTTGATTGGGAGCGATAAAGGTGCGTCCAACGTATTTGCTCTTAACGATACCCAGACCAAAGGGGGTGCCGGTTGCTCGACCATAGCCGATAGCCGCCGGAACGCCGGAATCAGGTACACCGATAACCAGATCGGCGACCGCCGCGGATTCTCTTCCCAAGATGGCGCCGGCGCGCAATCTGGCCTCGTAAACATCGATACCGTCAATAACGCTGTCTGGCCGGGCAAAATAGATGTATTCAAAAGCGCAAGCCGCCTTTCTCGTTCTCTCGCCGAATTCAAAGGAGAGGACGCCATTATCGTCAATAATTACGATCTCGCCGGGAGCCACATCGCGGACGAATTCGCCGCCGACAGCGTCAATAGCGCATGATTCGCTCGCCAGCACCCAGCCCCTATCGATACGACCCAAACAAAGAGGCCGTATGCCATTAGGATCGCGGGCGCCTACTAAAGCGCTTTCCGTCATTACGGTAAGCGCGTAGGAACCCTTAATAAATTGAATAGTATCGGTCAAAGCTTTTTCCAGACCTTTTTTATAATTTTTCGCTATCAGGTTAACGATTACCTCGCTATCGCTTGAAGAAGTAAAGGCTACGCCGGAATCCTCAAGCAATTCTCGTACGACATCGGCGTTGGTTAAATTTCCATTATGCGCAACGGCGATTGAGCCCAGTTTGAAGCGGCTGACAAAGGGTTGAGCGTTTTCAAAGGCGCTGCACCCGGAAGTGGAATATCTGACATGTCCAACGGCGATACGACCGGACATACGCGCTAAGCGTTCGGGATTGAAGACTTCGCCTACCAAGCCCATATCTTTACGGCATTCTATAACGGGACCACGCGCTACGGCGATGCCGGCGCTTTCCTGGCCGCGATGCTGCAGAGCGAAAAGCCCATAATAGACTAGAGGGGCTACATCTCGATCGGGATTCTCGGAGAAAATTCCAAAAACGCCGCATTCATCGCGTAGCTTGTCAGCGTTCATCGACCTATCCGATCCAAAATTTCGATATACGCTTCCTTCACCTTTCCCATATCCCGCCGAAATCGATCTTTATCCAGCTTTTCGTTTGTATTGGCATCCCAGAAACGGCAGGTGTCCGGCGATATTTCATCAGCCAGCACCAACTGGCCATCGTTGGCTTTTCCAAATTCCAACTTAAAATCGATAAGCTTAATTCCACGCTCCAGAAAGAAAGCTTTCAAAAACTCATTGACCTTTGCTGTATGTCGGTAAATCTCTTCCAGTTCGGCAAAACTAGCCGCGCCAATCGCGACGGCATGATAATCGTTAATAAGGGGATCGCCTAATTCATCATTTTTATAACTGAGCTCAAAAACCGTTGTCCTCAAAGCCGTACCTTCCACTAAGCCAAGGCGCTTGGCCATAGAGCCTGCGGCGACATTTCTGACTATCACTTCCAGAGGCACGATGCTGACTTTCCGGCAAAGAGAATCGCGGTCGGATAATTTAGCGATAAAATGAGTTGGGACCCCGGCTTCTTCTAGCTTTTCAAATAATAGAGCGGAAATGCCATTATTTAGTATGCCTTTATCCTCTATTTGCCCTTTCTTTTCCCCGTTAAATGCCGTCGCGTCATCCTTATAATGGATAACGACCAGGTCCGGATCATCCGTCGCGAAAACCTGTTTCGCCTTACCCTCATACAGTTTCCCTAGTTTTTTAACCGCTGAGATATCCTTCTTACCGCCTTTCATAGTTCCGCTCCTTGGGCGCTATCCGCCGCGTATTCGCTTTTCATGGAGATACGGAAGGCTCTCAGCTTCCGATCCAGTTCTGGATATTTCAAAGCCAATATTTGGCAGGCGAGGTAGGCGGCGTTAGCGGCGTTATCAACACCAACGGTTGCGACTGGAATGGGTTTTGGCATTTGGACAACGGATAAAAGCGCGTCAATGCCGTTCAACGCGCCCGAACTTAGCGGTACGCCAATAACCGGCAAGGCGCTTAGGCTGGCGATAACGCCGGGTAGATGAGCGGCCAAGCCTGCGCCCGCGATAATGAGCTCAGCGCCTTGTTCTTCCAAGTTGTTAAGCGTTTCTTTGAGTAACTCCGGAACACGATGAGCCGATAAAATGTGGGCTGTATAGGGAATTTCAAAACGACGCAAAACCTCCGCCGCTTTTTTCATTACGGCGGTATCGGACCGCGAACCAAATACGATGGCGACTAGCACGCTCCCCTCCAGGCGCGGCGGAACTTTTTCAACGGCGCCGGACGCGGCGATTCACTCGGAACTAATCCGCCCGGCGGCTAAAGACCGATCGCTTACGAACGAACCGTACCACAAGCGGCAAGCGCTGGGCAAGGGAGGCAAAGCGTTTTCTCTAGGAGGCTTGGAGCATAGCGGCTTCCTCTTGGCGCCGTTGCCTATTCTGAGTATGGTATCGCTATGCAGAAGGGTCGCGAAAAAGCCTCTTCCCTTATTCGCCACGGCTCTATTCTCTCTCTTTTAACCCTAGGATCACGCGTTTTGGGTTTAATCCGAGAAATGGTTAAAGCCTCGCTTTTAGGCACCACCGCTTTATCGGACGCGTTCTCTGTCGCTCTTATGATCCCTAACCTGCTTCGACGCTTATTCGCCGAAGGTTCAATCGCCGCGGCCTTTATCCCCACTTTTAAAGGCTATCTCATCAGAGGCGATGAGGCGGAAAATCGACGTTTTCTTTCCGCTATTTTTACGGTTCTTAGTTGCTTATTAAGCCTTGTCGTCGCCGCGGGCATATGGGCGGCTCCCCTTATCGTTCCCCTTTTTGGAATGGAAGAATTTAATGAGACCGTTTTATTGACGCGCGTTATGTTTCCCTATTTGGCTTTTGTGTCTTTCGCGGCCTTTTTTCAGGGTATTTTAAATAGCGTCAATATTTTCGCGCCTACGGGTTTTGCTCCTATACTACTTAATTTAGCCGTAATCGCTTGCGCCTGGCTGTTGAGCCCTTTTACGGCGAACCCAGCCCGCGCTATGGCCGTGGGTGTATTTCTTGGCGGTATTTTAGAAGCCGCCATTCAGCTGCCCTTTGTGCTAAAACAGGGCTTTCGTTTTGGCTGGATAAAGCCGCGCCGCGCCTTCGTGGACCCAGGTACAAAAACGGTCTTACGGCTTATCGGACCCACCATCCTGGGAATGGCCGCCTACCAGCTCAACGACCTGGTTTCCACAGCCTTAGCGGGCAACGCTGGCCCCGGAATAGTGTCAAGCCTCCAGTATTCTCTGCGGCTTCAGGAATTGATTCTCGGTATTTTCGCGGTTACCCTAGGCACCGTATTATTGCCCGCCTTAGCCGGCCACGCCAAAAGCGGCCACTGGAAAGAATTTAACAAACAACTCATTTCCGCGATGGATATTATCGCTCTTATCACTATTCCCGTCAGTTTTTTCGCTTTTATTCGAGGAGACACTCTTATACGGTTGCTTTTCCAGTCTCGCGCTTTTGGGGAAGAATCTGTCGCCTTAACAAAATTAGCCTTCCGTTTTCATATTCCCGGGCTGTTTTTTATCGCCCTTAACCGAATCCTAGCCCCAGCCTTTTACGCTCAAAGCGATTCGCGTTCTCCGACCGCGGCCGGGCTTTTGTCCTTTTTTTGCAACATGGCCTTAGCCGCCCTGCTGGTTGGACCGATGAAGGGCGGCGGAGTCGCGCTTTCCCTTAGTATCGCTGGCGTAATAAATACAGCGGCTCTTTTATTTTTTATGGGACGGAAACCCCAAGTGGAAGCGCTTAGGGCTTTACGCTCCATCCTCCTTTATTCTGGCAAAATGGTTTTATTTTCCATAATAGCGTCTGTACCAGTAGTTCTCGCTTATACCTGGCTGGATACGTTGTTTATTGATTTGCCGAGAGTCCTTGCCCAAGGCGGCCCCCTCTTTTTTTCCGCCCTTATCTTCGCGGCCGTCGGCGGCGCTCTCTTGGCGGCAAGTAAGGATAAACACACGACAGCTTTGCTTAACATAATAAAGCGATCCCAAAAGTCTCAAGCTTCTGAAAGCTGATGTTCGCGGCGAACATATAGTACAAATAGCTGGTTCATCAGGCATTTGGAAGTTTAGGCTTGGTTGCGAGATTTAAACAAAATTGGCAGCAGTTGATGAGCTGTGACTATGATCGCTTTTTCTAAATAAATTTGAGTTTTCCCTGTAAGTGGGTGTATTTTATAGACTCTTGGTATTCGCCAAACACACGAATACCGTGCTTTTTGGGAGATCAATGGATATAGATCTACGCACAAGCCTACAGGTCGCGTTCGTCGCCAATAGCATACTCGCCGCCCTTTCGTGGAATCTTCATATCCATCATCGTAAGTTGGTCGTATGTACTTTGTGCTGGGCCCTCGCTTTTACCTTATTGAGCGGAGCCTTCGCGTGGATGTCTATAGATCCTCCAGGCACCGTTATAAAGGCCTTATCTTTAACTGATCTTTTATTAGCCGCGGGTATGACTTTCGCGCTGATTGGAACCATAAGCTTATCCGGGCGGCGGCCAAAACCGCTGATACCCATCCTAGTCGGCGTTTTTTTCGCGCTAACCCAAGGTATTGGCAAATTCATTATCCATAGCGATTTTTTCCAATCCGCTTCCCTCGCGGCTCTTGGCCTTGCGGGCTGTATATCCGCTATTTCACTTTTATCAAAACCCGCGGTGAGCCCCGCCGCGCCCAGAAGCGTCACCGTGGTTGTCGCGTATTGGGTAATAAGTCTTTGTTTTCTCTTTAGGCTTATCTCCCTTATCGCTCTTGAATTCGGCTTTTCGCCGCTTACCGCGGATAGTCTAAGGAATATGTTTTACCAAGGGCTATTAGCGGGTTCTGTCATATTAGGAATAGCTTACCAACATATCGCTGACGGTAGGATAGTGCTTGAGCTCAATGGCCGCGCTGAAACAGCCCGCGTCCTGCTGAAAGAGTTGCGACATCGGACAAAAAATAATTTTGTGCTTATGCAGAGCTTAATATCTCTACAAGCCGATGGGTTGTCGGATCCGGACGCGAAAGCGGCTTTCAGAGAACTTGAGGGCCGCGTTCGCACTATTTCATCGGTATATAGATTATTGTCTAATGATGAAAACGCGTATCGTGGCTCAGTGAGGGATTATTTGAACATGGTAATAGGCGGGCTTAAAAATGGACCGGGAAACGTTTCTCAGTTGAGCTTTACTCTTAACGCTGAAAACATCGAACTGGAGAACGAGGAACTGATGCGTTTAGGTTTGGTCGTAAACGAATTAGCTACTAACGCTATTAAATATGCCTTCCCCGGCCACAATAATGGCAGGATAGATATCAGTTTTCAAACAAAGCCAGAGCGGCACACGCTGACAGTTACTGACGATGGAATTGGTTTTACATCGAAATCTTCCAGCGCTGGTGCCGACGGCGATTGGGACAAGCCGGCTACGGGATTTAATGAAGGACTTGGCCTAAGTTTGGTCCGCTCCTTAGCCAGCCAACTTAAGGGCCAGCTTGTTATCGTTTATCCTTCGGAGGGAGGCACTCGCTGGAGCCTTAACTACCCGCCGCCATCATCCATGCGCGCGGATATGTGAAATACCGATTACTGCTATCCGTCTCCAAGGATTCAACGCTAAGATTCCAACTTCGCTTGACTTCTCCCAATACAGACCCTAGCATATAAATATGCGATACAACTTGACGGACATGACCCGTCGCTTAGGAGGATAAGATGGCAGCTAAATTTGAGATTTACCAGGATAAAAAGGGCGAATACCGTTTCCGGCTTAAAGCCGCGAATGGACAGACCATCGCGACTGGAGAGGGCTACAAATCCAAAGATTCCTGTTTGAACGGGATCGAATCTGTCAAGAAGAACGCTCCGATTGCCGAGACCGTAGAAGCCAGCGAATAAGCGCTTAAGCTGAGCGCGGCGCTAACGCGCCGCGCTTCACTCGTCTTCTTTAACCAGTTTAATCCAATAATTCTTCCCAGCTGGACGGTTCTGAAACGTCTTTATCAAGTTCACGGTAAATTTGTGGCTCATAGCCGTTTTCCGGTCTTAAGACATTCCGAATATTGAGATAGGCTAAATTTACCGTAAGAGAACGCGTCAGCGTCTCCGGATCCCTAGTCAAAGAATCCCAAGCCCTCGCCGATTCCGTAAAGTGCGCGAAAGCTTGAGCTTTATAAGACACGGAACCGGTAGCGTCGGCCAAAGCGCCATAGATAACGCCCATATTGTTTCGCGCCCTCATAAAACGTTCCGCCAGTTCATTATGCTCTGGCCGTTCCGCTGGCAATAGGGTGGGGAAACGGGAACGTTCGTTCTCCAGAACTTCCAGCAAACGCTCGAAATACCCTTGGGCAACCCATAGGTCTCCGCGCAAATAGGAAGCGTTCCCCAGCGAAAATAGGATACGTCGATTCAAAGGCAAATCAGACGCGGCGCTAAAAAAGCGCGCGGTGGCTAGACCCCATTCCTCGGCGCGATAATGGATGTATCCCATTCGATACCGCAATTCTGGCGGGCTCCATCCATCTAATTCCGCTTTGGTATAATCGTCCATGGCGGCCGAGAAATCACCGGCCAAGAAATATGCTATATCGCCGCGATCAGCGTACAAGCGCCCATGAAGCGGCGAAGGCGACAACACCCCACGAGCCTTTCGGTCTTCATAGAGCTGGATACCCTCATCAAGTTTGCTTTCCGCCAAGATAAATTCTTTCATATCTCGATATAGGCTGGCTACTCGCCGGTAACAGTCCACATGCTCGGCGTCCCGTCGTGCCGTACCGCGTTTTACTGCCGCGTACGCGTCCAACGCTCTTTCCGCCGCTTGGAGTTCCTCCAAAGGCGAACCATAGCGTTCATAATAACGCGATAAATGGTAATACGCCTCCGGTAGCGAAGGGTCTTCTTGGATAGCTTTTACAAGTGTTTGCTTTATATCGATAATAGTCGCTATCAGAGGATCGGGAATACCAATAACAGGGTTTGTTTTTTTATCCATAAGATAGCCGCCAAGCTCGGCCAAGCTGGCCCCGC
>CAZJJK010000015.1:29239-42039 GCA_964546285.1 uncultured Treponema sp. | reverse complement strand
GGAGCTGGATTTGGCCGCCTTCAACGCCGAAGCCTCGCGCCAAGAAAGCTTGGAAGGCGGGCTAAAGCGGGGCAATATCGATTTTTCCGAAAGCACCATCAATTATTGGACGGTCAATCCGGCTTACGCCGCTTCGGCAAGCTACCCCAAGGACAGCGAAGCGCTCAGTGTGGTAGATTACGCGCCCACCGGCGAGCTTCCTATAGAAATGCGCCGTCCGACCATCTACGTCATGTTCAACCTGCCGATGGTGCCCCTGGCCAAACTAGGCGAACCGATACGCGCAACGCCGCTTTTACGTATCGAACCAGAAATAAACGGCGTCTATCGCTGGTACGGCACTAAGGTTCTAAGCTTCCAGCCCGACAGCCCCCTCGTCGACGAGCCGCGATATACGGTTACGGTCTCGGCCGACGCCAGTTCCCTAGGCGGTAGCCGTCTAGGCAAAGCCTTCTCCTTTAATTTCTATACCGAGACGATAAAAATCGTTAATTTCTATCCCGGCGACGACGCCGATATTTACATCGGCACTTATGAAGTCCCTGTCAAAGCCGCGCGTTTTATGATACTTGAGTTCAACCAGGCTGTAGAACTTGAGATGATTCAGCGTTTTCTGTCCGTTTCTATACGCTCAAGAGCGAGAACGGAAACGGCTAAATTCTCGGTAAGCCGACCGGATTATCCAGAGCGGCTGAAAACCAGAACGGACAGAGCCGTCCTCTTAACTTTGGAAAGCGATCCGCCTGAGGACGCCGACATTACCGTAACGTTAGCCGATAAGGCCATGCCCAAACCGGCTTATCCTGAGCGGAAAGGGGCTCAAAGCCTCAGTTTCCACACAGTCACGCCTTTCCGCGTATCGTATATGGATTCCTACGCTTACGATCTGCCCAGAACGAATAAACCTGGCGTAATACCCGTTTACGCCCATTTCAGCCATCCTTTGGATAAATCCGCCGCCCAGGCCGACTATACGGTTTCGGTCAATGGCCACGAGACAAAAATTGAGACGCTTGAGGTATTTGGATCCACGCTTAGGCTTGGCCTGATGGCCTTGGAACCAGGCGACAGGGTTCGCCTAAAAGGCTCAACTTCCGTTAAGGATACGTACGGTCGAACCTTATCAAATCCAAACTCCACCGTTGAAACGGAAATACCCAACCCCAATCCGCTGACAGATTTCCCCTGGGGCTTCCATCACCTGGAAGCCGCCTATCCGCCTAAATTCATCTGGGCGGGCCGGAATTTGGATACGCTGTTTCTAGGGAAGCAAAGCGCGGATCGCTTTAATTTCGATTTGGACAAACTGGATTACAACAACAAGCCCAGCCCTCTGCCAATCAATATCGCTTCATGGAAGAAAAATCGCGTTAATTATTCGGTATACGACTTGATACCGTTATTGAACCCCGCTGGCTTTGGAACGGCTTATTTCAACTTTAGAGCCACTTATTCCGTCGGCGGGTACCGGTACAGAGACGGGCGAACCTTCGCCATCCAGGTTACGGACTTGGGTATAACAGCCCGCGTCGCGTATAACCGCGTACTGATATGGGTTAACAGCCTCAGCACAGGCCAGGCGGTCGCGGACGCGACGGTTCTTCTTGGCCAGACGACCAACAAGCCCCTAAAGTCCGCCACAACCGACCAATCCGGCTTTGCCGTTATTGAACTGGAAGACGGTGAATTCCGCGCCTTATTTCCCGGCGAGTATAATCGATATTACCTTTTAGTATCGGCCCTTAAGGGAAGCGACCGCGCGGACTTACAGGTAAGTAATTCAGTTAATTCTTACAAGTCAACGGTTTATTCCCACGCTGCCGTAATGAACGCTGAAGGGCCGGTAAGCCGCGTCTTACTATTTACAGACCGCGGGCTATATAAAAAAGGTGAGGAGCTTGCCTTACGCGGGGTGCATTGGATTCAAGATCCTAATGGTTTTACAGCGTACCAGGGCGATTACACCTTGGAATTGGAAGATTTCCGTTCAGGAGAAAGCTTATGGCGGCTTGATGGCAAAGCCAGCGAGAACGGAGGGTTCGCCGCGCGCTTCCATCTTCCACAGGACCTTGAACCGGGAACATATACGATCAGCTATGCGCACAAAGGACCTAGTCCATATCGCAGTTATTATTACACCAGCAACCGCTCAAGCAGCGTCAGCTTTACCGTCGCCGAATTCCGCAAACTAGCCTTCCAACTTGAAGCCTCCGTAGCCGATAGGCTTTTCTACTCGGGGGAAGACGCCTCGGTCAGCGTGTCCGCTAGCTATCTAGCCGGCGGGTCCATGCCGAACGCGGAATATTCATACTATTGGACCCGTAAGCCAATAGCCTATATGCCGCCGGGTCCGGAATGGGAGCGCTTTGTCTTTGGGCCGGGCAATTGGGAGGGTGAACATACCCTAAGCAATGGCAACGGGACACTTAGCGCCGATGGAAAAGCGACTATCTCAGTAAAAACCACCAATCAGAACGCGCTTGGCGCCGCGTACGATTATGTCCTTGAAACCACCGTACAAGATATAGATAGGCAAGCTATAGCCAACAGCGCCCACATAAAGGTTCACCCGGCGTCTTATTATATCGGCCTTAAGTTCGCCAGCGGCGCGGCTTCCGGTTGGTGGAGCCGCTTTGTCTCGGTTAATCAAAACATAAAGGCTGAAACCGTCCTGGTGGACCCGCGGGGCCAAGCCTGGGCTAAGGACGCGGCTCTGACAGCCGTTCTAATTAAGGGAGACTGGAAGGCGACCGAACAGCAAGGCGTTTACGGAAGGATAAACACGCGTTGGGAATATGTGGAAACCGAAGTAGCTCGGCAAGAAATAAAGGCCATAGAGGGTAAAGCGAGTTGGTCTTTCAGCGTAAAGGAAGCCGGCGATTACCTCTTAGCCGTTGAGTCAAAGGACGCGCAGGGCCGCATGGCAAAAACCGTGATACGCTTCTACGCTACCGGCAGTCAATGGATACGCCGCGCCTCCGAAACGCCATCCGACATAGAGCTGATCGCTGATAAAGAAGAATATATGCCAGGTGAAAGCGCCCGCGTCTTGGTGCGCAGCCCCATTGAGACGGGAGACTATCTGCTTACCGTAGAACGGGAGGGTATATTTGAGGAGCGTCTTATTCACTTGGAAGGCGGTCAAAGCCTAATCGAAATTCCTATTCAAGAAAAACACGTTCCGGTTGTATATGTAGCCCTCAGCTCTTTCACCAAACGCGAAGCTCCGCCTAGTTCCATAGACGATCCAGACTTGGGCCGACCGAGAAGCTTGTTCGGCATTGTCGGGCTCAGAGTGTCCACCCGACCAATAGAGCTGGATATCAGCATAAGCCCAAGCGAACCCAGCTACCGGCCGGGCTCGGAGGCCGAAATATCGATAAGGGTTACAAGGGAGGGGAAACCAGTCGCCGGCGCGGAAATAAGCGCTTTAGCCGTGGACCGAGGCGTCCTTGACCTTATCAATTATCATGTGCCTGATCCGGTTGACTTTTTCTACGGCGTGGAGAATTTCCCTCTAGGCGTGGAAGGGGACGACAGCCGGCGCCTTTTAATGAAACCGGTAGCCTATGACACCTCCGCCCTAACCGGCGGCGATGGAGATAAACCCCAAGAGCGTTCGGACTTTAGGCCCTTGGCCTTATTTGAGCCCTTCGTTCAAACCGATAGCAAGGGAGAAGCCACCGTCCGCTTTACCTTACCGGATTCGCTTACAAGTTATCGCGTTACCGCCATGGCCCTAAGCGGCAGCCGGGTTGGGGTGCAAGAAGGAGAAATCTTAGTCCAAAATCCTATCAATGTGCGAGCCGCCCTGCCCAGAAAATTCCGAAATCGTGATACCGCCGCCGCCGGCGTCGTCTTGAAAAACTTGACGTCAAAAACGCAGACCGTTGAGGTAAGCGCGGAAAGCGATATCCTCAGTATTGGCGGAGCGAAAACAAGGACGGCGACCTTAGCTCCAAACGGCTCCTATGAAGTGCCCTTCATTCTATCCGCGACGGAAGCCGGCCAAGGGACTATCAGTTTCACCGTTAAAGGCGCTGTCATTAACGACAAGCTAATAGAAACGGTCATAGTGGAAAAGCCTTTGGTGAAAGAAGCTTTCACGACGGTCGGGACTATAGCGCGAGACGAGAACTCAGCCACGGAAGGGCTTATCCTTCCAAGCGCGGTTTCCGCCGGCTATGGCGGGCTTGAGCTGATAAGCGCGTCTACCCTGCGGCCTTATATAGAACCCTCGCTAAATCGTCTTTTGGACTACGCGGCGAGTTGGCCTTGGTTGAGTTTTTATGGCCGTTTATTGTATTGCTTCGCCCATATGTATTCGGGAGAGGGACCGGATTATACGGCGGCCTTATTAGCGGAACTGAAGAGCCGCCAATTGAGCGACGGCGGTATTTACATAGGGAGCTATCATTGGCGCCCCTATATCAGTGATCCCTATATCAGCCTATTAACGGCTCATTTCTTGGAATTCGCCGCGTCCCGCTCGTACAAGACCGATTCCGCCCCAGACCTCTCCAAGCTGCTTATCTACCTGAATGGACAGAAATCCAACATGTCGAAATTCAGCCCTTACTACCACGCGTACACTAATATGGTCTTAGCTCAGGGGGGAAAGGCCGATGTCTCTTATCTAAAGGAAACGGAAGCGTATGAAGACAAGCTAGGCCTTGGCGGCTATGGGCTCTTGGCTCAAGCCTATCTAGGCGCGAGCGACAAAACTTCAGCCGAGCGAGTTTACCGGCGATCAAAGAATTTTATGCTCATAGGCACGCAAACAGTTGATATTAAGGAAACCTATGAGGTGACTAATTACTGGAGTTCCGACCTAGCGGAAATGGCTATTTTACTCAAAAACGCCCAAGAGCTAGGCGAGGACAGAGGACTCATTCAACGTATAGCCGGAGCTTTGAATAAAAGCGAACGTCACTGGCGTTGCTCCAATGACGATCTCTGGACCTTGCTTGGTTTTATTCCCTTACTAGACGCCGAGGGACCAGCCAGGGGAAACGCGACAGTAAAGATTACCGCCGATAGTCTGTCTTTAAGCTCGTTCGAGCTTAGCGCCAATAAGCCGCAAGCCGCATCCGAGCTGTACCTGGAAGAAGCGCCCCTCGCGTCGCTAAAGCGCGATACGCTGCTGCCATTAAGCTTTATCAAGACCGGCGATACTCCGGTTTATTACACGACGATACTTCGCTATGCCTTACCCAATGAAACCGCGATAGCCAGAGACGAGGGGATAGAAGTTAATTTACGGTATGAAACGCTGGATGGCGAAAAAGTTGGTGAAAAGGATCTAAAACTTGGCGAAACCTACCGGGTGCGCGTGGATGTTTCTTCAACGAAACGTCGCCAACGCTTGGAACTGTTGGTGCCCATCCCTAATGGGGTAGAGATTATTGATCCGACCTTTGTTACCAGCGGCAAATTCCTGGATCAGGGCGGTAATCAGAGCGAAGTCATCACTAGGGAAACCGTCTACGGCGATACTATCGATGTTGTCGCCGAAGGCTATGTAAGCTGGGACGGCTTTGATTGGGAATGGTATTGGTACCGGCCTGATAGCTTTGCCCTGGACAATATGATGGTTTACCGTTGGACCGATTTCTACGCGGGGACACGAACCGTGACCTTCCTTGTGCGGGTTACCACCCCCGGTATCTATCCCACTCCGCCCGCCAGCGCCAGCTTAGAGTTTGAGCCCGAAGTATTTGGTAGATCGGAGGGCACGCTGTTTGTCATTAAGCCGTAAAAAGCGCTTCGCGGCGGCGGCGGCGATCGCCGCCGCCGCCGCGCTCCTCGCTTGGGCGGTCCCGCTTATCCTTCCTTACTCGGCTCAAGCCCAATTGGACGGTATACGTTTCAGCCGCGTATTTTTAGCCAAAAATGGGGAAGAGCTGCAAATACTGCCGCTTGAACAGGGTTTGCGCCGCGTTTTTGTCCCCTTAGAAAAACTCCCAAAAGAGCTTATCGATATCGTTATCGCCGCCGAGGATCGTCGTTTTTACTTCCATCCCGGCTTTGATCCACTTAGCATAATCCGCGCGGCTTTTCAAAACATAAGCTCTGGCCGTATTGTTTCCGGAGCGTCCACTATCAGCATGCAGTTGGCTCGTATCCTTAGGAAAACCGGCGAGAAAGCGACGGTCGGTAAGCTTATGGAGGCCTGGGAAGCGGCACAGTTGGAACGTCGTCTTGGGAAAAAAGGCGCCCTGGAACTCTACCTTAACCTTGTGCCCTTTGGCCGAAATATAGAAGGCTTTCCCGCCGCGGCGCGGGTTTTCTATGGAAAAAATATACATGAGCTATCCCGAGCGGAACTGTCCATACTCGCGGTGGTGCCGCGCAGTCCCAGCGCATACGACCCCTTTGCTGAACAAGAAAATAATCGCGCGGCGGTTCTTAGGCTGGCTGATCGGACCCTTGAATTGGCTCTTTTGGAAAAAAGCTATGACCAGCTGCGTGATCCGAACCGAGCGGGTCTTTGGCCCTTTCACGCCCCCCATTTTATTCGTTGGCTATCAATGCGCGGCGATATAGCGGCGGCTGACGGGAAAACAGTTTTTTGGACAGGTATAGAGCTTGAGTTACAAAGCTATATAGAAGCTTTACTGAAACAGACGGTAGAAGAAGCGCGAGCCAAGCGCGTATCGAACGCGGCCGCTCTATTTATCCGACCAGACGATATGACTGTGGCGGCTTGGGTTGGATCCGCGGATTTTTTCAACGAGACGGACCAGGGACAAGTAGACGGCGTCACAATGAGACGTCAGCCGGGAAGCACTTTAAAGCCTTTTCTCTACGCTTTGGCGCTGGAAGAAGGCTTTACGCCGGCATCGATCTTGCCTGATATACCCACTGACTTTGGTGGGACCGAGGTTTACACCCCCGCGAATTTTAATGATCAATTTAACGGCCCTGTCCGGCTTAGGCAGGCTCTCGCTTCCAGCCTAAATGTACCAGCCGTGTATATGCTTGGCAGACTTGGAGTTATTCCCTTCACTGAGCGCCTTATCAGGTCTGGCTTTCAGTCCTTGGAGAGCCAAAAAGGCTCTTTGGGTTTGGGCCTGGCGCTGGGAAACGCCGAAATCAGTCTATTTGAATTGACACAAGCGTACGGCATATTTCTTCACCAAGGTGAATTCATCCCCATCAGGACCCTTTTAGAGCAAAATGCCGCGACCCAGCTGGATGAGGAGAGGGACAAGCCTAAGCTTGTGTACGAACCGACAACGGCCCTCCTAGTTCGCGATATGCTGACCCGACACCCTGACCGCGTCCTTAGTTTTGGAAGGGATGGCACCAATCGGCTAACCTTTGAAGGCGCTATGAAAACGGGGACCAGCAATCAATTCAATAATATCTGGGCGGTCGGTTTTACGGCGGATCTCTTGGGCGGCGTATGGCTAGGCAATTTCGGGGGACAAACGGTGGTTGGCACCGCTGATTCGGGGTATCCCGCCTCCGTTATGCGCAATGTTTTAGAAGCGTTTAGCTCTCATGAGGCCTTTCCGCCGCTGGAAGGCTTCTCGCGTGTATCTATTTGCGGGCTTTCCGGCATGGCGGCCACCTCGGCCTGTCCGCACACTATAACGGAATGGTTCAAGCCTGGGACAGAACCAGCTCCCTGCGATTGGCACATTAAGGGACCTAGGGGGGTAGAACTTCGTTATCCGCAAGAATACCAAACTTGGCTTTCGCGCTACAGATACCGCTCGTCAGACGCTTACAAGGATGCCGAACTCGCCATCCTTCGGCCTTTAGACGGCTCCCTTTTTTACCTGGACCCCAGCCTCCCCTTAGACAAGCAACAACTTACTATAGAAGCCACAGGCACTGGCACCGCTGTCCTCTATGTGGACACAAATAAGATTCATGAGGGCTCATTCCCTCTTCGGCTATGGCATCAATTGGATAAAGGGGCGCACCGTCTGGAACTAAGCAATGGGGAAGAAAGTACAAGTATATATTACGAAGTTCGATAAATTCGCCTCAGTTTTATACGTCGTTATGGAAGAGGGGCAAGCGCCGTTTCACATATTGGGAGAGATTTCAAGAATCAATTCAACCTCGCCCTTTGACAGCTTAACAGCCCTGGCTATCTCATCAACCGACCAACCCTGATGCGCTAGCTTTACCACGGTTTCGCGCACACCCAGCGGCGGGGCGCCTTTGTCTCGGGAAAGCCCTTTTTGACCTTCAGCCTTTAGCAAGCTCCCCATCAACTTGACCTGATCCTGCGCCTGCTTAGAGACTTCCGAAAGTCTCGTTTCCGTTCTAGCCAGCCATTCTCTCGCTTTTTGCAGCGCTTCCGAACGCTCCTCCAAGTCCAATAGGGTATCATCAAGCTGAGACAGTTTTTCCGCGACAGCATCGGCCTTTTCCTTATCGGCCGCGATCTTCTCCACCGTACCGCGTAATTGACCCAACTCGGCGCCGACGCGAGCCAACTCCTCATCAAAGCGCTTAGCCAGACTTTCCGCCTCCCGCAGAGCTTGAAAATTGCGGTCTATGCCTTCAGCGGTAGCGTCTAAAATTTGGTTCTTTTTTTCTATTCTCTGGTATTTCGCTTCAGCGTCGGCGGCGGCGTCCTCCAAACGACGCAGCTGGGCTTGTAAATTCTGCAGCGTATCATCGGAGGCCGTCACCTGAGCCAGTTTTTCATCCACCGATTGAGAGGTCAGGATAAGGCGTTTAAAATCGGCTTCCATCAGTTCCACACGCCGTTTCTCCGTAAGGAAACGAGTCATCTTAGCGCCAACATCGTCTTCCAAACGCTTTATTTTCACAAACTGGGCTTCCAATTCAGCCGCTTCTTGCCGACGCTGATCCAAGGCGTCCAAATCCGAACGGAAATCCTCTATGCTCCGTTCCAGAGCCGTTTTCAGTTCATCGGCCCGCTCAAACAGTTTTGTTTGCCCGATAAATTCCTTAATCCGCCGATCTATATCCTTAACCGACGCATCCAATAAACGGAGCTGTTCTTCCGTCTTATTGCTCAGCTCCAGGCGGAAGCCATCGGCCTCATCATGAGCGTCCTTGATTTGCGAGCGGAGGGCGGCTAGACGCTCATCGCTTTCGGAAGCGAGCTCCCTTAAGCGGCGTCGGTTTTCATCCACGGCGAGGTTTCCGTCCTTGACTTGCTGGGCAATACGAGCCTGCCAAGCTTCGCTTTCTTTATAGGCGCTTTCCATACTGCTAAGGATTTCGCCTCGGCGATCCTCAATCGACGCCGCTAAATCATGAAGCGCTTCCTCAATGCCGCGCTGATCCTTTTTCAACAGTTCCGCCATAGCCAGCGAATGTCGGCCAATTTCCGCCTTTGTGGCCGTGGCCGCGGCTTGACGAGCGTCATCCAGGTCCCCCGCCAGCTGATCGCTAAATGATTTAAGCGCTTGATCAGCCGCGACTAATTGTTCCCTAATGCCATCCTCAAAAGCGGACGTTTGCTCCTTAAGCCTTTCTAAATCCGAACTGGTCTTTTCCGCCAATTCAGAGAACTTTTCGCGCAAACGCTCCGAATAATCAGCCTCAAGAGCTTGGCGCTCACCGGCGCTTGCCTCAGCTAAAGCCCGTAGAACCTTTTCTTGCTCGCCGCGCCAAGTATCCAAGCTCAGTTCGATCTCCTCGCCTCGTTTCGTCAAATCCTTGAAGAAATCATCCTCAAATAATCGCAATTTTTCGGAAACGTTGTCATAAGCTCGTTCTTTCAAGGCCAGCAACTCTTGTTCCACCCCAGACAAATCTTCCCGCAAAGAACGAGTATCCTGAGTAAAGGCATCAAGCGCTGTCTGTCTCGCGGTGGCCGCTTCCTTTTCAAATAAGGCGAAATCGGCGCGCACCCGATTCTCGGCGGCGCTCATTGAGGCGCGTAGTTCGGCGTCAAAACGACCAACATCGTCAGCCACCCGTGACAGTTCGGTAAAACGAGCTTCCTGCGCGTCGCGGTAAACTTCCAAACGCCGCTCGGTTGTTTCCAAAACCTTTCGCTCCGCGTTTTCGGCCGCGTCAACTAAGCGTTCTTCTATATCGATTTTTAACGCGTCCAGTTTTTCATTAAGGTCCCGCGCTGTCTCAGAGGCCGCGGCGGCCAGCTCGTCCAAGCGGCGAGACTCGGAATCAAGGTGATCGGAGCTGGCCGCGAGAGCGCTGTCAAAAGCGTCACGAAGCTCATTTTGCCGACGGCCAGCGTCCTCGCCGGCGTCACGTAGCAATTCTTCTTCTATTTTGGTAAGCGCTGTCCGTAAATCAGCCGTTCGTTTTTCAACTTCTTCTTCCAGCTCACCATAAACGTTTTTAAGGGCCGCTTCACGATCAACGGCTTCCTGATTTATCCTGGCGGTATCGGCGCTCAAAGCGCTCAAGGTCGCGACGATCTCATCGGCTCGGCGTTGTTCATCGGCATGCAGGGCAGCGACAGCCGCGCTATGCGCGCTTTCCAAATCCGAAGCGGCTGCCTTATAGGCGGCTTGAAGTTCGCGTATCGCCGCCTGGTTTTCGCCACGCAGGGTTTCGCCAAGCTCAGCCTGATCATCGCTCAGTTTTTTCTCCACTTCCGCTTGCTTTTCGCGAAGGTTTTGAATAGACAGGTCGGTATCCCGCCTGAGCGCGGCCAAGCGCTGGCCGTGATCGGCTTCCAACTCCGCCAATTCGGCGCGCAGTATGGATACGCTTTCCGTGGTGATAGCGGCACTCTCCTTTTTAATAGTCGCTTTTATAGCTTCCACCATTGTTTTTAGTTCAGCGGCGTCGCGCTTCCATTCCTCGCGAACCGTTCTCACCAACACGCTAAATTCACCAAGATCGCGTTTCCATTCTTCCTTATTCGCGCGCGCGAGAGAACCAAGCTCTTGGATGTCCCGTTTCCATTCCTCTCTCCCTTCGCGGCGTTTTTCATCCAGCTCGGCGGCGTCGCGCTTCCACGCTTCCTTAAAACCTTTCGATAGGCTTTGAACCTCCGCCAAGCGTTGCTTTGATAGTTCCTGGAACTGAGACAGCTTCTCTTCCACCGCGGACTGGAAGCGCGTGGAACGTTCAATAGCTTGATCTTTAAGTTTTGTAAAAACCGAAGTCTCCAATTTTTCCGCTTCCGCCCTGGCTTGCTCCAAAGCCGTCGCGGACAGAGCTTTGATTTCCTCCACATCCCTAGCCAGATTGACCGCCCTGGTTTTCTCCACGGCCATAATCGCGTCCCTATGTTCCTCCACCCGGCGTTCCGCGGTTTCGGCGCTTGCCTGAAGATCGGATATAGTGGATCTTAGAGCGGCTATAACGGCTTCTTGCGTCCGCTCTAAAGCGTCCGCGTTTTCTCTTTCAAAACGCAGTTCCACATCGCCCAATTGTTTTTCAAGCCGCTCCAAAAAAATTTTGACTTCCTTTACCCGCTTATCCATGCCATCGGTAAATTCCGTTTCATTTTTCAAGCGTTCAAGATTTTCCTGAGCGCGGCCAGTCATCCGAATCAGTTCCTCTAAGGCTTTATCGTACGCGGCGATACGCTCATCGATCTTGGCGATACCTTCGGCTCGGACGGCCAAACCGTCCTCCACCGCCGCGACCCTCTTCAATAATTCCTTAGCCGCTTTCTGTTGAACGTCCAGCTCTACCGCATAATCCTTAACGGCTTCTTCCCTTCCGGAAACAAAACTGCCAAGCTCCTCGCGGAGCCTTTCGCCATATTTCCGCACCTTATCCAAACTGCGATTATTCCTATCCAACTGGCGGAAAACGATGAGGATGACAAGTACAAGACCAAGGGTCAAAAGGTTGCCCATAGTGAACATGCGGTTTTTCTCCCCAAGCAGGGTATGGTTTTAGGTTAACACGAATCCGCGTAATTGGCGATAGCGAGAAAATACGAAGTTCGCTTGGGAGTTCTTGCGCCGGCCTATTAAAGCCGCCGAATAGCCGGCTCCCAGTGAGCCAATAACATCGTAGCGCTCGCTGTTGCCGACATAGAGAATGTGTTTTGGGTCTTCGCCTAAGGCATCGGCTAAGGCTAGAAAGGGTCTGGGGTCCGGCTTCAAGCGCCCTGTCCACTCCGAACAGAGCGTCGCGTCCCACATTTCAGTCAGTCCGAGATATTCTATTTTTTTATCCGGCGGAAAGTCCGATAGGAGCCCAAGCTTAAGGCCCGCTTCCCGAAACGCCGTCAGGGTTTCTCTGACTTCATCGTATAGTTTTAAGCCATGGAACAGCGGCTCCCAACCTCTATAGATTAAGCGTTCGGTCTTCGCTTTCACCATATCGGGATCGTCATCCAGGATTTCAGCCATAATCCGAGCCTGAAGATCATAAAAGCGGCCATCATGGGCGGCGGCGCGGAGCGCGTCGCGGGCTTTCCCCATGGCGCGAAGGAAGCGATGTTCCCTGATTATAAAGGGTATTAGGCGAATATAAAGACGGACGTTGGGATACAGCGTCCCATCAAGATCAAAGGCTACAGCGCGAAGGTCTTGTCTCACTTAACCTTTATACTATACCGGAAAACAACTTGTCCATCGCTTGAACTTGGCGTGAACACCCACGCCGCGAAAAAGTTTCGTAGAAACTCAACAAGCTGATTCGTGGGCCAACGCGGCTTGAATTGTATACTGGTTATCAATACGTGACCTCCGCTATCCACCGTAAAGGAAACTTCGCTGGTCAATTCGGCCGGCTGACCCGCTAAGTACTTATCGGGTATTTCTATTCTACGCGGACTCAATAAGGCGCGCGTCGCCCCTCCACTAAAACTAAAAGACCCCTGAATATCTCCCGTACCGGGACCAGAGGGTATTCCGGAAGGAACGGAC
>CAZJJK010000015.1:16279-29139 GCA_964546285.1 uncultured Treponema sp. | reverse complement strand
GGGCGCTTTGATTATCGGCCGCCGCTTCCGTTGGTGCGCGCCTGTCAGTCTCACCCGGAACCTCCGCGCTTTTAGGATTAGGGGTGAAAGGGCTGGCTTCATCGCTCGTGGCGGCTAAGTCCGGAACAGAGTCCGGCTTATTCGCCGCTTCGGCCCCTCTGTCAGCGGCGGCTAGTGCCGCGGCCGCCGCGGCGGCTTCCGCCATCTTTTCCGCCAGCGTTTTTTGAGGGCTGGGGAGTAGCGGCGTTGTCGTTGGGACTCTAATTGGCTTCGCCGGAGCCGGAACTATCGGGCCCGGCTTAAGCACAGGCGCGGGAGGCGTTGTTTGGGCTTTTACCAACGGCTCTGTGACCACTGAAGGCGGCGCGCCGAGAACGCCGGGGCTATCCATATCGCCAATATCGGCCACGTCGGGCGTTTCAGGTATTATGGGTTCCGGCGGCGTGATTACGGGCGGTTCAACAGGCGGCTCAGATTGAACGTCGCTTTCCCGCTCCTGCGGGGCTTCGGCCTCAGGCGGCGGCGTCTCCGTAACGGCTTCCGGCGCCGTTTCAGGGAACGTTTCAGGGGGCGCCGCCGGAATAAGATCATTGAGCTCTTCAGCCTCTGGCCTTTCTGGCGCGGCCAGTTCGATATAAACCGGATTCATAGTTTGCGGAAGTTGCGGCTCCGCTAACTTAACAAACGCCAATAAGGGCATAAGGATAGCCCAAAACAAGGCCGATAGCAGAACGCTGATGGCCAAACGGCGCTGGTCAATCCCCCGCGCGCGATTCATCAGCGTTCCAGAGTATGCAGATTTATACCGCGAAAACCGCTCAGGCGGAGCACATCCAGAATCTCTATCGTTAGGCCATAGGGAATACCGCTATCGGCTTCCAGCGTAACGCTCTTTATTTCCGCTCGGTCGGCCGCCGATAATTCGCCAAGACGTCTAGCCAAACCCGTAAGATCCATCCGCTCTTTATTAAGATACACCTCATCCCGCGAAACCACGGCCACCGCTAAACGGGTCATCGCCGTAGGCTCCGCGGTGGAAGATTCCGGCAGTTTCAGGGTAATGCCCGGCATAATAGAAAAGGTAGTGGACACCAGAAAAAAGAGTATCAATTGAAAGACGACATCGATCATCGGCACCATGTCCACCAAGGTCCGCGCTTGGAGGCGCCGCCTAAAACGCATCAGGCTGCCCCCCGACGTTTAGAAGCGATGAGCAACACAAGATCGCTTACCGAACTTTCCATAAGTGTAATGGTTCTATTCGCCCTGGAAACAAAATAATTATAAAAAACGATAGCGGGAATGGATACGGAAAGTCCGGCGGCGGTGGTTACTAAGGCTTCCGCTATAGCGCCGGCCAAAAGCGAAGGATTACCCATAGCGCCGGTGGCGGCTAAAACGCCAAAAGCGCGTATATTTCCAGTGACCGTACCGAAAAGCCCAAGCAGGGTAGAAATATTGGCTATGGTACCCAAGGCCGCTATAAAACGTTCAAGACGCGGCACCTCGCGGTTAGCCGCGTTCATCACCGCGTCCTTTATATCCGCGTCTTGCGCTTCTCTAAAGGTCAAGCCGGCGCTCATAAGCCGAGCCATAGGCGATTCGTTGTCCAAACAGAGAGCCGCCGCGTCCTCAAAACGCCCTTCTTGGAGGGCTGGTTGGACTTTCTCAGCTAAGGCGGCGTCATCCCTAGACACGGCGCGAAAAAACAAAAAACGCTCCACGACAATTATGGTAGCGGCTAAGGCACAAAGAGCGATGGGAATCATTATCGGACCGCCGCTAATGAGCAGATCGAACATAGAAATCTCCTTATCTTATAATGACAAGCGCAGTTTTATAGCACCCCTGAACCCAGAATCCAGATAAGGGGCCAAAACGACACGGCCGGAGCGGCCAAGGAAGGCGGAAGCGATATCGTTCACTTCCGCCGTCAACCTAAGCTCCGGCGTCAATTTTAAGAAAGCGCTCGCGTCCACAAGCGGCAACGCGAAACCGACCGCGCCGATATCCGCCGCGACTGATAAGGCGCCGCCAAAGCCTTCATCGCGAGAACGGTATTCGGCGTCTAATTTCAAGCGCTGCGCTTCCCCGAGCACCGGGGGGTCAAGCCAATCCGCCTCCCAACCCAAGGCGATAGCCGCTCCACCCGCTCGCCACCTGAAAGCCAGGGCGCTGCCTAAATCATTATATTCATCTAAAATAACGGCATACAAATGCCGCGCGTCAGAGGAAGAAGGGGCGGCAAAAGAAAGACGCCCAGTCCCAGGCAGGCTCAAAGCCCAGCCTACATCAAGGCTCGCGTCCAAACCCGGCAATATAAAGAAATCGGCCTTCGCGCGGGTAAACCAATGTCCGTCTTCACCCAAAGTTTTGTTAGGATCGATATAGGGATTTGTCTCCCAGAGCGACGCGTAGTCTAAGCGTTTCACTTCCAAGCCGCCGGCTAGCGATAAGGAGACGAATTCCTTTATAGCCGCCTCTATCGATAGAGAGAAGGGGAAAACGGACTTTATCAGTTCCGACGCGTTCCAAGAAAAACTCGCGCCAAGGGCAAGCGCCTCATTGACGGAAAGAGAAGTGTTTAAACCCGCGGCGAAACGCTGATTATACCTATCGTCGTCTGAAATAGTAAGGCTAGAGCCTAAGAGTCCCTTGAAATCATAAAGGACGGACAAGGACAGAGAAAAATCCGATAAGGCGTATTCCACGCTCAGCCTGGGCAACAACGACAGCTCATGTACGCCGATTAGGCCGGGCGGCGAAGGCTGAGCCAATTCCAAAGACCGGCCAGAAGAAGAAGCCTCAGCCTCGGCGCCGAAAGCGAGAACATCAAAGAAAGCGCGGCGATAGGTAAAACGCGAGCGTAACGCCCGATAGGACAAGCCGTAAAAATATTGACTTAAACCCTGTAAACCATAGGAGCTGTCCATAAAACTGGCGGAAAGGGACCAAGCCGAGTCATCATCAGGCGCGCCGCGTAAACGCCCGCTTAGGCTTGTGCGGCGTTGATAATAGCCCTCGCCCGCCTCGCGAAAAGCGAAACCATCGGTGGCGGCGTGGCTGAAATTCAAACTGAAACCCGGATCCACATCAGGCCGATAAACAGCCAAATCAGCGAAAACGCCGCCCCATAAGCCGGCCCCGACGGAGGCTTCCGTAAAGGTTTCAGCCAGGGCGGGACGCGCGGCGGTATCTAGAGTAGCTTCCGTTCTATACGCCGACTCCGGAATTACGCGTTCGGCTTCCGGCGGATATGGCGGTTCCTCAAGAGGCGGAGGCAAGGGGTCTAAGGGCGGCAGGGGGGCTTCTAAAACTCCCGTACGAATAAAACGAGTTTCGCTGTCCATATCAGGCAGGACGATAAGCCCCTCCTGACCAAGGTTTTCGGCTTCTTGGGCAAAGCCGGCGAAAGGGACGATAAGAGCCGCGAAAACGGCGAAACATCGAAGCGGCGCGACGCGGGTCATCGGGTTCCCTCCAAGAGACGACGCGCTTGCGGCGTCCAGGGCGAGCTAGGGTACTCGCTTGACAAACGATCAACCAGCTCCGCCAAGCCTTCCTTTTTACCGGAGCGGCTGCGGGACAGCGCGGCCCTATATAACGCTTCGGGCGCCGTTTCGGAGGCGATTAAAGCGCCAGCGGAATTTCGCGCGCCAGCGGGCGCGGATAAAGCGTAGCTAAACGCGTCCAAATAGCTTAAGGCGGCCCGATCCCACGCGTTAATCAAACCGTAATACTCGCCCTTAAGCATAGCGGCCTCGGTGGCGCGAGCGTAATCTTCGCCGCGCATTGCGATGATTTCATCAAGAAGCGGTAGTCCGGCCTCTCTCTGAGAGCTTTCCCTAATATAGAAACTCGCCAACAACAAGGCGGCCTCACGGCCAGCGTCGGTCATAGCCCCATTCTCACGCGTCAAAACGGTATGCAAGCGGGCCGCTTTTTCTGGCAGGCCGGTAATCAAATAGCGCAGGGTTTCCGCTTCCTCATAGGCGCCTGCCTGACGAGCTCTTTCTCCAAATTCGGCGATAGCCGATGTATACGCGCGGAAGGCGGCGGCCCAATCTCGTTTTTCCTGATAGGCCCGGGCAACGGACAGGATCGTGGAAAAACGATAACGGCTAGCGTTAAAATCGGACAGAAGGCGTTCCCAGAGCAGTATGGCTTGGTCTATCCGACCATCGGCCTTAAGCGACAAACCGCCGTAATAGAGGGCGGCATCCATGTAGCCGCCATCGCGGTAATCCTGCCGATAGGCGGCAAAGCGATCAACCGCTTGGCTCCAGCGTTTAGCCCGATACAGCAGTTCAGCTCTACGATACGCGGCCTCATCAGCCAGCGCGTCATCCGGAAAAAGCTCGGATACCAGCGCGAAAGCCTTATCGGCCTCATCCACGCGGCCGGCGGCGTCCAAAACGGCAGCTTTCTCAAAAACGGCCCGTACCGTATAGCTTGTCCCTTCCGGCGCGCCAACGGCGGCCGCCTTATCCAGAGCGGCGATAGCGCCGTCCCAATCCTCCACAAAAGGCTTTAGCGTCCCAAGCAGATAGGCGGCGCGGGCCACAGCCTCCGCCCGACCGCTCAACGTGCCCACATCGGCGCCGGCCTCGGCTAAAGCTAAAGCCCGTTCAGCCGCTTCTATACCCTGGACATAAGAGCCGCTTTCCACGGCGCTCCAAGCCAGTAGATACGTCGCCTCATACACCCGCTCATGATCCGGATAAAGTTCCAGAAAGGTGTCCCACGCGAGTACCGCCTCGCTGAAACGGGCAAACCGATACAGCGCGTATGCCCTATAATACAGCGCCCAGGGGGCCGCCTCCCCCAGAGACGCGGGAACCCCTTTATCCGCCGGCAGCGCATCGAAATAACGTATAGCCTGATCAAAGTCGCCTATCGCCGTCGCCGAGACTCCAGCCATATAACGGACAGCGGCGGCTAGATCGGCCTCAACATCGGAAAAAGCGAATTCAGAGGCGGAGCTCAACGCGCGTTGGTACTGAGCCTTTTCAAACAAGAGAAATAGTCTAGCCGCTTGTAAGCGCGTATTTTCGGGCGCGGCGTCTATCAAAGCGTCCAGTAACTCAAGCGATTCCGCCGCCTGACCAACGAGACGCAACAGCTCCGCTCTTAGAATGGCGACAGGAGAAGGCTCAAGGCCTTCCTGAAGGCCCGGCAAGAGCGGATAAGCCTCATCCAAGGCCGATAAGGCTTCAGCGGCCTGGTCCCCGCGGTATAAAGCGTAAGCGCGATAAACGCCCGCGAGACGAGCCAAGTCCGCGTCCGTGGTCGCCGTATAGGCCGCTGTCGCGGCGGCGGCGGCATCGGACCATCGGCCTAACTTTATCGCGTACCAGGCTTGGCGTGTTTTGACCAGCGCTTCTCGTACGGCGGCATAGGGCGCGGCCGCGGCTAGAAGATCATACGCCTCTTCGGTTTTACCTTCGCGATGCGCTATTTCCGCCAAATAGATAGGCACATCTGGATTGACGCGGTCGCCGCTGAATAAGGCCATCACCCGTTGAAAATAAGACCGGGCTAGATCCAGCCTCCCATCATGGAAGGCCCCGGCGCCGACACGTAGCCAGAATTCAGCCAAACGCTCCGGCTCCGCTCTAAGCGCGTCCTCCGCTTTGACGATAATAGCGGCGGACACGACCGCGTCACCGCGCTGGCCGGCCAAAGCTAAAGACAATTGCAGCGCGGCTATGGCGATTTCCCGATTACCGGAAACCGTAAGCGGTTCCAGCAAAGCCACGGCTCGGGAATCGCGGTCTAAGGCCGCGTAAGCTTCAGCCGCGCGAAGCGCCGTGCGTTCACGGGTATCGCTGTCCAGCTTTTCGGCGTCCAGACTCTCCCACAACGACACGGTGGCGTCCATCGCCTCCGTTCTCTGGTAAAGATCGATAAGAAAAATAATGGCGGAGGGTTCAGCTTCAGGATAGGGCAAAACCCGCAGAAGCCGCTCAAAGGCCGCGCGGGCTTCATTGGAACGGCCAAGCGCGGTGGACGCCTTGCCAAGATATAACAGGGCTTGAGATAGCGACTCCTGGTCCGGCGCGTCCTCGGCTAAACGCGTAAACCCAGCGGCCGCGCTTTCCAGCTCACCCCGGTCATATTCTATGACGGCCTTCCAATAGGGAATATAATCCAAGTATTTAGTGGATCTATACCGAGTTTCAACCAGAGACAGGCCCTTATACGCCTCCTCCAGACGACCCAAGCGGTAAAGCACCACCGCTCGGCGATAACGGGCGTCGGCGGCATAAACCGAATCCGGCCAAGTTCGTAAGAATTCATCGTAGCGCTCTAAGGCCAACGAATAATTCCGCGACAAGAAACGGCTTTCGGCATCCAAAAAAGACTCTCGCTCAAAACTCTGAGCGAAAGCGCCAGAAGCCACCGCGACCAATAGGACGACTGCCAGTTTCCGCATACCCTTTAACAATAGCGCTCAGGGCTTAAGGTTACAACAGAAGAATAGCCCGATGCTGGACTTTATGGCAGAAAACGTTTTTCCACCGGTATCCTCACCAAGTGGACATAGTGCCCCGGATAACGGCTAATGAAGGAATCAACGCTTGTTTCAGCCGCGCTTTCAAGACAGGCGACGAGGAAACGGCCATCGGCATCGAAATAGGGGAATAGGGCGGCTACATGAAAATGACGCAACAACGCGGGCGACGAATCCCGATCTCGGCTGAGCGAGGCTAAATAGAAATAGCCGGGCTCCGTCGCGGCGAGCGTATACAGGAGGGCCTTGAGGCCGGCGGTCTCGTACCCCGTGTCAGGTAAATAGCCAACATACGGCCTAGCCAAAGCCGGACCGCCGGATAGGCGCAAAGAAGCGAAGGGACTAATTTTCACATTATAATCCGCGTTTTCATCAGCGCCTCGAAGCGCGTTATAGGCGGCTTTCGCTAAATTGCGTGTCCAATCCAACCCAAAATACGGATCATGGCTATCCTCAAAAGCCTCGGAAAAAGAATTGCCGCGCGGCTCGCTCGCCTGCTTCAAGGCCGAAATAGGCAAATACGAACCGCCCCGAGCCCGGATCAAGCCATCAACCAGCCATTTAACGAAACCCGAGCAATTCAGACCGGCTGATTCCTCGTCACGTGTTTCGCCGCTCTCTATAAAAACCGGCTGGCCTTCCTCGTTCAAGGCCCCATCATCGGCATAGCGCAATCCGCCCAAGTGTCCCCGGATAGCGTCCAGCAAGGAGCGAAGGTCGCCGTACGACTCCGGCATGATATCGAAATAGGGAGCAAGGCTATCTAAGGCGGGTTCCTTTAAAAGACGCGATAAGGACGTCGTTAAAAGGCCGTCAAAAGCCAGATTTAGGCGGACGCCGTACAAGGGATAAGCGCCATACAGCACCAAATCCATAAGCGTTCGCGCGTCAGGAGCTGGACGGAATTGCAGAAAAAGATGCTGGTCGCTTCTGGGATAGAAACGCGCGCGGAGAAGAGCGCCGGAGGCCGCTCTATGAATTATCCAACTGCCTTGGGCCCCGACGTTAAAGGTTTTGCCATCGCCGCGCGTTAATAGAATTAAGCGCTCATCACCGTTCCGCTCCGTCCTTAACTCAACATAACGTCCATCCTGGAGAAGGTGTTTTTCCGGCTTTTTCCTGTCCAGCTCTCTGATAGGGCTGATAAACCAAGCGGCGGCGATACGACCGCGGAGCGATAGATCTTCCGTAATGGCGCGGAAGGGCGAATCGTTGGAAGGGTCCGGACCAGCGGCGACGGCTTCATCACCAAAGGCGGAAAAGCGAGAAAAGCAAAAGACGGAAAGCGCCATGACAAAAACAAATAAACGAGTAGAGTTCATCCGTATATTGATCGGCAGATATGGCGCTTTTCCTTATCGGACTGGAGGAGCCGTTGACCGCCTAAGCGCGAGAAGGGCCGGAAGCCTTATATCCTCAACGGGCTCTCCGCGCAGCATTTTGAACACAAGAGCGGCGGCCCTTTCCCCCTTTTCGCGGCCCGGCTGATGTATAGTCGTAAGCGGGGGAGAAAGAACACGGGCAAAGGGCACGTCGTCAAAACCGCTTACCGATAAGGCTCCGGGTATATCGATACTAAGACGTCGGCACGCGGCGTATACGCCAAAAGCCGCCGCGTCGCTCAGACATATAACGGCTGTAGGCCGATTTTCTTTTTGGCTCAAAAAAGAAACCGCGAAATCCTCCGCCGCGGCTGGGGAAGCTTCACAGCTATAGCGGGCGACGCTGGAAGGAGAAAGTCCGATGTTCCGCAAAGCCCGATCAATTCCAGCCATACGCCGAGAGAGGGTCAGCGAAGCGCTATCCTCCATCGCGGTGGATGCCGCGCGGTAGGCTAAAACGGCGATTGAGCGGTGGCCAAGGTCTAAAATATGCCGAGTCATAACATAAGCCGCCGCCTCGTCATCTATCCCCACATTGCGCAAGCCTTCCGCGGCTAATCCATCCACCATGACGAAGGGTAAGCGCCGCCGTTTTATTAGAGGCAGAATAGACGCTTCAGGACCCAGCCCGATAACGACAAGCGCGTCCACGGCGGCGCGGCGTACGGCTTGGGATAAAAGCCCCTTTAGCGGCGGCAGGATAGTTAAGGAAACATCATGTTCGTGACACGCTTCTCCAATCCCCCGTAATAGCTCAAACATATAGGGATTGCCAAAAGCTTCCTGAATAGGCTGAGGCAGAAGCAAACCGATAGTTCCCAAGCGTTTTGTCGCCAGAGTTCTCGCGACCGGATCAGGAATATAGCCTATGGCTTCCGCCACATTCATAACGCGCGCGTAGGTGCTTCGCGACAACTTGGAGGAATCGTTGAAGGCGAAGGATACAGTCGTCTTGGACACCCCGGCGCGTTCCGCTATATCCTTTATCGTCGGGCGCTTTCCCGTTCCGTTCATGAAGGTCTTGTCAAGGCGAAGCTTCCACGAAACGTATTACGCCAAGCTCTTCCGGAACGAAGGTCAGAGGCCCATCCCTTCTAATACTCGCTGGCGTTAGGGACTCGGCTTGACTGGGATCGGCGTCCTCGGGCCATATAAAGTCATAAATACGGGTATGATTAAGACCTTCAGGAGCGCCGCCGCCGCGCCATTGCGCGGCTTCGAGCTGTATATCGCGAACCCGGCGCACCCCGGGAGCCGGGTAGCCATCCTGGCTGAGTACGGCTAACGCATAAGCCCAAGTGGCCGGGTCACCCTTCCCCAGGGCGGCCAAAGGAACGGCGATAGTCAGCGTTTTCCGCTCCGCGTCCACGGCGACACGCGGCTCTCCCGGCGCCTCGCGAGCCTTGCCGTTTTCATCAACGCGGAAAAGCTTACGATTCCAGCCCTCTATCCAAACAGCCTTTTCCCAACCATAAGCCTTTGGCGCGGCGGCGTTGCGTCCTTCTAATAATAATCTAGCCCCGCTATCCGCCCCAGGGTCTTCATCGATATATATATCGATGGTTTGCAGCGATAGACCAATCGGCGAATTCCATGGATTTTCAAGCGGCCCCCGGAAAGAGACTACAAACACCAAATCATTTTCGGTTTTAGAAATAGACAGAGAACTCACATCAAAAACGCCAGGTTTGAAAACAGCGTCCGTTGGATAGCTATAAGCGCCTGGACCGGTATCATCGCCTTCAGGATCGTCAACGGAAAGAATAGGCGTAAGCGGTCCTAAATCCAAACCAAGCTCGCCGGCGGGAGGAATAGAGCCAACGATAGGTTCCGATAAAAAAGCTGGAATTTCCTCTTCCAAAGCCAGATATACGTTTTTAAGCGCGTCACGGAAAGCCTGGTCAAAATACGCGTCCACCCCGGAATCTTGGTCGTCGCCAAACCACCAGAACCAATCGGACCCTTCAGCGATATACATGGCGTCTAACGCGGCCGCTAGTTTTTCCTCAGTCGTGACTCGGCGTTTTTCAACATCATATTTTGCCAGGGTCGCGCGGACTTTCCCTAAATATTCCCAGGCTACATTTTCCTCTTCCTCCCCTATCCAGGTCGCGTAGTCGGCGCTGAACCACGCCGCCTCGGCCAAGTTCGGCAAAACGCGCTGATCGGGGTATTTTTTTATGTATTCAGTCGGGGTTATAGTCTTAACGCTTTCCGACGCCGAAAGGGCGGTATACAAAGCGTCTAAAAAGTCCTTGCCGTCATTGGGATAATTTTCCCAAGCGTTCTCGCCGTCCAAAATTACCGACACCAAATGAGGACCCTTCTTCCCCTCTGTCTTAAGCGCCGCCCTAATGCGCTCCACCCTATCCATGAAATCCTTTACGGCGGCCTCCGCCGTCTTACCGGAATACTCAAAACCTATCAGGTCCGATAAGCGGAGATCGCGGAATACCACGGCCACACGTTGTCCCTGACTTTCCGTCCAATAGGGCCGGTAAAGGTCGTCCGCGGCAATCACCATATCATTGCCGTCCCGATCAAAAGAGCCGATCCCCAGACTAACGGCCAGCACCGGCTCTCCGGTCGCCATCCATTGAAAACCAGCCTGGCCGATTATCCGCACGACATCTTGGGCAACCGCGCCTTCGCCCGGCCACAAGCCGACCGGAGAGCCGCCGATAAGGTCCGAATACAGCTTCACTGCTTTTTCAAGGTGAGCGATAGCGTCGTTTGGCCAAGAAAAGCGGGTGGGCGTTTTTGCGCTGGGGTCAGCCTTTTTCGCTAGATCGGAGTTGTATATCAGCGGAAGGATGGGATGGGCGTAGGGCGTCGTAATAACATCGATACGGCCTGACGCTTTTAAACGTTTATGCAAGGGAAGAACATCCTTAACGATACGATCGGTTTCCGCGAAAAGGATGGCTTTATCGGCCTCCGTAAAGGAGCGGCCCTTATCAACCAGCGCCTTAAGCGGCGCTTTCGCCAAGAAATCAGGATCGAACCAGGCCAGATTGAACCACAGTTGGAGATCGCGGTAGTCGTTATCCATAAAAATAGTCAGCGCGCGGTCTATATCATCTTTCCCAGCCGACTCACCGCGCAGGGCGAGCAATTCGGCGTAGCGCGGATGCCGTTTAATGATATTTTGCCAGTTAGCGTCAAAAAAACGTTCTAAAAGATAGCGCTTTTCTTCCACACTTAAGGCTTCCGCCGGTTTTTCAGCTAAAACCCGATATATATCCTTAGCGCCCCCGCTTAAATCCACAAGCTGACGCATCAATACCGGCGTTAGGTTGATACTCGCCTTTATTTTTGGATAACGGGACAGGGTTTCGGCCATATCCCAATAGTCTTTGGTGGCATGAACGCGAACCCAAGGCCGAGTATAAACACCATCCGCGTCCTTTGAATAAAGAGGCTGGTGCTGGTGCCATATCAGATTCAAGTAGATCAGATCGCCGTCAGCGGCTTTCGCCGTCTCGCTCTTGCCAAAAGCGGCGGCGCTTAAGGCCGATATCAGCAGGAAGGCCGCCGCGAGCGCCGTATTTTTATGTTTCATGGCGGCCCTAGCCTTTAACCGAACCGACGGTTAAGCCGGACACCAGATACTTGGAAGAGAAAAAAAACAAGATCATTACCGGAACCGACACCATAAGAGCCCCAGCCGAAAAAGCGCCCCATTCGGTGCGGAAAAGATTCTGCATACGTTGAAGGCCAAGCGGCCAGGTAGCCATTTCAGGTCGGGCCAGAATAACCCTAGCCAATAAGAAGTCATTCCAGGCTTGCGTAAAGTTGAATAAAAAGGCTATAGCCAGTGAAGGGGTGGACAGCGGGAGAATAATTCGATAAAAGGCGCCCATTCTGGAAGTTCCGTCTATCAGGGCCGCTTCTTCCAGTTCGATAGGGATAGTATCGTAATATCCCTTCAGTATCCAAATGGAAAAGGGAACCGAACTAACCGAATAGGCCACTATCAGGCCCCGCCAGGTGTTTATTAGTTGAAACTTAACGGCTAAAATATAGAGCGGTATCATCAGCATGGCCGCCGGAATCATTTGAGTGGCGAATAGAAAAATCAGTGCCGCGTTTTTCCCTTTAAAATTCCAGCGCGCGAACGCGTAGGCCGAAGTAGACGCTATCATCACCCCAATCACGGCGGTAGAGACGGTAATAACAAGACTGTTCCATATCCAACGTAAAAAATCCTTTTCAAATAAGGTTTTCTTGTAATTATCCAAGGTCGCGTCCGGGGGAATGATTTCCAATGAGGTGGATAGTAGCCGATCGCCAGGCCGTAAAGACACGGTTACGATCCTAAGGACCGGATACACCGCCATCAAACAGAAAAATATCAACACCACATGAGTCAAGGCTAAACCGAAACGGCTGCCTTTTCGGCGCCGGCCAAAAAACCAGTTGAAAAATCCCTCTCGGCGGCTGTAGGAACGTGAAACCATATCGTTCATGGGAGCCTCCTAATTTGTTTCTTTAACGACGCCGGCTTTCTTGACCGTTGGACGGAAACCGGAAACCCGCATATAAATGACGGTTAAACCCATTAATAATAAGAAAATGACAAACGCGAACGTTGAGGCGAAGCCATAATTATTGTATTCGAAGGCGGCGCGGTATAAAGCGGTTACCAGAATGTCCGACGTTTCCAATTCGTTCTCATTGATGAAATAGGGCACATTGAAATTATTGAAGGTCCAAATAATACCCAAAACAACGGCGGGGGTAAGCACCGGCTTTAATAGAGGCAAAGTGATATGTCGAAATTTGGACACCCCGCCCGCCCCATCTATATCAGCGGCCTCATAATATGTTGAGTCGATACTCTGAAGACCGCCAAGCAGCGTAATCATCATAAAGGGAATCCCAAGCCATATATTCACGACATTTACGGCGAAAAAGTTCCAAAAAGGATCCACTTTCCAATTAATCGCGGCAAAACCGATACG
>CAZJJK010000015.1:14416-16179 GCA_964546285.1 uncultured Treponema sp. | reverse complement strand
TTGCTAAAAGTAAGACGTAGTTCATAAAACATGGGATATACGACTAAAAGAATTAGGCCGATAGCCGCCGGCGTGATGAGCATAATTGGCAGAGCCCATTTATAATGCAACCATTTCTCGAATATTAGCCAAAGCGCCAATTCCAGGACGGCGATAACCGCGAGTACGGCGAGTATGGTAGAGCCTACCTCAACCAGACTCCGCAACATGATCGGGAACGTTAGCGTCATTATTCGCCCCCTGACTGATTGTTTTTTTAGGAGAAATAGGATTCCGACGGCCAGCGGCGTCGGAATCCTAAAAAACCAAAGAGCCGTTTCAAATGAAACGGCTCAGGACAAAACTGGTTTATGTTTTACTGAAGAGCCTTTATACCCGCTTCGGCCGCGGCCTGCATGTTTTTGGCGGCGCTAACGGCATCTATAGAACCGGCTAGAACCTTATTTTGTTCCGGCTTTATCGCGTCCCAGATAGCGCGCATTTCCACGACGGTCGGCATTGGCGTGCCCTTGGCCATCTGCTCCGATGAGCCTTTAAGCGTCGGATCGGTCGTTATCGCCGCGTCAGACAAGGCCTTCTTCAGTCCGGGTAAGCGCTTTAGCTCCTTCACCTGAGCGACCTGGTTATCATAGCTAGTGACATAGGCGATAAAAGCCTTAATGGCCTGTAGCTTTTCGTCACTGACATCCTTGGCGATCATAAAGTATTTCCCAGAAGTATAAGGCGCGGGCCACTTGCCCGTTGAGGACACCATCGGTATGGGAGCTACGCCATGATCGGCGCCCATCAGCTTAGCGTAATCGCCGAGCGACCAATCGCCATTGATGATCATCGCGGCCTTCCCTTCTTTAAACAGGGTATCAGCGGCGTTATAATCGCATTCTACCGGCACAATCTTATGCACATTTTTAAGGTCGGCCATAAAGGTAATGGTCGCGATCATTTCAGGGGTGTTAAGGGTTGGGCTTACGCCATCGGCCGCGAAAACCTTACCGCCGAAACCACCCAGCCAGGGAGCTAGCCAAAATGGTTCTATCTGATTGTAAACCAAGCCGTATTGGACCTTTCCCGAAGCCTGTAATTCTTTAGCCAGCTTAATCATATCATCCGTATTCGCTGGCGGAACGGGAACGAATTTCTTGTTATACTGCAACATCAGATGATTCCCAGCTGAAATGGGGACAGCCCAGGTCTTGCCGTTCATCACCACTGACTCCACAAAATCATTAACGGCTATTACATCGTCCACGGGACGAATAAGATTAGCCGCCGTAAAGGGGCCGGCATGATCAGACACGGTCCATAGCAATTCAGGCGCCGAATTCGCTAAGGACGCGGTTTGAAAGTCCTCCCGCAGAGCTTCCGTGTCTTTTTGTACCACATCGATAAGTACCTTTGGATTGGCGGCCATAAAATCGGTCGCCATTTTTTGGATCAGCTGCAAGGAACCCTCGGATTCGCTCTCCTGCGTCCATAGCTGAATATTAATTGGACCAGCGGCTGACGCTGCTTGCTGTCCAGCCGCGAACACGGAAGTCAAACAAAGAGCCGCTACTATCACAAGACCTACCAACTTCTTCATAGATTCCTCCTGTGAACCACTACTTAACCGCTTTAATAAACCGGTTTACTATATCATAATTCACTTCTTTTTCTTGTCAATAGTATTATTCATTTTTTTTTAAGCTTCTATTAAGTTTTGATTTATAAGAAATCGGAGTTTAAAAGTATCGCCCATCACAGCTATATTTTTTTATATTATA
>CAZJJK010000015.1:0-14316 GCA_964546285.1 uncultured Treponema sp. | reverse complement strand
CTGCCAGGCCAATTCTCTCTCATCCAAGAAATCAAAATTATGGGAATTAAACAAACGCAAACAAGCCGCGGCGACATCGGGGTCATAGAGTATGGACGCTTGATCATGAATCTCTTCCATAGCCAACTCTAAACCCCGTGATGGCCGGTAAGGCCGATGCGAAACCATCGCGTCCACAACATCGGCAACGCAAATAATACGGCTTTCTAAATCAATCGCCTCGCCTTTAAGCCCGTTCGGATATCCGGAACCATTCATTTTTTCATGATGGTCGCGGACAAAGCGAGCGATAGGATAAGGGAATTCGATGGATTTTAAGATGTCGGATGACACTATAGGATGCTGACGGATAAATTGAAACTCAAGTTCCGACAATTGACCGGGTTTGGATAATAATTCCAGCGGCACACAAATCTTGCCAACATCATGGAGCATAGCCGCGATGCGGGTGGCTTCTATCCGTTCCTCAGGCATACCCAGTTCGCGGGCCAAAGCGTCCGATAAGCGGGCAACTCTTTGTTGGTGACCGGCGGTATAAGGATCTCTCAGCTCAACAGCTTTCGCTAAAGCTAAAATAGTCCCATCGGTCAAGCGCTTCAGCAAAAGATTTTTATTTTGCAGTTCTTCCTCATTGAGCTTCCGCTCAATCGCCATAGCGATTTGCGATGAAACAAAACCGAAAACTTTGCGATCATCATCACTAAAAGACAGGCCATCCCGACGAATCTGCGACACTAGAGCGCCAACTACCTTATTTTCGCCATTTCTTAGCGGCACACCCAGCCATTCTCTAGGAAGACTACCGTTTGATAGTATGATTCCATCTTTGCGTAATTGCTGTATATCTTTGGCCTTTAGTAAAAGAGCTCGTCCCGTTTTTATAAGATGAGCCAATAAACCATTGCCAACAGCGTCGTTTCGCATGGCGTCCGTTATGGTTTCGGCGTCCTCTTCCACATGATAAGGGCAGTCAAAGTCCCCTGTAGCGGGATTATGCAAGGCTATGAAGAAATTGCTGGCCGGGACCAGGCGGCCAACTATCCTATGGACAATACGAAACAGGGTCTGCATATCATGGGCGAAAAACGCGGCCTCGGAAATGCTGTATAGAGTGCGCTGCAGCCGCTCACCCTGTTTTCTTTCCGTAATATCATAAGAATAGACAGCCACTTCGCGGACGGACCCATCACCATCAAAGATGGGAAAACCCGAGTTATAGAAAACACGATTTCCCAATTCATATTCTAAATGCTGCGGCCGCCCGGAATTAAGGATGCCGGATATAAAATGCTCCCTCGTTTCCCGCAACTCGTGCTCAGGCAGATCAATCAGCTTTTTTCCAATAAGGCTTTGAGTGGTTTCACCGTAGCGCGAAGCCATAGCGCGATTGCCGGAACGGATAATACCGTTGGAATCCAAGAGAAAAACGGCGTCTTCGGAAGCGTTTATGATGGCGTCTAAGGTTCTTTCGTTTTCACAGAGAAGGCGATTCGCTTCCACCAAGCTGGACACATCGCGGATGGCTAAGACAAAGCCGTCTATCGCTCTCTGAGAATCACGTAGAGTGGAAATATTGACCAATACAGGCAAGCGCTTTCCCAAAGCGTCTTCAACAGCCGCGGATAAGTCGCGCACCCTGCCTTGAGCTGAGCAGCGCTTAAGCAGAGCTATAGCGTCTTTTTCACTAAAGTCTAAAAACAAGGAATCAAGAGAATGGCCAATTATTGGCCGCGCCAAACCGAATAGTTCAGCGTAACCCCTATTCACTCTCTCAACCGCGCCCGAGGAATTTAGTATTATCACCGGATCGATCATGCCCTCAATGGTCTGAATAGCCATTTCGGCGGCGGCGGCCATAACCATAGCGGCGGAACGTTCGCGTTCTTCCTTGCGATCCGCGGTTACGTCCATAATCGTTCCAACGGTACCGACGACGGCACCGTCATCATCGCGCAACGGCGAGATGCTGAACAAGGCGTTAATCTCAGCGCCCTCGGCTATTGGCAAACGCGTTTCAAACACCCGTTCTCCATCTCCATGAATCAATTCAGAATCTTGTTGAAAAAAACGAGACGCTAACCGGGCCGGGAAAAGATCAAAATCCGTACTACCAATTATCGTGTCGGCGTCCTTTCCGAGCAGGTGGCGGAAGGCCGCGTTGGAAGCGATATAGCGCCCCTCCGTTGTTTTAAAATAAACGGCTGAAGGAACGGAATCGATAAGAGTATCAAACACTTTAAGTGAGCGACCATCGTCGTCCGGTTCATTAGAATCCCGACCGCGGCGCAATAAGGTCGCTAAAACTTTTGTATCTATCGCGGCCATCTCGCCCTATCATACCCTAAGAGCTTAGATAAGTCGAGATGGAACGCCTTTTGCTAAGCCTAATATTCGCCAAATATTACGGCGTAAACCGCTTTAATTATCGCGTCGTCAACCTTAAGGCCTTCAGCTTTAAGCGTCTCACGCATTTCCTTAACGGGGAGTTCCGGCTTTTCGGTCTTAAGACTGACTATCCTTTCAAACAGAGCTGGCTCTATAGCCTTAGCTTGTCCAAAGAACCAGCCTTTTGACAATTCAGCCATAATGGCCATAGCGATCTTATCTTGAGCGGTGGCTTTGGTAGCGATAAGCGCACGCAACGCCGCTTCTGTCGCGCTGGCGCTTACGGCGGCTTCGGCGTCACGGCTGTCGCCTTGGTCTAAACGATTTTCAGCTTCATCCAAACGGCGCTCGCCAATAACCAAGCGCTCTTCTCCGGCTATTAAGCGGCCTTCATGGTTATCCAGCCAAAGCTCACCGGCGACAAGGCGTTCCTCGCCTTTGACCAATCTGCCTTCATGATCCGCCGCCAAGGCCTCAGCCTCGTCCAGCCGGCCCTCAGCCGCGGTCATACGCCCTTCCCCGTTAAGCAAACGGGCCTCGGCGCTATCCAACCGAGCTTCAGCCGAGCTAACGCGGCGTTCACTGACAGAAAGACGCTCTTCGGCGCTATCCAAGCGGTCTTCACCGGAAGCCAAGCGCTTTTCGGCCTCATCCAGACGAGTCTCAGCCGCGGAGGACCGAGACTCTACCGCGCCGATACGACCTTCGGCCATCAGCGCGCGATCCTCATTTTTAGCCGCTCGGGTTTCAAGCGCGCTTATCCTATCCAAAGCGGCGGCTAATTGAGCGCTTAAGGTCAATCTATCCGAAGCGGCGCGATCAGCGTCCAGTTGCAGTTCCGTAACCCTCCGGATAAGGAATTCAGGATCATTATCTTGTATATAGCGTTGAGGATCGCCAACCGCCGCGGCCATACGTTCCATAAAGGAACTTTCACCTAAAACGACTCCTTGAAAGCGGATAAAATACGCGTCCACCTTTAGCCTAAAGTCATATTCCACGCGGTCGCCTACCACCATAAACAGTAAACCGGACGGTACATACATCTGGTAGTTTTTTCCGCCATACATCAGCCGATTCGGGGTAACCCGCAAACGGATAATATCGCTGTCCACGGTAATAACAGCTTCCGTTATGGACAAGCTGGCCCAGCCTTTAATCGCGTCCATCAACTTAACGATAGATGCGCTTAAAGCGGAGCTACCGCGAACAAACGCGTCAACGCGGTATTGGCTTCCGCCTGATCCGCTCACGTGTAACATTATCCGGCCGGCTTCCTCACGCGACGATTGGATGGTATAGCCCGAGGAGCCTGGGAAAGCGTACCCGTAATGGGAAACCTGCGCATAAGATACGGCGGCGGCTAGAATTAAAACAATTAAGATCGCGAATCGACTTTTATTCATCGCGTTACCTCGCTAGGGCCTAATAGGATACGGTCAAAGGGTTGTAGCGTTATACCGTCTTCTATACTGGTAACTGACCCTACGATACCTGAAGCTTCCTTCCAAACAATCAATTCCGCGACCGGCTCATCGGCCTCACGGAAGGCCCAAGCCCGGGTACGACCGGTAATAGTATAAATAGGATCGATATAGAGAAGCAGACGGTTTTGATCACGCTGATCAAGCACATAACCGGCGTCGCCCTCACGGCGCGATAAAGCGGCCAAGCCGAACTCCACGCGAACGCGCTCCGCCTGCTCAAAGGCTAATTCCGCTTTTAAGGACGCGACTTGGGCGTCTCTCGCCGCGATTACGCTCTCCCTTTCCCTAATAACGGCGGCGGCGCGGGTCGCCAAATTGTCATAAGAGGCGGCCAAGGCGTTGCCCGCGGATTCGGCGGCTTTTAAATAGCTTGGAATGGAATTTTTATAGGGAACACTTTGAAGCCGCTCTAAGGCCGCCCTAAAATCATCATAACTATTGGACGCCGCCGCGTATTCGCTGGTCCGTATCGGCAATTCCGAGGGTAAAGAGGCGCTATCGCGCAATACGGCGGCCGGCGTCAGCCTCTCCGCCGCCATGGCTACGCCTTCGGCCGCCGCGTCGGTCCAACTGGGGTTATAAAGAGCGACAGCCGCCGCCATCTCCCGGGTATACCGCGTTGTTAGGGTATCGCTGGTCCGCCTAACCCTTTCATCGCCGGCGGCTTTTTCATCTTTCACCGCTTTTTCCAGCGCCGTGATCCGTTTTTCATAGAAAGCGGTCAATTCCTGTTTTTCAAGGTCGAAAAGCCGCTGTTGATTATCCATGGTCTCTTGTTGCTGCTTGGCCTGAGCCAGACTTCTCTGGTCATAAGCCGCGATACGCCGTTCCAGCTCTTCCTTTAGGGCGTATTTCTCGGCTATCTGAGGCTCAAGCCTTTCCCTTAACGCCTGTACACCGCTCGCGGCCACCCTATCGGCTTCCGCGTTTCTAGCCGCCAACGCCGCCGCATCCAAACCAGCGGCGGCATTAAGCTGCTTAGCCGCCAGCAGCTCACGCTCAACGCCGCTTAATCCCGTGGACAATTCCCCTTCCAGAAGAGAAATATCCCGAAGAACCGCGTCAAGCTCCTCAACGGAACGTTTAGCCACATCCAAGAGATCCTTTAAATTTAGATCCTCAAAGGCGCTTATATCCACCGAAACCTTTCTGGCCTCGCGGTCTATGACGGCGGTCAACCACCAAGAACCCATCGTTACGATCACGATAACCACGGAAATAACAATAGGGACCACAGCGGATCGGTTATTTTTAGTTTTCTGAAATTCGGCTTCTAAATCATAAATAGCGCCGCCACCGGCGCGTAAATCCGTTACCGTGCTACCGAGAAAAGAGCGCACGACATCCCGGCGCTGAGACAGCATATCCTCGCGTTTTTCCAGTTCGTTCATTTCGACTCCAAGGCCCATACGCCGCTCCAAGCGGCGGGCGGCTCACGGCCTTCCATCCGGACCAAAAACACCGTCGCGGCTGGCAAACCGCAGGCGGCGAAGTCTTCACGAGCTTCCGCCCATCGGCCTTCATAATACGCCTGAAGGGCGCGGCCGTAGCGGGAGAATTTTTCAATTTCCTCAATAGTGGCGGCCTTTTTGTCCAAGGGATAGAAGACCTTTTTACCCTGCGTTTTACCCTTGACCTGTACCGTATCTATCTCAACAAAGACGAAACGATCCGATTCGTTAAGCACCTCGTTCACCACGTATTCGGAACAGATGATAGGCAGGCGGTAAATACGAGTCAAACCTTCCAAGCGGGAAGCCGAGTTAACATTATCGCCAATTACGGTATTTGTCATTCGTTCCCGCGAACCGATGTTACCATAGAACACCTCGCCGCCATCTATACCGACACCAACTTCCAGAAGCACGGCGCGGAAAACTTTCTGCTCGGAAGGCGTCAAAGCGCCATGCTCCTCAATCAATTTTTCGCTAATTTTGCGCATGGCGTCACGCAGCGAAGCCGCCACTTGTTGAACCTCATAGGCGGACAACAACGCGTTCATCGATTTACCCGCGCTATCCAAGGTGCCGTAAACCGCTAAAAGGGCGTCCCCGATAATAGAACCGACTATGCCCTCACGCTCGTGTATTCGGCGTATCGCTTGATCATAGTGAAGGTTCAATAAGGCGATAATTTCATTGCCAAGAGTCTCGGTCATATAGGTAAAACCCTTTATGTCCGAAAACAGGATGGTCAGATCCTTCTGAGAGCCCTCCAAACGAATTTCGCGCTCCTGATACGCCTTCTTGACCACATCCTGAGTAACGAAGGTCCGGAAAATCGTCATAAGGTTATCAATAGAAGCGGATAACGCGTTGAAGGACGCGCCGAGATAAGTCACATCATCGTTCGGCGCGGAGGATAGATCGATGAGGCCCATCTTCTGTTCTGACTGCATCCTCATTAAGGCTTCGGTTATCTTCGGCACAAAGCGCAGGGTGTAACGCAGAACGAATACGCCGACAAGCAGGAAAATAATGCTTAGAAACACGATCAAGCCAGCCACTTGGAAGAAGATGACGCTGGTTCGATCATAAAACTCATTGCGCTCTTCGGCGCGCATAAGATACGCGTCCCATTTATCGTTATATTTATAGATGCCAAAATATTCATAGTCGCCCAGATTAAAAAACAGGGGACCCTCGGTCACGCCATTGGCGCGGGCGGACTCAAGCGCGTCAAAAGCGGCTTGATCGGGAAAGCGTTCAGCGCCGGCCAGATGACCGGCCACAAAAAACAGCGAGCCATCGGGCTTAACCGCCATAGCCAAAGAACGCTCTCGCTTCAGTTCATGTTCAGCCTTACTAACCAAGCTCTGCCGGGTCGCGTCAAGATCGCCAGAGAATTCATAAATATCGTATTGGTTGGAAGAGAAGGTATACAGTTCCTTCAGCTCCTTTACCAATAGGTCGTTCATCAACCTGACCAACTCGCCGCGGTTAAGCGTCAAATTGACATAATTGGTCGCGAAATTAGATACCACGATCAGCACAATAAAAACCGCGACGATTTTTAAGGTAAGCGGGACTACTCTGGTATCGCCGATTTTCGTACCGAACAAGCTTTTGGTCTTCATGCGCCTGCAACTTTCCTCTATCGTTGATAATAGCCTTGACTTCCACCCTGTACAAGCGTTTTTCCATAAAAAAACTCCCCATTCCTTTAAGAAAGCCTTATAAGCGTTTCCTCTGAAGCGGGCCGCGATCGGCATTGACAAGCTCACTATAAAACCGCATTGTTCGCTATAAGCTCGACCAAAGCGGCCGACGGGGAGGTACGAGACCCGAATTGAAAGGGAGCGATGTCACCATCGAACGCGTTTCCAAGGCGTTCGGCGATTTTAAGGTACTAAAGAACGTTAGCGTCGATATTAAAAAGGGCGAATTCTTTTCCCTGCTAGGTCCTTCCGGTTGCGGTAAGACCACCTTGCTGAGAATTATCGCTGGCTTTGAGACACCGAATGATGGCATTGTCCTTCTTGACGGTACGGATGTTCTTCCGCTGGCGCCAAATAAACGTCATGTCAATACGGTTTTCCAAAATTACGCCTTATTTCCCCATTTAACGGTCTTTGAAAACGTGGCCTTCCCCTTAAGGTTGCGAAAGGCTTCAAACCGTGTCGTAAGGGATCAAGTCAATGACTATCTTAAGCTGGTTGAACTGGAACCTCACGCCGCCAAAAGGCCCAATCAACTTTCCGGCGGGCAAAAACAGCGCGTGGCGATAGCTAGGGCTCTTATAAACGAACCCAGCGTCCTGCTTTTGGATGAACCCTTGTCGGCTCTAGACGCTAAGCTGCGGCAACACATGCTTATTGAACTGGACCGCATTCACGATAAAATCGGCATAACCTTTATCTATGTCACGCACGATCAACAAGAAGCCCTCTCCGTATCCGACCGCTTAGCGGTAATGAATCAGGGAGACATCCTTCAGATCGGGACGCCACACGAAATTTACGAAAGCCCCGCCACGGATTTCGTGGCGAAATTCATCGGCGAAACCAACCTTTTTGAGGGAGACGTGCTTTCGGTAAGCCCGACTGAGGGTGAAGGCGTTTCCATGGTTGAACTGGAAATTCCCGAACTTGGACGCGTCAAGGTAACAACGGTGGACAGCGTAACAGTGGGACAACGGGTGTGTTTTACCGTAAGACCTGAAAAAATCTTTATAGCCACGGAGAAGCCGGCGACAAAGCGTAAGGACATCAATCAATTGGAAGGCATAGTGGACGAGCCTATCTATTCCGGGTTTCAAACAAAATTCTATGTCCGTATTTCCGATAAAACCGTCTTTAAGGTCATTAAGCAACACGCCAACTATTCCGATGAAGGTCCGGACATTGTATGGAAGGACTCCGTCTACCTGTCATGGAGCGCCGACGACGGGTATCTCGTCTCGGTGGTACACGAGTGAAAGCCGCGCCCAACAAGCCCAATTACGGGTTGTTGTACGCGGGGCCAACCGCCCTTTGGTTTACCGTTTTCTTTCTCGCGCCGCTCGCTATCATCATAGCTTACAGCTTCCTCAAAAAAGGCTTATACGGCGGCGTGGAATGGGAATTTTCCCTGGCGGGCTATAACGGCCTTTTCAACGCGACCTTCGCTGGAGTCGCCTTTCGTACCCTTATAAGCTCTATCATCGCGACCGCCTTAACCATACTCCTAGCTCTGCCCTGCGGTTACTATATGGCAAAAAGCAAGAACCAAACCCTGCTTCTGATGCTGGTCATAATTCCTTTTTGGACAAATTTCCTTATCCGCGTATACGCGTGGATAACCATACTCGGCAACAACGGCTTCCTTAACGACGCGCTGCTCTTTTTTGGGATAACCAAGGATTATGTACAATTCCTCTACAACCAGGAAGCGGTAATTCTAGTATTGGTATATATGTACCTTCCATATGCCATTCTCCCTCTCTTTTCCACCATAGATAAATTCGATTTTTCGCTTTTGGAGGCGGCTCGCGACCTTGGTGCCACAAAGCCGCAAGCCATGATAAAAATACTGCTGCCCAATATAAAGGGCGGCGTTTTTACCGCGGTGCTGTTTACCTTTATTCCTATTTTTGGCGCCTATGCCGTCCCTCTGCTGGTGGGCGGCAAAGATTCGTATATGCTGGGCAATATAATCGCGGATCAGCTGGCAAAGACCAGAAACTGGCCGCTCGCGGCCGCTATCTCCATGGTAATCACAACGGTAACGACGGTTGGCGTCTTGCTGATGATGAATCTACAGCGGCGGGAAGCCGCCAGCGTCGCTCAGGATAAACTTATCAAAGCCGACGCCTTGGGGAACGGTCTATGAGCGGCATCGTCGTTGTCCGGAAACCTCCCAACACGCCGCCCGCCCGCCATGCCCGCATGGCTTATCGACGGCAATTCTCGTTTTCTCAGACTATTTTTCTCGCCACGCTCGTTTTTCTCTTTCTGCCGCTCTTTGTGCTGGTGCTCTATTCCTTCAACGCCTCAAAGGGCAACGCGTGGACCGGCTTTTCCTTTGTCTGGTATGAAAAACTGTTCTTTGACTCCGAGGATCTATGGCGAGCCTTCGGCAATTCGGCCCTTATAGCTTTCAGCTCCGCCGCTACCGCCACCGTGATCGGAACGCTTGGGGCTATCGGCGTCAACTGGTATAAATTCAAGTTGCGCGCGTATGTACAGGCCATCACGTTTCTACCAATGATACTGCCGGAGATTATTATCGGCGTCTCGCTCTTGGTTTTTTTCGCTGGCATTAAATTAAAACTTGGTCTGGGAACCATATATATCGCTCACACCACATTCAATTTACCCTTTGTGTTTTTAATGGTCATGGCGCGTTTGGACGAATTTGACTATTCAATCATTGAGGCGGCACATGATCTAGGAGCGACGGAACGGCAAACCTTGTTTAGGGTTATTATCCCCGCGTCTATGCCGGGCATCGTTTCCGGCTTCCTAACGGCGATAACCCTATCCCTTGAGGATTTCGTCATTACGTTTTTCGTTTCCGGCCCCGGATCAACCACGTTGCCGCTCTATGTTTATTCGGCCATACGTTTCGGGGTTTCTCCGGTAATAAACGCCCTATCGGTCGTCATGATACTGGGAACGGTATTGTTAACGTATTCGCTTCGCAATTTCTTAAAATATATAGCGGCAAAATAAGGCAGATACGCTCATGGATATACCGGGACGGCATACCCTTTCTATCGGTAGCGCCCCGTAAAGTAGGTTAAGGAGGAAATTAGTATGAAGAAGGCATTATTCGCGGCGCTTATCGCTATTATCGCCTGTCTACCGGAAGCCGCGGCGGGAGGCCAAAAAGCTGGCGATAAGCTTTATATCTATAACTGGACATATTATACGCCAGATTCCGTTATTGAGAAGTTTGAGGCCGAGTATGGCGTGGATGTTATTTACGACACCTTTGCCTCTAATGAGGAAATGTTCGCCAAACTAAAGGCCGGCGGCTCCGGTTATGACATAGTCTTCCCTTCGGGCGATTATGTTTCCATTATGAAAACTGAAGGCATGCTGGAAAAGATCGATAAATCGAAATTGACGAATATCGATAATATCGATCCTCTTATCATGAAAAAGGCGACTTATGATCCCGCGATGGATTACGGCGTACCCTACTATTACGGAGCGGCCGGCGTAGCCGTCAATACAGAGAAGGTGCCTAACTTTGAGAAAAGCTGGTCCATTTTCGCCAGACAAGACCTAAAGGGTAAGATGACGATGCTGGATGACATGAGGGAAGTTGTGGGAGACGCTTTAGCTTATTTGGGATATTCGGTGAACACCGTCGATCCGGCGGAGCTTGAAGCGGCCAAAAAACTCGTCAACGAACAGTGGAAACCGAACTTACTGAAGTTTGACGCCGAATCCTTTGGGAAAGGCTTCGCGGCGGGTGAATTTTGGGTGGTCCAGGGCTACGCGGAAGTTGTTTATGAAGAAATTAGTGAAGACCAACGCGAAAACGTGGCTTTCTTTATCCCGCCCGAAGGCGGCCCCAGCTATTTGGACAGCATGTGTATCTTAAAGGGAGCGAAAAATATCGATTTAGCGCATAAATTCATGGATTTTATCCACCGTCCGGAAATATACGCGGAATTCTGCGACTATTTCGGCTTTCCCGCCACAGCTAATATACCAGCCCGCGCCTTGCAAAAGACGAAGCCGTATTATCTGGCTGAAGACCTTGTAAAAACGGAACTAAAAGAAGATCTAGGCGCCAATTTGGAATTATATAACGAAATTTGGCAAAGCATCAGAGTCGGCGAATAGAGAGAGCGGACAGAAAAAAAGAGGCGGCTCAAGGCCGCCTCTTTTTTTAGCGTCGTTAAACCCCAAGCATATCCGGGATCATTTCTTGAACATCCGCGTCTCTCGCCTTGTGAAGGCTCGCCCGCAGATCCGCGATATGCCTGTCATTAGCCTCAGCCACCTCTTTAAGCATATCAAGGGCGAAATACAAGGATTTTTTACGCTTATCCTGCTCGGTCAGCTGTTTCGCTAAACAATCCAAGGTATCGTGAAGAGCTTGGAAATCGGCCTGACTTGTCTCATTAGCTTCCCTTTGCTCCTGAGCGAGGCGCCTAAGCAGCTCCGTTTGACGGGTCAACTCTCCAGCGCTTTCCACTATCCCTTCACCATCGGTCCGCAGGGCTACCATACGTTCCCGCATCGCCGACGCCTTAGCCGCCGATTCCACGGACTTGGCGGCGATAGCCATTAGGGAAGCGGCCGCCCTATCGGACAGGTCCGCTCCCTTATCAACCGCTTCCGCCATATCTTTGATAGTACCAAAACTGGAGCCTAAACTACGCTGCGATTGGTCTGACAAGCCTCTGATCTCCTGCGCCACAACAGCGAAACCCTTACCGGCCGCGCCCAGACGCGCCGATTCAATAGCGGCGTTAATGGATAACACATGGGTTCTTGAAACGATATCGTCAATCGCCGCTAAGATGCCTTGCAAAGACTTGGTATGTTCAACCACCTCTCCTATAGCTTTTTTTGAGGCGACAAGAACCTTAGACCCCGAATCCGCCTCCGAAGCCAGAGAGCCGGCCACCGCGTTAGAAGCTTCCGCGGAATCCAGGTTTTCCGCGATAGCGGCCTTCATCCGCTCCAAAGCCCTCTCTACCGCCGCTACCGCGCCAGACTGATTTTCCAAGGCTTCCGGTATCCGATGTGACGATATGGCCATAGTCTTTCGGATTGAGACTAATTCAGCCTCCACGCGCCCTATCTGCTCGCCCATCGCGTCACAAATCCGCTTATTCTCGTCCCCAAAGGCCGTTACGGCGCCTAAGGTTTGACTGATCGTAGTGGACATGCTGGTAGAAGCCTTAACCAAGCCTTCGGAAACCGTCGTTAATTCGGCGACAAGCTCTCCTAAAGTCTGATTTCTCTCATCTAAACGACGCGTCCTTGATCCAAGCTCTCTGGCTATAGTGCCCTGTTCTAAGGCGCTGACAAAGAAAATTGAGACTAGCAGCGCTAAGTAGCCATAAGCCACCACATAGCAATATGGGGTTATATGTATTGTCACATAATACAGATCATGAACGCTGGCCGCCACCGCGGCCACAAAACCAATTAAAATAACGACACGCCCGCTTTCAAACTTCCTAATCAGACCAATAACCAGCACAAACCCCGTTAATAGCAAGAAGGGCATTAACACAAAATTAGAGGTAAATGATGAAAAAAAAGCCGCGAGCCCGCGCTTATCGGTTTGCAGCCAGTTGCCAACGATGGAAACAAAGCAAGGAAGCGCCAAAACCGGCTTTAGCCAGCGAACCGTGGAAAAAACGCCGACATAGCTAATGGCGAAAAAACAAAGATTCAAGCTTGTGGCGGCTAAACCGGTACGCGACAGCTTATCCAGTAATACGTCGTCCGCGGCGTCGTGAAACAGGCTCATGTTCAAATACCCAAGAGCGAAGGATAAGCTGAGCAGCATACAGAACAAGTAGCGCTGATCTTTGTTTGGGGAGCGGAAAAACATGAACGCGAAAAAGATAGCGATGATAAGAGCGACTACCACCACGGCTTGGACAAGATTCACATTGAACAGGTTACGGAAAAAAACCATCCGAGTAATATCGGCATAAGACCCTATATACACATCCGCGAGCGGACTTGTCTCATAAGCGGGGAAACTTTCCACCCGTATTCGGTTCGTTTCGGCGCCGTACACAAGCAGGCTGGGCGGCAAATACACCCGCGAACTGTAATAAATGGTCGAGTTATACCTATCGATATATTCCCCGGTTTTGGCCAGTTGGACGCCGTTAACATAAAGATCGTTGGGGTAGTCGCTTGGCCCAAGCAGTATGGCTAAGGGTTTATCCTTTGCCGTTGGAGGCAACATAATTTCGGCCTGAAACGTATAGCGGCTATTCTCTATCCCCTCATCATGTTCAAGAAAAGCTCCTTGGTACGGCGTCAACCCTCCGCTCAACTCTATTTCCGTCAAAGGGCCCTGGGAACGCTCGGTTTCCTTCATCTCCCAACCCGTGATCCGCAGCGGAGAACCACCAGCCGTCCAGGTTTGAGGCACAGCCCAAAGACTAAAAACCAACCCATAGAATAGCGCGGCGCATAGAAAACGTTTCATTAATCGTTTCCCCTTTCTTAATCAATTAGCCTAATCACACAGTTGAGGTTCTTGCTAAAGTCGGTTACTTTCGCAAGAACCTCTCACAGTTTTATTGCGAGGATTATTATCTACATATAATACAAATAATAGCAATAAAACTGCGCTTGCCATTATTGTCGGCTTTTAAAAGTTGAAGACTTTTAAAAGCGCCTCAGTTAGTAGTATATATGAAAGGCCTTAAAACTTCTTGTCTTTTCTTTCCAGTGTTTGTCAAAAATATTGAATACCTTAAATTTAGATGTATAATTAAGGTCACATAGAAAGATTTCCGCTAAAGCGGAGATGACGGGGAGGTCAATATGACGAGGAACGCTATACTAGCGGCGCTGACGCTTATCCTGCTCGGCGCTCCAGCTTGGGCGGAAATTGAGTTGGGGCTTGGCGTAGCCCCATCCTTAATTGAAACGGAACAAGGCGAGGGAGAAGACGATGATTTAGCGATAGCCCTGCATGCGGGGTATTCCTTCCTATGGTTATTCTATGCGTCCGCGGACGCCCTTATTCTACCTCCACAGATGGTACAGTCTTTTACCAGCTCAATAGATGAGAACGGTTTTATTCGGGAAGGCATCTTCAGACCCGGCATGCTGAATCTTTTCGATGTCGGTATCCGCCCACGGATAGGGCCGGTGGCGCTTATGGCCGAAGTAGGCATTAACCAGCTATATATTTACAAAGAAGAAGAATTACCGGAGGACTACGAACCGCCGAAACTTGGCGTAAATCTACGGCTAGCCCGGATATCTCACACTATTTTAAGAATCCATTTTCCTGGAGGAAAGACG